>NC_019695.1:3609024-3909776 GCF_000317125.1 Chroococcidiopsis thermalis PCC 7203
AATTGCTAAAGTTTAGACGCAGCAGTAACTAAGAGATGTCTTGTATTAACGAGTACAAAGCCGCTTAATATTACGCTCTGACCCTGGATAGAAGAAGAAAAATAAGAATTATAGAAACCTAAAAAGCAATTAATAATTTTTTCCCCAAAGCTCATGGGTAAAAGTATTTTGAATGGAGATGTTATGGGATATACAATTATTGCTAACACTTGTGAAGGTATTGGCGATTGCATTGATGCCTGCCCCGTTGCCTGTATTTATCCAGGTTCAGGCAAAAATGCCAAAGATACTGATTGGAACTGGATTGACTTTACTAGCTGCATTGACTGCGGTATTTGTCTGCAAGTATGCCCTGTAGAAGGAGCAATTCTTTCAGAAGAACGACCAGATTTGCAAAAAACTAATGCGTGATTTCATAATGCGTAAATTGGCGCGAAGCAACTCGACTTATTGGCTTCTGACTTGCTGCCAAACCTTTTTAATCAAAGTTTCCTCTTGAGGCGAACGAACTAATTTTTGCAGTAATGGTGCAACTCGATTGGCTTCTGCTGCTGGTACTCCAGCGCGGATAAGGTTCCTGACAAGAATCTGTTCCTGCACTGGATCTCTACCTTGAGCAGTCAGTTGCAAGTATTCCTCATCACTCATGCCTAGATCGAAAATTTCCGCCATAAATGCTTAGCCAACTCTTGTGCTTACCTCTTATGTAGAAGCGTTAAAACCTTATCCACTTTACCCAGGCTGAATACAAGTCCTCTTCTACAACTCCTCGCTTTCCAGAAGTTTCAGCGTAATCTACCAGTACTTTCAGTGTCGTTGTATAAACACCATTAAGTATTTCGTGTCCGTAACCAATGACTTTACCGATGTGCCCTGTCTTTTGATGAAGCACATACTCTCCAATGCCGAACATAAATTTCTATTCTTTTGGTGAAGTTAGTGAAGCACCTTTTCATCTCTTATGATGAAAAACTCTAAGTATTACAGCTTCATCCTTTCAGTCTGTTTTACCTAGACTGAAGATATATTTTAGGTTGAGAAAAAATTGTATTTTTGAATACAAAATATAGCGATGCCTTTGGCGGTTCGCAAAGCGACCATCTCACTTTGCTAAGGCTTCAGCCAAGTTACAGACGTAGTGAGAAAATTGCTGATATTCAAGCTTACGAATCGATCCCTTGTTTCGTGCGGCAGCGAAGACGTACAAACAACGAGTGATTGGTATTGTATTTAGCGTTACAACTAAACTTTAGATCGAGCTAACTCCTTTGATAGAAACCTTTTTCAAGCAGTTGGTTCTATAGAAAGATGCAGTCACTAATCAATATTTGAAACTATGGCAATACATGTGTTACTAAAAAACCACTAAACAATCATGCGATCGCCAGACAACCAAACACCAAACACTGAAACCCCCGACTCCCCCAAGGATACATCTCCTGAAATAGACAACCGCGAAACTGCGCGCCCAGATCCGGCATCGAAAACCCCTCCTGCTTTAGCAAACGACACAACTTCTCACATTAATCCTGACTCGAAATCTGAACCGATAACTCAGGTACAAGCAGATAGCGTACTAACCCGCGAGCAACTGCCTAATACCAAGTTTCGTATCACTCTCAGCATAGTGACTCTAGCAATTCTCGTTTTTATTGCTGCTCTCTACTTCGGCATCATTAACCCTTAGCTGAGTTCGACTCAAAAGTAGTGTCAAAATCTAATATTTAAGTTAATTTTCTCCTCCTTTCCTACCCGCCAGCGATAACCCTGGCGGTTTTTCTTGCACCAATAAAGTAAAAATCCTAGAAAGCTAACCAGTGCCCAATCAGAGAAGAAAAACTATACCAGTTCTGTCTCTTTTAGGAAAGCTATCTAGGACAGTAAGTCTGCATGAGGCAGAGAATTCACTTATTTATAGATTAACTAAATGTATTAGAAGCTCAACACTAACTAAAGAAAGAGATAGTGGTTAAAAGTTATGTTTATATGGATACAAGTTGCTGTTAGAAAACGACACGAATTTTTACTAATTTCAAGACCGCTCTTCGTCGGTATAGATAGTAGAGATATATTAACGTAAGTCTCTAAAAAATAGTATTTTACCTAATTGAGAAAAGCAAGAAATACTCATAATAAAAAACCCTACCTATAAGATAGAAATAGGTGGGGCTTTATGTAGAGACGCTACATCTAACGTTCGTAAAGTCTCAATTAAACATGTATTTCTCCTCTACAACCTCAACCAAATTTACCAGCGGTTGAAGCAATGAGAAAAGCGCCATAGGTAAGGATGTAGCCAACCGCAAAGTGAACTAAACCAACCAGGCGACCTTGAACAATAGACATAGCTACAGGCTTGTCTTTCCAACGAATTAGGTTGGCTAGAGGTGTCCGCTCGTGCGCCCAGACCAAAGTTTCGATCAACTCTTGCCAGTAACCGCGCCAAGAGATCAGGAACATGAAACCAGTTGCCCATACCAGGTGTCCGAATAAGAACATCCAAGCCCAGACAGATAAGTTATTCATGCCATATGGGTTATAGCCGTTAATCAACTGAGCCGAGTATAGCCAGAGATAATCGCGCAGCCAACCCATGAGGTAGGTAGAAGACTCGTTGAACTGAGCCACGTTACCTTGCCAAATACCTAAGTGCTTCCAGTGCCAGTAAAACGTCACCCAACCAGCAGTATTGAGTCCCCAGAAAGCAGCTAAGTAGAAGGAGTCCCAAGCGGAGATATCGCAAGTGCCACCCCGACCGGGACCATCGCAAGGGAAGGCATAACCGAAGTCTTTCTTATCGGGCATCAGTTTGGAACCACGGGCATCCAACGCACCTTTGACCAAAACCAAAACAGTAGTATGGATCGCCAAAGCAAAGGCATGGTGTACTAAAAAGTCACCAGGACCAATGGTCAAGAACAGAGAGTTCGTGGTGTTGTTGATCGCCTCATACCAACCTGGTAAATAGGTCGCGCCAGCTGTGGAAGCAATGCTATCGGGATTTGATAACAGAGTGTTAAAGCCATATAGAACTTTACCGTGGGAAGCCTGAATGAACTGTGCGAACACTGGTTCAATCAGAATTTGCTTTTCGGGAGTTCCGAAGGCAACCACTACGTCGTTGTGGACGTAAATCCCTAGAGTGTGGAAGCCTAAGAAGAGAGACACCCAAGATAAGTGGGAGATAATCGCTTCTTTGTGCTTCAAGACGCGATCGAGAACGTTACCCTTATTTTGTTCTGGGTCGTAGTCGCGTACCCAAAAGATCCCCGCATGGGCGAAGGCTCCTATCATAAAGGCGATCGCAATGTACTGGTGGTGCGTGTACAGCGCTGCTTGAGTCGTAAAATCTTGCCCGATGAAGGCGTAGGGAGGCATGGCGTACATGTGCTGTGCCACCAAAGAAAGCGCCGTTCCTAACGCTGCTAAGTGAATAGACAGTTGGAAGTGCAGCGAGTTGTTATAGGTGTCGTACAGCCCTTGGTGAGGCAAGTTGAACTGACCTTCTGTTTCAATCCCAAAGAAGTTCTTAGCATTGAGCATCTCTTTGATGCTGTGACCGATCCCAAAGTTGGTGCGGTATTGGTGTCCGGCAATGATAAATATGACTGCGATCGCCAAGTGGTGATGTGCCATATCCGTCAGCCACAAGGACTGGGTTTGGGGATGGAAACCACCCAAGAAAGTCAGAATTGCAGTTCCTGCGCCCTCTGACGTGCCGAATACGTGGTTCGCCGTGTCGGGACTAACAGCATAAGCACCCCAGTCCCCAGTGAAAAATGGTCTCAATCCCTCTGGGTGTGGCGGAGTGGTGAGGAAATTACTCCAACCGACGTGCTGACCGCGAGATTCGGGAATCGCAACGTGAATTAGGTGTCCAGCCCAAGCCAGAGAGCTAACGCCAAATAGCCCTGCTAGGTGGTGGTTGAGGCGAGGCTCGGCACTCTTGAACCACGAAAGACTGGGACGGAATTTAGGTTGTAAGTGTAGCCAGCCAGCGTATAGAAACAGAGACGCTAGCAGTAGCAGGAATACAGCGCCCATATAGAGGTCGCCATTTGTCCGCATCCCGATGGTGTACCACCAGTGATAAACCCCAGAGTAGGCAATGTTAACGGGATAGTTTACCCCACCTTGGGTAAAAGCATCGACTGCGGCTTTACCAAAGTGAGGATCCCAAATTGCGTGAGCAATGGGACGAACGTGCAGTGGATCTTTAATCCATTGCTCGAAATTGCCCTGCCAAGCAACGTGGAATAGCAAGCTAGATGTCCACAAAAAGATGATTGCCACTTGAGCAAAATGAGTCCCGAAGATCTTTTGATAAAGGTTCTCTTCGGTCATCCCATCGTGGCTTTCAAAGTCGTGAGCTTGAGCAATCCCATACCAAAGCCGACGAGTTGTCGGGTCTTGGGCGAGATCCTGGCTAAACTTAGGAAATTTTGTTGCCATGAATTTTACTCACATTTTCTCTAACTGCCGATTTGAGTTGAAGCGCGATCGCAATACTTTACTGTAAATCTACGCTTTTTTATTATTCAACTCAAGGGCAACATGAATTAGCGTCATGGTGTTTTACACCAGATAGATAACAACATTTTAGAGATAAATTGGTTAAAAAAGAAAACAATAAAAATTATTTTTAATATTTTTATTTATCTTTGCTGTATTTGCTTATTCGAGCATAAAAAGTTTGAATTGCTAAGTAAATAGCAATTCAAAAAATTGAGGTTATGCTGTTACTGACACAAAACACTTTGTGCTGTTCGAGCGTATTATTCTTGCTTCTTCCTATGGGTAATCAACAAGATAACTACTCTTCAAAGCTCAATCCTCTAACTAAGGAAAGAGATAAATCTCAAGTTTCATTGTGATAAAAATAACTAGAATATTTACCTAGCAACCCAGCTAATATTCGCAGTCATTAAACTGAAATTTAAAAACCAGCGTCTCCTGAGACTTTATAGAAACTCCAACTTGAGTTGCCAAGCTTCCCCCAAGTTGATTTTTGAGAATCATAATTGAGCGCGCGTTCTACATCTGTCTCATAGTTCTGACACTTCCTAGTGAAACCGTAGTACAGCTCAAGCTTATTTCCTGTCTAGCTTCGAGCCACATTTCTAGCACCGGGCGATCGCCAAAGCAAACTAAGAGCTTTGTTTAGAGTTGTAACAATTTTCTGCAACAGTTAAGAAATATTGCCGTTACTTGCTGTAGTTGCTAACGTATGCATGACAGGACGAGATCGAGTATTTCTACTATCAGGAGGTTTTATGTTGCTCCCTTTACTGACATTCATTGCCTTGCTAGCTGGCATAGTTACTGTTTGGAGTAGCAAAGAGCGATCGCGATTGACTCAACCTGCTTTTCCCCGTCGTTCGTTCTCACGTTCGTTCTCATTGTGGTCGTTCGTGTTATTCCTCTTTTTTCCGCCAGCAGAGACGCTATGGGCATCAAAGTACAAACCCAGCAGTAGGCAGAGGCATAACTACTCTGAAATTTAGTCAGACATTAAAGAGAGAATTTGGATAAATTTATGTCACACTTAGAGATTTTCTTCACCTTCAGTTCGATCTCGATTTTAGTTGTATTCCTCATCACCACTTGCTCTTACTTTCTACCTACGTTAATGGCTCTGTACAAAATTTTTGTCCGTCAACAGGATCGCCGAATTTCATCCAAGTACGTTTTGGACGATTTAAAGTTCAATCTAGCCAACGATGAGGAGGCTTAGCGAAATAAGGGGTGACATTGTTAGATTTCAAATTAATAGATGTCAAAAATCCTGTTGTGTGGCAGGAAAGCGTGGAACCGATCTTATGTTATGGGTAAAAAAACTACTCCGGTTCTACCAAGCTATGCCTTGCCCACTATGTAGCCATGACAAGACCCATAAACAAGGGTTTAACAAGCTCATGTTGTCAACGATATTATTGCCCAAATTGTCAGCAAACATTCACGCTGAAGAACAAGTACGAATCATCTTACGGGCAGACTGCAAGGCAACAAGCCTACGTGATATTAGTCGGGTGAGTGGATTGTCCTACAATACCGGAGTCAGCTTGATTCGAGCCGGAAGCCAAAAAGCACAACTGATTCATAGTAAGTCCGTTGTGGCTCTTAGTTTATCACCGCCTGAAGATCTGCTTCATACAGCACGATCGTTGTTTCGGGACCAATCCTACCCATTTCTGGCTCGGGACCTTGAGCCATTTCTACCATATAAAGCCATGCGCCAGCACTGGCTCTACAATTCTCGATCGTGCCTATACCACCAATGAAGCGAACCATCTGGCGCTTGCGAAATCTAGGTATTGGTAAAGAGAGCGAGGTTGATAGGTTTAATGAACCTTCTACACCGCGAGTGAGAGCAACTTTCTTTTCTACGCGCTTCATGTAGCAGTTACTAACACTTTGCTTTACCTGCGGCTGAGGCGCGATCGCCTGTTTTTTGCTCGCCTCGTCTAGAGTTTTTACTTGAGTGTCGGTCATTTAATACTCCCTTTGTTTCAACGAACTATCGGCATATATATAGCCTGCCGCAGGCTAGAAGCCTGCTTTACAAATCATTTAGAACTGCTATATCTCTAGTTTTCCATTCAATATAGTCTTGGCATAGACAATTTTTACAAATGGCGAACCATTGCGATCGCGAGACATATTAGTCTCCCATTGTTTAGTAGTAAATAGTTACATCTTCACCGCATTCATCTACTAAATAACATAAGGATTTGTAGCGCAGTTCAACTAATTGCTCGTAGAGAGGATTAAGCTTGCACAAGGGTGGGATGTAAAGTAACGTGCGGTTAAAAAGTTGAATCTTGCGCTCGAATGGACAACGAGCAGGAATAACTCGGCATACCAAGCGAGCTATTCCAGAATCAACAATTTTTATCGATTCAATCCACTGACGCAGCGGTGAAAATAAACTAATTTGAGAGCGGTTTGAACTCAGTGCGTTCATGTTTTAATTACCTGACTTTGATTTTTAAGTCCTACTTTTCAGTAATTTTGTACGATTATTCAACAACTTGTAAAATTTCTT
Organism: Chroococcidiopsis thermalis PCC 7203; assembly: GCF_000317125.1. Taxonomy (GTDB): domain Bacteria; phylum Cyanobacteriota; class Cyanobacteriia; order Cyanobacteriales; family Chroococcidiopsidaceae; genus Chroococcidiopsis; species Chroococcidiopsis thermalis. The sequence goes on from NC_019695.1 coordinate 3,616,070, forward strand.
TGAGAAAGTTCCAATCTGCATCTGATATATTTTTTAGCAAAGATATTTTAGCTGCTCGATTAAGTAAAATTTCTCCGTTGGCATTGGCACTAAAGTCTTTGCCCAGAACAAAACCTAACTCAATTAATTTTTGGATAGCAAACTTAATAGCTCCTTCGATTAATTGAAGACAAGCATCCAGCTCGTAAAAAGTGTGTAAAGCCCAGTGACAAGTATCGGAATCAGTTGCAGCTAACTGAAAGACTGCGGCAGTCATCATATCTGTTGTACAATCAGAACCAAACAGAGCAATAAAAGTCTTGCGGCAAGATTCTACAAGTGCCTTGTTTTTTAGCTTGAAAATATCAACTAATAAAGCGACGCTTGAATCAAATTCTTCTGTGCGATCGATGTTATACACGATAAATATCACTCCATCTGAGTTATCTATCTCTCCAGCTAGCTACAAGCACTGTACTAGAGTTTGAAATTTTCAGTCACTCAGAGCTGCGAAACGATCTTTGTACCTGGTTGAGCTACTCAACTTCAGTGAAAGTCAGGATCGGTTAGCTCTATCTTGAAGTTAGAGTGAAAAAATGGAGAACTCGTGGAGAGGGAAAAGATTTTTTCAGCAATTCCAGCCTAAGATTTCTGTCACTCGATCGGCTAATTCCATTGGATCGAAAGGTTTGTCGATTGCTGCTGCCATGCCGAGTTGAGCGAAGCGCTGCCGATCGGCAGATTGCACTTTCGCCGTAAGTAAAATGACTGGGATATGCCCAGTTGTTGGGTTGGCTTGCAGTTGTTTAAAGGTAGCAATGCCATCCATGTCGGGCATCATCACATCCAAAAGAATAGCATCAGGCTGTTCGGCTGCTGCTTTCTCCAATCCTTCTATACCCGAAGCGGCGGTTGCAACTTCCCAGCCACCTACTGCTTCTAAACTAAGTTGGGCTACTTCTCGAATATCGTCTTCGTCATCAATAATGAGGATACGCTTAGCTGCCACCATTGCTATTTCTCTCCCGATGATGAATAATGCGGTTAAGCAAGCTAATGACCTGTTGCTCAAATTCCTCTGGTTTAACTCGTCCTTTAGTAAGAAATAAAGTTTGTCCTAGCTTTAATCGCTCGCGGTCGGTAACGCTGATATCTTTTGCAGTGTAGACGACGAGCGACACTTGGCACAGACGGTTATGCTGTCGCAGCCAGTCTACTACGGCAAACCCATCGCCTTCTGGCACGAGCAGATCGAGTACCAGCAAGTCAGGGATAATCTTTTGACCCAGTTGGATCGCTTCTGTACCTGTTTGGGCATGAAAAGTTTCAATGCCATAGCGTTCAAACATAGCAATCAGGACTCGCGCGAGATCGGTGTCATCTTCTACGATCAAAACTTTGATGTTGCGATCGCATAAGGCTCGACTTAAAGCCTGGAACAGCGATCGCTCATCTGGAGGTTTAACAATCCAATCGCTTACCCCTGGATGAGGTGATGCGTCTGGCAGTAAGCCGCTGAGGATCGTAACTGGAATGTCTTTTGTCTTCGCTTGTGCTTTTAGCGCTGCTAGAGTTTCCCAGCCGTTCATCCCTGGCATCATTAAGTTGAGGAGGATCGCGTCAGGATGCTGTTGGGCTGCCTCCACGACTGCTTCCTGCCCAGAAGCTACTGTTATCGCTCGGTATCCTCCCTGTTCGAGCATGGCTTGCACTACAGTGCGGACAGAGGGATCGTCGTCGCAGACTAAAATGAGGGGTGAAGAGTAAGGGGTGAGGAGTGAGGTAGCGGTTGATATTTCTGATTCAGCGGGTGGCGTAGGCTGGAGGATGGGCAGGATGAAGTAAAAAGTGCTGCCTGTGCCAAGAGTGCTAGTCACCCAAATTCGCCCTCCATGACGCTGCACAATATTACGACAGATGGCTAAACCCAAGCCAGTCCCTCCTTTTTTTCGCGAGTCAGAGGCATCCACCTGCTGAAAGCGTCCAAAGATGGTTTCGAGCTTATCTTCTGGAATGCCTCGTCCTATATCTTTTACTTGGAACGTGATATAGGGAGTCGCGAGCCGGGAAGCGGGAGTCGGGAAATTTTGGATTTTGGATCGCTCCTCTGCTCCTCTGCTTCCTTGTCCTCCTTGTCCCACTTGTCCCCTTGTCCCCTTGTCCTCCTTGTCCCCCTTGTCCCCCTTGTCCCCCTTGTCTCCTTGTCCTGCTTCCCTGCTCCTCTGCTCCTCTGCTTCTGATTCCCGACTCCCTAATTCGGCGCTGAGCCACACAGTAGATCCTGGGGGTGAGAATTTAATCGCATTGCTGAGTAAGTTGGTAAAGACCTGAACGATCCGATCGGGGTCACCCCACAGTTGAGCGGAGATTGGAGTTACGGATAAACTGATTTCTGCCTTCTCTGCCAGGGGTCGCACGACTTCGATCGCCTGGCTCATCAGGGAAGCAGCATCGCAAGCTTGTTTGTTCATGGCGACTTTGCCTGACTCGATGCGCTCGATATCCAAAATATCATTGATCAGGCGGATTAATCGATCGGTATTATTTACGGCAATATCTAACATGCGTTGCGCCTTTTCAGGGTTAACGTGCAGTACGCCACTGGCTAAAAGACCTAAAGCGCCGCGAATCGAAGTCAGGGGTGTCCGCAGCTCGTGGCTCACCACCGAGACGAACTCATCTTTGATCCGTTCGATTTCTCGGCGATCGCTAATGTCTTTCATAAAGCAGTAATGACCGATGAATTGCTGCTGGCGATCGTATTCATTGACCATGACGAGTTGCTTGTCGAAGACTGAGCCATCTTTACGCACTGCCCTAGCTTCAACTTCTACCTTGCCTTGTAGTAGCATCTTTTGGTAAGCAGCCTGCATTTTTTCTCGGTCTTCGGGGTGGACGGTGAGCTGCCACTGCATACCAACCAATTCTTCTGGTTGGTAGCCTACCATGCTGGCGTATGCTGGGTTGACCATGATATAACGTCCCTGCGTGTCTAGCCGCGAGATGCCCTCGACTGCACTTTCCAGCGCCCGACTCAGGGCGTGTAGTTCTTGGCGTTGCCGGACTTCTTGTTCTAGAAGTTGAGCTTGGGCGATCGCAATGCCGATTTGGTTGGCTAGATGTTGCAACAGTTCTAGTTCAAAACTAGTCCACTGTCGGGGGGCAGTACAATGGTGTGCAATTAACAAACCCCAAAGGTCTTCCCGTAGTAAAATCGGTACTACCAAGTTTGCCTTGACATTAAACTGCCGCAAAAATTCGACGTGGCAAGGTTGGATGTCAGCCTGCTCGATGTCAGCGATCGCGCTGATTCGTCCCTGACGGTACAATTGGACATACTCTTCTCGAAAGCAATGGTCAACAATGTTCCGTCCTAGAATTGGCATACAGCCAGGTACTACTGCTTCTTGCACGACTGTGCCAGAGCCATCCGAGCGCAACTGATAGCACAGGACTCGATCTACTTGGAGAATTCTTTGCACTTCTGTAACGGCAGTTTGGAGAATTTCTTCTAAATGCAGAGACTGACGGATCTTCTGCGAGACTTCAGCAAACAGTTGCAAGCGCAAATTCTGGCGTTGTAATTCTCTTTCCGAACGCTTGCGTTCTGTGATGTCGCTGCCAATGCCAAGAAATCCGGTAATGTTGCCTGCCGCATCTACCAAGCGCGTCACTGATAGTAGCACTGGAAAGCGGCTGCCGTCCTTGCGGATGTAAGACCATTCGCACTCGTCTGGCTCTCCGCGCCGTGCCTTGGCAACAAAAACCTCAAATCCAGGCTCAATCGGTACTCCCATCTCCTGCGATAATTCCTGCGCCCGTTGGACGATTTCGTTCCAGTCGTGAATGAGTGCGGGTGTGGTTTTATCAACAACTTCGGAGGCAGTATATCCCAACCAGCGCTCGGCGGTGGAGTTGAAGGTGCAAATCGTACCGTCAACAGTGGTAGAAATAATCGTATAGTTGGCGCTCTCTAAAATTGCCTGCTGTAGCAATGTAATCTGTTTTAGCTTCTGCTCTGCCGATTTGCGTGCTGTAATGTCATTGAAATAAATAGACAAACCTTCTTTAGTAGGATAGGCATGGACTGCAAACCATGTCTGAAGCGGCGGATAGAACTCTTCAAATTCGACACTAACCTGCTGCGCTCTTGCTTGGCAATACTTTTGGTAAAAATTAGAATTGACGGCTTCAGGAAACTCTTGCCAAATACTTTGCCCTAGCAAGCGATCGCGCGATCGCTGTAAGAGTTGCTCTGCGCGATCGTTCAAGTAGGTAAATCGCCACTCGCCATCCAAAGCAAAAAACGCATCGGTGATACTTTCTAGAATGCTTGTCACTCGATTGCGGGCTGTTTCTGCCTCTGTCCGTGCTGCTTGTTCGCGAGCCAAAAGTGGCTGTCGTTCCGCTTCGATCCGCTGGCGATCGCTGATTTCAGCTTGCAATTGAGTATTGAGTCGCGCTGATTCTACTAAATGCCGCCTCAACTCCAGTTGAGCCATGACCTGACGACTCAGGATGCGTAATGCCTCAACCTGTGCTTCAGTTAACTGCCGTGGTAGCCGATCGATAACGCAGAGCATCCCCAATGGATATCCCTTAGGAGTCACGAGCGGAGCGCCAGCATAAAACCGAATGTGAGGTACAGCAGTCACTAGCGGATTAGTGGCAAATCGTTCGTCTTCAAGTGTATCGGGGACAATCAGAACATCACTGGGTTGCAGAATGGCATAACCACAAAACGCCAGATCGCGAAGTGTTTCTCTTGCCTGCAATCCCACTTTTGACTTGAACCACTGGCGGCAATCGTCGATCAGGCTGACTAGGGCAATAGGAGTGTTGCAGATCTGTGCTGCTAATCGAGTTAGGTCGTCAAAAGCTACTTCTGGGTCGGTGTCCAAAATTTGGTATTGATGCAGGGCTTCTAGTCTAGCTGCTTCATCTTTAGGCAATGGAGCTTTCATAACGTTTCTTTCCCTACTTCCCTTACTTCCCCTACTCCCCTAGCTTGCCCCAACGGGTAAACTAGATATTTAACTAACCGCTGAGTACGCGATCGCCTCCCGCGACTTTAGCTTGCTGTAATACAATACCCGCAGCTCGATATAACGCTTGCAAGTCGGAACCGTCTTGGGGATACTGGACGACACCAGCACTAAAAGTCGCGGTCAATTGTCCGCGATCGGGAGTAAAATCCTGCCGACGCAAGTTAAGCAGGACTTCAAGCAGCCGCCGCACTCCATCGCTTGCCGTCATCCCATACATCCCAACAACGAACTCTGCCCCACCCCATCGACCTACAACATCTTCACTTTGAAAGGTGCGTCGCAGCTGCTCTCCCAAGCGGGACAACACTTCATCTGCGACTGCATGACCGTATCGGTCGTTGATCTGCTTGAGACGATCTAAATCTAGAATAGCGAAGCATAGCGGTCGGTCGTGCAACTGGGCTAAGCGCAGCAGTTGGGATAACTCTTGGGTTGACTGGCGGCGATTGGCAACTTTAGTCAGAGCATCGGTTTGAGCGAGATTCTGCAATAGGCGCGATCGCTCTAGCCGATTGAGGATGCGGCTGACCAGTTCCGGTCCGACTATTGGTTTACTAACATAATCGTCGGCACCTGCAGCAAATACGCGCTGCATCGTTTCAGCATCCGCGTGCGCGGTCAGAAATAGAATTGGTAGTCCACTCCAACGCGGATCGTTGCGTGCAACTTGGCAAAGCTCAATCCCACTAATTTGCGGCATTTCTACATCAAGAATGAGTAGATCCGGTGCTACAGCTTCTAAAGTGTCCCAGAACTGCAAGGGATTGTTGACGGTCGAGACTTTGATGCCCCAAGGTTCTAGTAAAACGTGTAGGGCTTGCAATACCTGCGGGTCATCGTCCACAGCAATAATTCTCGTTGCGGCAGTACGGCAGCGCTGCAACATTTGCGTCACGGCATCGAGGACTCGCGCTGGAGGTAGAAACTTGTGTAAAAACCCGCGTCCACCCAAACGAGCAACTGTAACGCGATCGAGCAAGCTATCTCGGTCTGTGAGAATTAGTGCTGGCACAGGTGGGGTATAAGCATTCAGCTCTGTTAGCAATTTTACGCCTGCTTGAGCCGTATCAGCCGAGAAGTCCAGCAGCACCGCATCAGGACGCGATCGCGCTTTGAGCTGTTCCTCAATGGCAACTGGGTCTGTCGCGATTTCGCCGCGCATTCCCCGACTAGCCGCCTCCATGACTAAGCCTTCAGACAATGAGCGGTCTGGCTCTACGATCAATAGCCAAGGAGATTCATCTTGCGATAGCAGTTCTGGATTCTGAACGGTTGGGCGTTGCAATTCTCGATGCAGTGCCGCAACGAGTTCGGACAGTTGCCGCGATCGCTCTGGAGTTACCAAGTCCCCAGCTTGCAGCAAGTTTTCGATTTGCCGAGCGAGGCGAGAACCCAAGGCAAAGCCGTACATTCCCAGCGAACCTGCTAGCTTGTGCGCCTCCTGCTCTGCTGAGGAACGCAATTGCTCGTCCAGCGATCGCTGTGGCAGTAAAGCGATCGCTTGCTCGATTGTTACGACTCGCCCAATAAACTTTTCTTTAACTCGTTCCCAAACTCTTGCCACCCCTGTAAGCGTCTGCTGTTCTTGTTGGGGTGAAAGACGAGCTGCTTTCTTCCCAACTTTGGCTTTTTCCTTGGTTTTTGTCTGTTCTACCGATTTGAGGCGGTAGCCAATGCCGTAGACTGTCTCAATTGGATCGTCTAGCACTCCCGCCGCTCGCAGCTTCATCCTTAACCCCTTGATGTGAGATCTCACCGTATCCTCACCTGGAGTTTCTTCATCATAAGACCATAAGCGATCGAGGATTACTCCACAACTAAAAACGCGATGGCGATTGCGGAGGAAAAGCTCTAGTAGTACATACTCTTTTGGAGTCAAATCGATCGGCTGGTTGCTGTAGCTGACTTTACATATACTCGGATCGAGGCGTAGGTCGCCCCATTCCAATACGGGAGGTACGGCAAAATCCCCTCGTCGCAGTAGAGCGCGTATCCGAGCCGATAATTCTGCTAAGTCAACAGGCTTAGTCACATAATCATCTGCCCCTGCGTCCAAACCAATAACTTTACTAGTGCCATTGTCTTTAGCAGTCACTAAGATAATCGGGGTGCGATCGCCAATGCGTCGCAACTGCCGACAAAGGGTAATGCCATCTAGCTTGGGCAACATGACATCTAGTAGAATTAAGTCGTACGTATATGCTGCTAATAGTTCCCAACCTACCTCACCATCTGTAGCGATATCGATAGCATAGTGCCGATCGGTAAGGAATTGAGCTAAAGCTTTGGCAACCAGTTCATCATCCTCAACTAGTAGGATTCTCATAGCGGTTGATTACCGCAAAATTTATCAAAATCAACTGCAGCAAAGTCAACAAAACAGTAACTGGCTGCACATTTGCGACCAATTTCAGCTTATCCTACGTTAGGCAAGACTTTAAGAGTGAGTTGTAAATCTAAACACTACTTGTGGCAAGCGATCGTCAAGTAAACCGATCCTGTTGATTGGGGGAAATGTTTACTTCACAATCAGCGTGGCATCGCGCATTAGAGTCCAGCGACTTGCACTAACGATTTCCTGTCCGGATTTGGTGACTTTATTTAACTCTCCCTGCTACTCGCCTCGATTGATAACAGTCTAAAGGGCTATTTCTAATTGCGGCGAAATTATTACCTCATCGGAGATTCTTTAAATTATGTCGCCCGATCTTGAAAAAGAAAACTGTCTAGCCTCTGGTGGCGCTATCGTTAAAGTATCAACAATATCAGGCTGCATGAATTTTAAGAACGCCTGAATTCATCTCTATATTAGTAGAGGTGGAATATGAAAAACAATAACGCGCTTTCTCACAATCTTCCTCAAAATCTACGACCTACGATTGCCGATCTTGAAACAGTCAATCCTTGGCTAGGATTATGGCGTTTTATCAGCTTGGGGTTGGTGGTCTTAAGCCTTGCTACCCTTGCTTGGTCGTCCCACCACAGCATCCTGTTCTTTGGCTATACGATGCTGATGGGAATATTTTATACTTTTTGGCTGATTTGCACCCATGATGCAGTGCATCATACGCTGACTGGTTGGACGTGGTTCGACGAGCTAGTACCGCGTTCGATCTCTTATTTTATGATGTGGCCTCATGGAACCTATGCTCAATTACATCGACTACATCATGCTTGGAATGGAATTAATCTAGATGACCCAGAGCGCGTGCAATGGACATTGAGTGAGTACCAGCAAACAAGTCCTTGGATGCAGTGGTATATACGCCATCAATTAGTTATCGATCTATTCGGATTAGCTGGGGTGGGGCTAATTGCCAAAACGAGCGCGAATGCGTTTCGATTGAGGCAGCACAAGCCTTCTCTACCTTGGATGTTACTGCTAGATGGCATTGGCATTCTTATAGTGCAAAGTACTTGTATCATATTTGCGATTTGGCACAATAAAGTTTTGGAATACGTGCTGTTTTGGCTGGTTCTCGAACGTGTCGTTGGCATGATGAGTCAGGCAAGAGATCATTTAGAACACTACGGACAGTGGGGTAAAGCAAGCGGACACCAATTGACCCAACTTTACGCCTGCCGTAACCTTCAGACCATTCCCTTGGTTGCATGGCTGATGGGGGGGTTGAATTATCATTCCATCCATCATGCTTTTCCAAGTATTCCATTCAATCGCTTGCCAGAAGCTTTTCACCGTATCCAAGCAATACTAGAACAGCATCAGTTACCGCCGATGACTGTTGGTGCGGGATACGTGCAAGAAACTTTACAACTAAGCAAGCGAGCTTTACTAATTGGGGAGCCTAACCTAAACAGCTTCACTGGTCGTCATCAGATGCTTTCACAGTTTTAATCGCACTCAACAATTATTAAATTTTACTTTCCTACTCGTGTCAAGTTTTTTAACGAGTGGGTTCGAGCCAACTTTTGGTGAAGCTCAATGCGAGGAGGGCTTCTACACAAAAAGCCCTCGTTGCCCGATATTAGTGCGCGGTTGAGAATTCGAGCTTCGTGCCGTGCCAGTGCTTCACACTAGGGCTGTATATTAGTAACTCTATAACTAGACAGACAGCTTGGCTGAGACTTCTAAACCTTTACCTAAAGCTTTATAGCGGACGGTCTGAAACTAAAAATAGAAAACGTGTTGAATACTGAGTTTGTTAGTAATACTAAGTTTGTTGGCTCCTCTGGAAGTAGGATGTGATAAATCTTTCTTCAGCAGTATTCGATTGTTGTTGGAACAACCTAAATTTAGGGTTATACTTCTAACATCAATAGATTCTTCAAAAAAACATCCAGGAAGATTCTTTTATCAACAAACTGCTAAAAAATCGTCATGTTTGGAGAACTGCTAGAAATGCGTAATCGCCCAAGAAACAAAGCATTTCTGAGCGACCTAGCTAGCAAGTTTCTAGTAGTTGAGACTCATCTAACTTAACCTGTGTCTCGCTCGTTGGTTTAAGTAGTTATGGCAGAGGGTGAAGCCAATCGATTCAAGCTAGTGCCGATCGCACAAATTCAGCTCAGCCACCTGGAGCAACCACGGCATCACTTTGAGTTTGAAGCCTTAAATCACCTCGCTTCATCAATTCTGCAACACGGTATTCTGCATCCATTACTCGTCAGACCGATTTCCAGTGCAACTGTAAAATACGAACTAGTTGCAGGGGAACGGCGATTTCGTGCCGCTATGCTAGCAGGGTTGGATGCAGTACCTGTAGTCATACGGGAACTGGGCGATCTCGAAGCAGCTACTCTAACCTTAGTCGAAAACCTCCAACGTGAAAACCTTGATGCCATCGAAGAGACACGCGGCATCGTGCGCCTGCTAGCTCTCCGTTTACAGATGGGGTGCGAGGCAATAGTTTCGCTGCTCGTGCGCATGGCAAAGGAGGCTAAAGGACAAACAGCCCAAAACGTTTTGGACTCAACTACAACTGCAATTGTGATTGACGTGTTTAGTTCCCTGGGGAAGATGAGCTGGGAGTCATTTGTTACATGTCGCTTGCCTTTACTCAATTTGCCTTTGGATTTGCAAGCGGCGATTCAAACTCAAGCACTTAATTACACCAAAGCGCTCGCTCTCTCTCGGCTTAAAGATGACGAACGACGTTCTCTTCTGCTGCGGCAGGTGTTGGAACAAAACTTATCCGTGCGCCAAATTCAGAACCAAATTCGCCAGTTGCAGCAGCTCGAATCACCAAACCAAATAGGCAGAAACTTATTCAATCATCAGAGCGGTTGCTTTCAAACCAATTTTGAGGCTGACTTAGAGGCATATGGCGCAATCTGTGAAGATCGCAACACAAAAGCTAATACAACTGAAAATCAGACCTGGAGCCCTGCGAGCGAAACTGGGGCTGCTGAGCCATTAAGGCTGGAAACAGAGTTAGGCATAGTTCAAATCGTGCCGTTGATTCATGCAACCCAATTAGAACAATCAACTGGCGAGCAAGTCAGTCTTGCACCTAATAGTATTTCTACTCAATCAGGTCAGCAAGATATCGAGGAGCCTCCCTTCCAAGAAGCACTTGACATCCAGATAGATACATTAACTCAAATAGAAACTATTTCCCGGCAGGTGCGGGAGTCGCTCGCTAGCAATTGCCAAGGTATCTGCACTCCCAAGCAACAAAGGCAATTGTTAAAACTTCTGGCTCAATTGCATCAAATTTTGGGTAACAAGTTATAGCAGAATTATCTATTGGCAGCAGGATTGTTGCTCATTACTAATAAAATTTGAGTTATTGGGGGGATCGACGATAACGATCGCAAGTCAATCGCCCCGTACCAAAAAGACTCCTCGAATTGATTTCAAGGATTGAGAGCAGGGAAGAATCCTTAAAGCTATAGAGCGAGAATACTGCTAGATTAACAATACCAATAGCTTAAGTGGGTGATTGGTATATTATTACCAAATGTGAATTTATTTCAGTGTAAAAAAGAAGATGGTTTAAAGTTAATGGGTAGGAAACTTATCGGGTAGCTTAACTTACTATTGAGTTAATGCTTCACTATCGTCTCTAAGATTAGGCAGTAAATTTTTACCTGAAAGAAAGGTTTTGAGTTAAAAACTCTCACTGCTCTAAAATTTTTGGGTAAGTTTTGAAGCCAAGAAAACTTAGCTTCAACTACTTGTTCAGAAAAAAATAGGAGATTTTGACTCAGCTATGTCGTTCGCTAATAGCACCTAAAAGCGAAGCTTAAGAATGTTTATGAGAGTTCAAATTATTGAAAGTAGTTTGAGGTAGGTTAGGGAGTTATGAATTTATTTTCGCTATCAACTCAGTTATCGAGTAACTCCTGAGAAAGTCTTTGTTATCAAGTCTTCTGTCCAGCATCTAAATATTTTAGAGCAATGTTTGAAAGCTCGGTTTTTTAAGCATTGCTAATTTTGAATATCTATCAAGCTGGAGAGTTACCTTTTGTAAAAAAAAAGAATTTTTCCTTGGTAGAAATTTTCTATACAAGTCTTCTAAAAAAGATAGTAGACAGTCAAGTATCGTTATTTAAATACGAGATTTGGTCATGCAGTATCTGCTAAAGAAAAACTCACCAATTATAGGAGTTATAAAACTAACAGCAGCATTATCTTTTGTTCGCTACTGCTTGCTAACTAGACCAAAGCACAATTTACTCAAAACTGAGAGACGATTACGATCTGAAAGAACTGCCCCCATCATATAGCTTCTTGGTTGCTGTCGTCCTCCTTAGGAAGATATTTAATCAAAACTCCAGGTTGGATGCTGTAAGCCTCGCAGATCTTGAGCAAAGCTTCTGAACCAGGAATATAATTAGGGTCTTTATATAGCCGATATACAGTGTTCTGGCTTAGACCAGTAGCTTTGCAAAATTGATAGCGGGTTATTCCCTTACTATCTACAAATGCTTTTATTTGATTTTTGAGTGGCATGGATGATAGGTTCATGTTTTTATTAGAGTTATTTACAAACTTTTTTGTTAACTATGCCTTGGCTTATGACTAGTTAATCCTTTTGGGATCGGCAGGAAATGACCGCTTGTAGGACTTGCCTAGCTTCAATTTCGCTGAATACAGCAGAACACAATCTGCAAGTACTAGGCGATCGGCAATGAAATATAAGTTTTGAACTCTTAAAATTGAAGCTAGTTAAAAATTCTCTATATAGGAGTGATTAAGAAACACTCACTCTTTTACTTGCAACTTATTTTACCAAATTTGAGTAGAAATAAAATAGAAAAATCATGTCTTTTAAATCTTTTTTTTGCCGCAATAAACTTATTTATGTCTATAAATTTAACAAAATTTTTATCTATTTTTTTTGACAAAACTCAGTTATTTTTGTCTGCAAATCTTTGAAAACTCCGAGCGCTATTCTGATGCTTTAATAAGTTAAGATCGATGTCTAAATGCTTGTGTTTGCAGATTAAAATCACTTATATTTATAACCACATCTACTACAAATCAGTTTCATACTTTAGATAGATATGGTTTAATAATAATAGTCAGTATTGTACTATTACAAACTAATTTAATATAAGGCGATAAAATCCACATGCAACTTCTCATCTACTTACGTTAACAGACTTCCTTCTCTATCGTTCAGTAAATTTAATTGAACAGTAGGGCGACGACGATTGATTACAATTTGTTACATAATTAAAAAAAGGAACAAACTTCAATTGATATAACAGTCCTAAATGATGTGTAAGGTAGATGCCCTACCTGCCACAGGCTAAAAGGCTGTTCTACATTTGTAAATTAAATAGGATTGCTATACAGATCTATAAAAAGCAACCTATGGTGCTATAAACCTTGGATTTTTATCAATCTTTCATTTTTTTTGATAAGTTAGGGTGTATCGATCTACTATCAATCAATCATTTGTTTTTTTTATCAATCGCGATGTAATTATCAACGTTAATGTCTCTAAAAGCAGGCGGATGAAAAATCCTGATACTTTGTAGGAGAACGGTTTGGCTGCAACCATAGAGGCTGTATGCGAAGTTAATTTTGTCAAGTGATTATACAGAGACCGAAATCCTACGTAAAAGGAAGGTCGGCAATGATAAATATTTCACAAGAGCAAAATTAATAATTTTGTAGTTTGCAGGCACGCCCTACATTCATTCTTCTAGTCTGCTCCTTTGATTAAGATGAGTCTTAATCAACGTGTTTCAATGGAGAGTTCGTGGAAGCAACGTTTTTAAACAACAATTACACCTCAGCGTTTAGGTTTAGTCATTTGCACTCACAAATGCTAAAGCTAAATTTTGTCTAGAAATTAAGCTCGGGTCTAACTAATATGTCTACTAATCGTTTGAGAACGTATAGCACCTTAGATAGGTTCTATACAGAAGAAAGCAAGTTCTTAACAACAGTGCAGCGAAAACATCTGCTAGAAAGCCTGCAAATGGATTTGCGCTCAGAATACCGCCGTCGGATCGAAATTATGTTACTGGCAGATATGGGTTACTCTCAGGCACAAATTTGTGCAGCATTGGGGTGTTCCAAAGAAACAGCACGGTACTGGATTGCTATGACACAAGCAGGAAAGGCTGACAACTGGAATGAGAATGTAATTGGGCGACCCACCACAGTGAACGAGCAATATCTCGATCGTCTGAAAGAATTGGTGAGTAGTAGCCCTCGTGAATATGGATATTCATTTCGCTGTTGGACAGCTGGATGGTTAAGTAAGCATTTAACGAAAGAATTTGGGATCGCAGTGAGCGATCGCCACATTAACCGTTTGCTAAAAAAACTGGGGCTTTCTACTCGACCTAGACGCTCGGGCACAGAAACAGTAACTCATGGCAGCAAGAATTACGGTATTAACATTGGCGATCTGCCATCTTCCTCACCGTCTAGTTTCCTGTGGTCATCCAATTTCATCAAATTTGGTAGCTATTTATACCATTGAGTTTCTAGGAAGCTATGATTCAACAGTCATTCCCACTTTCCAAGCAACAGCTAGGTCAATACCTCGCCCAATCTCTAGGTCAGGCTCTTACAGAGCAGGAACTCTCGAAATGCTTCGAGCAAATTCAAATTTTGGAGCCAACTGCTGGCAAACTATTTTGGCAGACAGCAGACACAACCCCTGGCATCTACATAGTTCTGACGGGAAAAGTCAGATTACTCGATAGCACTGATAACTTAATTACTTCTTTTGGGGCAGGGGTGTCGTTCGGCGAGCAAACTTTGTTTCCAGAGTACTTTCAACCCTACTCAGCTAGAGCTTCTGTCAATTTAAAGCTTTGCCATCTACCTAGTGAGTTGTTGCACGCTTTAGCTCGCAAATATCCCGCCATACTGGAGCATCTTTATCACCAAGCAGTACTTTGGGATCTACTGCTGATATGTCGTAACAGTAAAATCTTTCGCGCTCTACCTGTTGAAGGGTTAATGAAAACGCTGTCACTAATGGAGCGGCACGATCTGGAAGCAGGCAAACTTCCAACCTCCCTTTTTAAAGAGCGGCAGCTGGTGCTACTGCGTCAAGGGGAAATTATACATTCATCAGACCGAAAGCTAAGTATTGGAAAAATTTATCAACTTTCCCAATTACTTCAACAACGAGCTTGGCAGATAACTCAACCAACCCAACTGTATACTTTAAGTCGTTCTCGTTGGGAGATGGCACTGCAATATTTGCCACAACTAGCCGATGTAGTGGAATCATGGGAGCAGGAAGCTGAGGAAGTTGGGGAATTCGGGGGAGAAATTTCAATTTCTGATGCAAAATCCCAAATCCGCTCCTCCCAGTCTCCCTTAACAAGGGAGGAGCCAAAATTTCCAGAGTTTACTGTTGAGCCAAGAAATCGACAAAAGAAAATAATCAGTAAAGCCTATTTCCCAAATCCGACCGTAAAAATAGGTCATTTGTGGCAGCGCGTCACTAAACGCTATCCATTCATTGCACAGCAAAGTGCATCGGACTGCGGCGCAGCCTGTCTGGTGATGGTTGGTCGCTACTGGGGCAAGCACTTAAGTATAAATCGCTTACGGGACATAGCCAATGTTGACCGTAATGGGGCAACGCTACGAGGTATTGCAGCTGCCGCAGAAAGTATTGGATTTGCTACCCGACCTGTAAAAGCTAGCCTCGACAAACTTGCTTCAGCAAACTTACCTGCTATTGTTCATTGGGAAGGAAAGCACTACGTTGTGGTCTACGAAGTGACGCGCGATCGCGTCGTCATTATCGACCCTGCTATCGGTCAACGAAGCCTCAGCCATAGACAATTCAAAGCGAGTTGGACTGGCTATGCGTTGTTACTACAGCCCACCGTTCTACTTAAAGACGCTGAAGAGACCCGTCAACCCTTTTGGCAGTTCTTTGAGTTAGTAAAACCTCACTGGCTGATACTACTGGAGGTGTTAATTGCCTCCATTCTGATCCAGCTTTTGGGGCTGCTCATGCCGCTGTTCACCCAGTTATTATTGGATCGAGTGGTCGTACAGCGCAGTACTCTGACTTTAAATGCTGTAGGGTTAGGTTTGCTCATCTTTAGTCTGTTTCGAGTCGCTATGACCGGACTGCGGCAATACCTGCTGGATCATACGGCTAATAGAGTCGATTTAGCGCTGATTGTAGGTTTTATTAGACATACTTTCCGCCTGCCACTCAGCTTCTTTGAGTCGCGCTATGTAGGAGACATTATTGCTCGCATCCAGGAAAACCATAAAATTCAGCGCTTCTTAACGGGTGAAGCACTGTCAATCTTTCTCGATTTGCTGACAGTCTTTGTCTACGTGGGGCTGATGTTTTGGTATAGCTGGAAAATGGCGCTGCTAGTGTTGGTAGTTGTGCCACCATTTTTTTTACTAGCGCTGATTGCAACGCCCTTCTTGCAACGCATCTCAAGAGAGATCTTTAGTGCCATTGCCGCTGAAAGTAGTTATCTGATCCAAGCGCTCACAGGCGTTCGTACTGTTAGATCGATGGCGCTGGAGCATACGGTTCGCTGGCATTGGGAAGGACTCCTGAGTAAGTTCATTAAAACTAACTTTTCTGGACAAGTTATCGCCAACAGCCTCCAAATCTTCAGTGCAACCATTGAAGCTACAGCAAGTGCGGCACTACTGTGGTTTGGGGCGTGGCAGGTCATTCAAAATCAACTGACTATTGGGCAGTTAGTTGCTTTTAATATGCTATTGGGCAATGTTATTAGACCCTTTCAGCGGCTAATTGTCCTCTGGAATCAGTTACAGGAAGTCATCATTTCAGTTGAGCGCATTAATGATGTGCTTGAAGCTGAACCAGAAGAAGACTTACAGAAACAAGATCGTCAATCCCTGCCACCGATTCGGGGTCACATTTGCTTTAACCAAGTCACTTTCCGTTACCACCCAGAAAGCGATGTTAACACCTTAGAAAACGTTAGCTTCGAGGCGCAACCAGGGCAAATGATAGCACTTGTGGGGCGCAGTGGATCTGGGAAAACAACAATCGCCAAGTTGATTTTGGGTCTCTATCCCCCCACAGAAGGAAAGATTCTGATTGACGGCTATGATGTGACCAGCCTATCCCTGCGATCGCTCCGTTCTCAAATTGGCGTTGTCGATCAGGATACCTTTCTTTTTGGTAGTACCATTCGGGAAAATATTAGCATTGGTCACCCAGAAGCTACCTTAGAAGAAATTAGGTTGGCGGCGCAGCAAGCTGGTGCAGATCAGTTTATTCAGCAACTGCCAATGGGTTATGAAACTCAAATTGGTGAGGCTGGAGGATTGCTTTCTGGCGGACAACGCCAGCGCCTAGCGATCGCTCGCGCCCTACTAGGTAATCCCCGCTTGTTGATTTTAGATGAAGCAACCAGCCACCTCGATGCTGAATCAGAGCGGATTATTCAGACTAACTTGAACGCAATTCTCAAAAATCGGACAACGCTAACGATCGCTCATCGCCTCTCCACCATCCGCAGGGCTGACCTAATTCTGGTGCTCGATCGAGGGGTATTGGTCGAAAGTGGTACCCACGAAGAATTGATGGCAAAGCGCGGTCACTACTTCTACCTGAACCAGCAACAACTAGCTGGAACCACTATTTGATAAAAATTTCTTCACAACTATGTCATATACACATAATTCACACATTCTATCCAACCAGAACGCAGGCGAACAGGGCTATATCAACAACGGTAAAACGCCACCTTCTCAGCCAACGATAGCAACACAGAGCGATCGAGACTGGTCTTACGACACCCAAGAGCTGCTCGATACTTTGCCACGGGTTTGGACGCGGGGCTTGCTGTATCTGTTGGTGTTTTTTGCAGGCATCATCTTACCCTGGTCAATGCTTGCCAAGGTCGATGAGACAGGTAGCGCCAGAGGGCGGCTTGAACCCAAGGGCAAAACCGTAAGGCTTGATGCACCTGTTACTGGAGCAGTTGCTGAGATTGAGGTAAAGGAAGGTCAATTTGTCAAGGCTGGTCAAACATTATTGGCATTGGAATCAGAGGAAATGCTTGCCCAGCTCCAACAAGCTAGAGCAAAGTTAGAAGGTCAGCTAGATCGCCTCCCACAAGTGGAACTGATAAAAAACCAACTGAAGATGACTGCCCTGACGCAGCGACAGCAGAGCAAAGCCCAAGCAGCAGGGCAACAGGCACAAATTCACCAAAGTCAGCAACAGATAGACTTTCATAAAACAGAGATTGATTCGGCAAAGCAGCTGTTAGCAAAGGATCGAAGCACGGTGCAACGCTTCCGACAGCTGCGGCAGAGCGGTGTAATTTCGGGGCTACAGCTAGACGAAGCAGAACGCACGATGATTGACAACCAACAGCGTCTTATAAAAGCTAAGTCAGACATCCAACAAGCTCAAAACGAACTCAAAAAACAGCAAAGTACTTATGAAAGCACTCTTCGCGAAGGTGAACTGGCAGTCATGGAGAGTGAGAGAAGTATCAAAGAAGTCCAAGCCCAAATCACAGACCTGCAAGCGGAAATCGCTCAATCCAGACAACAGATTGAGTCTCTGTTATTTCAGTTGCAGCAACGCGTGCTACGCGCACCAATTGACGGCACAATTTTTCAGTTGCCCATCCAACGTGCTGGAGCCGTAGTACAACCTGGTGACACAATCGCTCAGATTGCGCCACAAGGGACTTCTCTTGTAGTTAGGGCACAAATGGCTAGTCCAGAAAGCGGTTTTCTACGTTTGGGGTTGCCGGTCAAGATCAAATTTGATGCCTATCCCTTCCAAGACTATGGAGTGGTGGAAGGTCGCGTGAGTTGGATTTCACCAGACTCCAAGACTCAGGAAACAAACCAGGGTAGGATAGAAAGCTTTGAGCTGGAAATCGCGCCGCAACAGCCCTACATCCAAACTGCCGGCAAGCGTATTGCCATAAAACCAGGTCAGACAGCGACAGCAGAGGTGGTTATCCGGCAGCGTCGCGTCATTGACTTCATTTTAGATCCGTTTAAGAGGTTGCAAGCAGGCGGCTTGGAACTCTAGATCGGCAAATGATGAAAACCTCTCGCCTCTCGCCATCCCTTCACCCATTTTCAAGTGAGTTTTATCATGTTAGAAGCGATCGCTGTTTCCCGTGACGATATTATCGAGCAGATCAAACTTTTGTGCCAAATTCCCTCCATTATTGAAGCTATAGTGTCTCGCCAAATTATTGCTAATGCTGCAAAAGAAGCAGGCATTACAGTGGAACTGGCAGAACTGCAGCAGGGAGCAGATAATTTTCGGTTAAGCAACAATCTCATACGCGCTGACGATACCTGGTCGTGGCTGCACAAACAGAGTTTGTCCCTAAATGAGTTTGAGCAATTGATTTACACTACTATCATCTCAGAGAAATTAGCTCGACATCTGTTTGCAGATAAAGTCGAATCGGTTTTTTTTGAGCAACAGTTAAATTATGGCGGAGTGGTGATGTATGAAGTTGTCTTGGACGATCGCGACTTGGCTCTGGAATTATTTTATGCTCTTCAAGAAGGCGAGATCGGTTTCTGTGAGGTAGCTCGTCAGTATATCCAGGATAAAGAGCTACGCCGTGCTGGGGGATATCGGGGGATGCTACGCCGCAGCGAGCTTAAACCAGAAATTTCTGCTGCGGTTTTTGCAGCTACTCCGCCCCAGATGCTCAAACCAATTGTTACTTCTAAGGGAACGCATCTAATCTTGGTTGAGGAGATCGTGCAACCACAATTGGATGATACGCTACGCTTAAAAATCCTTGCAGATCTATTTACTACATGGCTAAAGCAACAAATCGAGCAAGTTGAAATTGTTAAGTATCTTGACCCAGAAAACCTAGCCGCTAATTTCGAGTCCCAAGTTTCCAATGGTTTAATTAGCGATCGGCTATAAACCAAATATCACAAGCTCTTGCATTAATACTAAGCTGAGGCAAAGCTTTAGTCTCTTGTTTCTACCCTGAGAAAGCTTGGCTGGTTCTGCTGCCTCACTGAGTTATAAACAGAAGATCGAGATTGAAAACGTGGATCGCAGTCGTTTTTCTCCTGAATTATTGCCCGCTAGTGCAGTTGATAGACATGGTGAGCATTGTGGAACCACTCATACAGCAGATTAAGGATCTCTTGCTGATGTTTTATGCCAGGGTAATTGATATTCTGGTGCTCGATCGCTTCCTCAAGGAAACTTTGAGTAGCGTGCAAGCATAAATGGGTAGCATCGCGCACGCATGTGAAGTTGGGATCGGGATTGACTTTAGTACGAGAGCTTGTGGTAAAGGAATTCAAATAATTGAATTGAAGATCTAGCCAGCTTGCTGGTACAATCTTTAAAGCTATTTGTCGAGCTGGATTAGTGAGAAAATTCAATCCAACAATTGCTCCACGCTTAAAGGTAGTATCTGCTTCTTGGGGTCCCCACAAGTATGCTTCTGAATCAGTAGGAAACTCAGGTTCAGCATCATGTTCTTGCTGTTGAGCAATGAAAGCCTCAAGTTCATCTTTTAAAATTAATAAATCTGGATGATTAGGAACTTTCTGTAATTGCTTTTTCACGTCAACTAATAAAGACTGAGCCTGGTACAACGAAGCAGAAATATACTCAGAAACAACATATTCGCCTGCTCCTTCAAGCAGGTATGTGAGCGTAACAGCAGTTTCAACTAAATGTTCGAGTAAGAACTGACTTCCTATTTCGTCTTGGTGGATTTTGAGTAAAATGTAAGAATAGTAAATGCGGTGCATTTTGGAAAATAAACCTAAAATAGCCAAGTTAAAAAGCTTTTTTGTAAAGTCTTTAGTGGTTCCTAGAATTAATTCAATCTGTTCGAGCTGTTGGCATAAAACTTGAGCAGCCTTGAGAAAAGCGTTACCAAAGGATTGCTTAGAAAGTTCGATTAAATTGATGTTTGGTAAGCATGGTTGAGGTTGAATTAACCAAACTTTTGTATTCATTATTACCCTCTACCGATCGGAAAGTTAGCTGCCAATATTTGAATTAGGTAAAAAGCCGAGAACCCTAGATTTAGGAGACATATGGTAAAGTTATGTAGTGCTTTCTAAAAATCCTCGATTTACCGTTATTGCTAAATCTACTCTAAATGCCCGTATTCGTTATTAGTACAGAGTGTTTGAAGCTAGAAAAAGCCCCCTAAGTGGCAGGCTAATATCTGAGCAAGAGAAGCTAGTTTATGAAGAGAAACTTTTGATTTTTGGAACTAAACTCAACCTAGAAAAATTATTTGATGACTATGTAACGCCAGTCTAATGGAGTGTAAATGTCCTCAGATTTAGGATTAAGGTAAGGACGCTGCAAATCAATTTCTTGCAATGAAAAGTGTTTGCTGATAGATGCCATCCGACCTTCGGTCGAACTGTCCTGTTGTTGCCAAGCTTCGAGTAAGCCATTGGCAACGATTTTACAACGGTTCAGACCAAAGCTTTCTTGGGCAGAAAATTTGCGGTTTGGTTCTTCTGCAAGAGCGAGTCCGGGTGCTAAAAGCTTGGTAAACAATGGCACTTCTGATTGAAAATGCGATTGGTGTTCTACATAAACAGCCTGCAATAGTGGTTGTACATCTTCATAGTTACTTTTATCAAAGTAGAGTACCCCTGAATCATAGCGCTTGTAGTCTGGGGGATTGTATAGCACCTTGAAGCTGAAAGGAATATTAATGTCATTCAGCTGCCGCGTGAGGTTGCCCATAACTACAACCGCACCTTCGGAACTGAGATTGAAGTAGATGCGTACTATATTGCCGAGTCTGGTCGGACCTGCATCGCCTACCGCCATGTAGAATCCATTTTGCACCAGGTTGCGAGGCATTAGGATTGCCACCGAGTCTCCAACGGTTGCAGATTGCTCCACTGGTTGTAAATGGCGATCGCGTTCGATATGCAGGGTCAAGTCGGTCTTTTTCACTGCTAGGCTGCCATCACTCTCCTCTCTTAGCACTTGCCAACCAGGGTCAAAGTAGCCTTTACCGCTGTTGCTAGAGTGCAATCGCTGATAAAATTCCAAGTCCACTCCCAGAAACGTATTATTCTCTAGATTCTGGTGCAGTTCTAAACCAACTGAATCTGCGTCTAGAGCCAAGGCAGATTTGAGAGAACCGTTGTAATAGATGCTGTAGAGAAAACCGCACAGCTGCTGGCTTAAGTACTTAGTCTGAAGCTCTAAGGGTAGTTGTTGAAAACGCGGTAATCTATCAGCCGGAAGTTGCCAAGCTTGGTAATCTAGATGACGAATACAGAATGTAGACTCAATTTGAATTTTGCGGACAATGTCATGAAGAGCAGCCAGTAGTTTATCGGTCTCAAAGTCCGATAGTTGATTTTGCGCCGAATCCAGCAATTGCATAACAGTCTGCCTACAACTAAAATACTCAAACGGAAGAATAGCTAAAGCGAAGAAATTCCGACGCTGGTAAGCCAAAAACAGTCAGCATTGATTGTTCTGGACGACACAGCAAAGACTTGGCAACCTGGAGTATGCAAATACCTGGATTGCCAAAGAATTTTTGGTGCTGGAGTCTTGCCTGAATGGCATTAATCAAGCACATACCAGCAAATTGCACGACGCGCTGCAAAAAATCAGGACGACGCTCTAAAATTTCTGGAAAGTGACTCAAATAAGCGCTAGTCAGAGCAGCAATCGAATGTTGCAGTTCCTCAAGGGGAGTCATGGCAAGGCGTAAAGACTCTTCGATCGCGATCGCTTTACTAGTAACTAAGCTAGATAGCCAGATTAGTAGATAGCTAGAGATGAGCATTCCTAAGTCGAAAGCAGGATCTCCCCAAGTGGAGCGCTCCCAATCAATTAAACGAATAATGCCATCCTCTCTAACCGCTCGGACTTCAAGGGAATCAAGGGGGGAGCATGTCGAGATAGCTTGCTCCCAACTGTTGGATAGTAGGATATTGTTTAGCTTGAGATCGTTGTGTATTAGACAACAAGGCTCTAAAGCAGCGCTAAGCTCTTTAATCGCCTGCCCTAAGCTATCGTAGCGCTGATAGAGTGCAAAGAATCTCAACCCATCTGCGGGAACTAGACCAAAAACTTCAGGACCGATCCGGTCTAAGACACGAATGAGATGAGGAGCCTGGTTAATGGATTCATCCTCTGACTTTTGAGAGAAGAATTCTTGATAGTCTTGACGGTCTAGAGTCACGCGATGAATGTTAGCCAGAAGGGTTCCGATTGAAGTTGCGATCGTAGTTGGGAATATATTCTCTTTAGTATAAAAATCTATGAGATCTCGATAGTCTGTGAGGTAATTAAAAACAATGATTGAATGTCTCTCATCAAAATGGAGTATCTCTGGAAGCCAAGTGCGCAGATAGCTATGTTCTGGGAATCGTTGTAAAAACTCTTGAACTCGCCATTCTCTTAGAAACTCTCTAGCAGTTTTCCCTTCTCTGTCGTGCAGTTCTTGCTTGACTAAAAGTTGGCGACCCCTTGGCAGAGTGAGTAACAAATTAAAATTTTTGGCAGTTTTTCTCTCAATCTTACTCGAAGATCGATCTTCTTGAGTACAGAGTCCCTGCCTAATCAAATAGTCAAAAACATTTTGAGAGCTTAATAAAAATGTCATAATTCATTGTTTCCTTGAATATTACTTAGAATATTATTCAATGGAGTGCCGCTATTTTGGTTGGTAGAAGAAAAACTCTGCACTAGGGACACGATTTGACTAATAGCATATACAATCAGCACAGCCGAAAGTAACTGATTTAATTCATTAGCTGAACCACTTCGTATAGCCAAGTCTGCATCGGTTAGCTCAGTGAAGAAACTTTCAGATTCAGCAGGTTGCAGATCGGAAATTTTAATCCTAGCCATTAGTGTTTTTTCCAAAACTCTCAATTACAATTTTTCGGGATGAACACCAGAAAATCAAATTTTTTCAACTGCTTTTTCAGACCTAATTCCTATAATTATGTCCGGCAAGTCTTCAAGTTACCGCTTCTGAACTCCAACGCGATGCTTAAGAGTAGCGACAAAAAAACTGTTATCGGTTAGCCATCCCACAGGAATGCAGAATAGTGATTTCAGCGTGAAGGATGAATGAACCGATAACAGGAATTTAGTCGGTGACTAGCTAGTAACTATTGGAACTCAACTCATGAATCCATTCTATTTACCCCCGCCGTTACCGCCGCCAACGTTACTTGCTAGGTTTCCTACCAGCTCTGCGATAAACGATAGATGGTGGATGACAGCGATGTCTACAATTGCATGATAAGCATATTGCGAATCGTTATAACCTTTCTCTGAACCACCCAGCACAGACATAGAATCTGTATCGGTTAGGTCATTCAGAAAGCTTTCGGAATCTTGGAATAGATCGAAGCCAGCAGGACGCAGTTCAGAGATTGTGATGTTAGCCATTTGTTATATTCCTCTCATTTTTCTAGAGTGATGTGATTCAGCTTTTGCTTGCCTAGTCGTTACATTCATCTAACCCTTAATGCGATGCTTAAAGTAGCAACAAAAAACTGTTATCGGTCAGCCATCCCATAGGGATGCAGAATAGTGATTTCAGCGTGAAGAATGAATGAACCGATAACAGGAACTTAGTCGGTGACTAGCTAGTAACTATTGGGACTCAACTCATGAATCCATTCTATTTACCGCCGCCGTTGCCACCACCGCCGCCAACGTTACTTGCTAGGCTTCCTACTAGCTCTGCGATAAACGATAGATGGTGGATGACAGCGATGTCTACAATTGCATGATAAGCGTATTGCGAATCGTTAAAACCGTTCTCTGAACCGCCCAGCACAGACATAGAATCTGTATCGGTTAGATCGTTGAGAAAGCTTTCGGAGTCCTGGAATAGATCGAAGCCAGCAGGACGCAGTTCAGAGATTGTGATGTTAGCCATTTGTTGTGTTCCTCACCATTTTCTAGAGTAGTGCGATTCAGCTTTTGCTTGCCTAATCGTTACTTTCAATAATCGAGCAATAACTTTAGAAAATCAAGGGTTGTTAACGGGTTTCTGCGACTTAAAAAGAGTCTTTCTGTCAGTCTATTTTTGGCGGTTTACATTCAAAATTACGTGTTTTTTTAATTGCTCTGTTAGACATAAATCAGGTAATTGCGTCTACCAATTTTCTGAATGAGGCTCTTAGAACAACTCAAGAAATAACTTGGTAGATGACATCTTCCCTACCTAAACGCTTTCATACTCCAAGAATATCAATCTGCATAGACTAAATCAACCATAGGTGGTACTAATACCTACTAATCAGTTCCATTGAGTAGATATTAGAAATCTCGTTGAAATAGAAGTGCTACAGTATTAATGTCAGTATGAGTATCCCAACTGTAAGTGCAATAGTACTTATTTTTATATTGTAAGTGTTAATTTAATATGTATAATTCAATATTGATTCTATCTTTCTATGATAAAAATAATGGTTAATTCAAGAGTTTATAAACTCTTGAATTAACCATTATTCATCCTGTTCACCAAATGTCTTAGTTGAGCGCTAGCTTAGCTGTATGTGTTAGGCGTGAGTCACTAACCCTAAGAGTATGCACCGTAAGTTCCATAAACCCTAGAACGTCTGGAACCGTTATCGGAGGTTGGAGTTGTGTTTGTAGAAGAACTCGATCCTGTATTTGTAGAAAATTGCTGACCCCAACTATCAAACAACTGCTCCATTTGAGCATCGAAATCTGTAACAAGATCTTCGATGTTTGCTAGTACTGAAGCAGCAACTGAACCACCTACTACAGCTTCTATTTCTCCAGCCGTTAAGTCGTTAAGAAAGCTGTTGGAGTTTCGGGATAGTTGAGAATCCTCAAAACTCAGTTCCAATATTGTGATTCTAGCCATTTGTTTTTCCTCAAGAAAGTACTTCGAAGTAAATTTGAGTGAGATTCAGCCAGAGATTGCTTAATCTTGCTTTCATAGTGAAGGATTAAATTGATTAAATCAAGGTTTTAAGACAAATTTTCTAGACGTAACGAAAATAGTTATGTCTCTGAAGTTTGCGAATACTTTAATTTAGATAGCTATATATAGCAATCCTATTTGATTCATGAACGTGGAGCAGGCTTCTAGCCTGCGGCAGGCTAGAAGCCTACTTTACAAATTATTTAGAACTGCTATATATTTTTTAACTAATTTTTGTTGAATCTGCACGAGCGTACCCTGAATTTAACTTTAGAGTTTTGTCAGTAGCTTAGTTAAGACACTCTTGCTCAAGCAACCTTATAAACATAGTAGTTTCATCAGCTACTTCTTTAGATATAAGTCAGGCAGATATGTCTCTAAAGTTTGTCAATAGTGTCTATTGCAGTCTTATAGCAATTCTCGGTTGTGTGGATGACATTTGTAGGGGCGCACAGAGAAAGCGCCCCTACCAGACGTGCATTGCATCCAATTGAAAACCGCTACTAGGAAAGCTATCTTGCAATAAAGAATGGATAGCATGTAACCGCACCATAGAATCTTGCTGAAACCTTGCTGAAACGGCTGAGTTAGGGTTTTAGTAGCAATGGAAAGATGCTTGTACGCACTTGCCCAAAACGTAGACGAAGGAAGCATTTAAGCGTTGGCTCAACACCTGCCTTGCTTGATTCTTTTTAGGTAAAGTCGAACAAGCACGTACATTTTTGTTCGCCTACTACTCAAGCCTTAGATTCAGCTATCTGCAAAGCCGGTTAAAGTGCAAAGTAGTCAATATACTAAGCTCCATTGTTACCCTAAACACTGAGGTCGGCTTTAGCATCGCCATCATCGTCGGCAGGAACGGGAGCGTCATTAGTATCGCCATATCTGTTGTATGTCGCATCCCAGCTACCATAACCGTTGTCAGAGTAGTTGAGATACCAAGCTCCATCGAGAAGCGTTGCAGGCTTTTGAGTGGTTCGGCTCTGGGAGACCAGTCAAGGTATTGCAGGCAAGCAAGTGCAGCTCATAGATGCAGTCATAGTGCCGGGATTGTCCAAAATGTTTTTCTCAAGGTAGAAAAAGCTTTCAAGCCCATAAAATACTTATCGATAGTACTTGAAAGCTGATAAGACTACTACTGTGACAAATCGTGTGGAAATTCTCGCTTCAGAAATTTAAGCAGAGTCTGGGACTGCCGTTTCAAAACCTATTGCCCCACTCAGAGATTCAAAAAGTCCTCGATGACTTAAAGATTAAATACCGTCGGCGATTGTTTGACCCAGTTGTGACTTTTAATCGCTCGTTTCTGAAAATTCACTTATTAAGGTGGAGACACAGCCGTGCAAACAGTTCTGCTGCCTTTCATCTCTTGCACCCGCTCTAGCTCGATGATTAACTTTGTAACGTCAAGGTGAAATTGCATCACCTAATCCCTGTGTGAGTTGAATTTAAAAATTCAACAGCGCGCGTCGCGATCGAAACACCAATAGCCTAACACGTTTCAGTGTCCGTACTCGCGATCGACAATAGGCTATCGACATTACAGTGCAACTAAAAGCGCAGAATATATACTTGCACCGAGGGCAAAAGCCCAGAAGCGACTTTGGCGTTCTTCTGGGAGTTCTTCTTTCAAAACATTAAGTACAATTCCTCCGGCGAGAAAAGCAAAGAGTAACGCGATCGCCGCCTCAGACAGTTGAGTTCCCAGCCCGATCGCCCAACCACAAATAATTGCTGCTGCCAGTATCCAGCGACCAGTTTTTTCATAGGTACGCTGGTGATGTTCGCGTAATCCATTGTCATTGACTATGAAATGCAAAGCCATTGCCATAAAGAAAAACCATAAACTTTGAACTCTTGGTTCCTCTCGATGCAAGAGCAGATAGCCAATTAAGGCATTGTAGAGAGCAAACGAGGCAATATGCACCCAGAAAACACCCGATGAAGCAACATCTCCCCTACCTGCTTTGCGGTTGCGCTGGCGCGATACTTTAGCAACCCGTTCTAAGCCATAAAACACGGCTAATCCTAATAGTGCTAAAAGATATACGTGATGTTCTAGAAATAATAGTGCCTTGCCTACCGTACCTTTAACTGTCTCCTGTGCCTGACTCAATTCGGGCAAGATATGGACGAAGACATAGGCAACTGAAACACCGCCACTTACAGACAGCCAAATACTACGAGGAGTTCTTTCGAGAAAGCGGAGTTTACTGGAAAACAGATGCACTAGAGCCAAAATCAGGGCAAATAGTGCCGATAACCAAACAAGATTAAAATTAGATGTTGATGGCTCGGCAACTGCAAACAAAATTCTAAACATGTGTTGTTAAAGTCATTTTCCTCAGATCTGAGAGCGCAAATCACCTGCATTGCAAGTCATTTCTTTCTTCAGGCTGAGCTGGTTGGCAAAATATTGCTTCTGCCAATGAGAGGATTTTGCAGCGATCGCCACTTGCGATCTAAAGCACTTTCATCACTGTATGATATCGCCGTTCAATATCTTTTCGATTCAACTCCTGGGAAACGGCTTCGCAACTGTCGTGCAAAATCATGTCGGCGTGGCGGCGTAGTGCCGCACGGTCTTTTTCATTTTGGGTGTAACGCGCAATATTGGCGTAGTGACAGCAGCAGTGGGCGCGCCATACTTTCTGTATCTGTTGGTGTGTCGCCGTCAGTAATCGTTAACAAGTGCCAGTGGGGGTGAGTAGAATGATAATGTTCCCAGAGGACATGCTCTTACGGTTTGACGATCGTTGCCGACCAGACGCGGTCGAAAGAAACTCCAGCTTGGTGCTGAGCTTCCCGAATGGACTGGGTATCAGGTGCGTTCAATTCGCAAATAACGCGGGTGCGATCGAGCGACAGGTAAGATCGCACCCACTCAATTCCTCGGTGGGCGTAACAGCTTAAGGTTCTACTGCTGATTTTGTTCCACTCCTCCTGCTCGAACGGGGGATAGGTGCTTTCAATCACCTTGAGCATTGATGGATTGCGCCGTGGTTGAATGTCCTGTGGCTGAATCAATTCCCCAGCCCAGATCCGACTAAATATGCCGCCACCTTTGCGATAGGATTCTCGGACAGATTCTATATCGGGGGCATCAAAAGTACAGATTGCTCGCAGGCGATCGCGCGATAGCAGTGAATAACGCCACGTCACATTGCGTTCTGCCAAGCAAGCCAAGACTCGAAGATTGGTATCAGTCGGTGATTCTGGGGTGAGAGGGGAATCTGCAAGGGTTTCCACGATCGCAAGCGACATAACAACTTTGATGAGATGATTTAAATTGAGGCAGCAGGTCGTAACAATTCGATCGCCTGAAGAATTTCTTCATCCGATATAAGTTTTTCCCGATCCTTTCGGTTCAATTAATATGTAGAGAACTTTCTGCATATTTCATCTAGGCTCGAACTTACTAACAATATACGGCTACATCTTCACCGCATTTATCTGCCAAATAGGACAAGCACTTGAAGCGTAGACCAATTATTTGTTCGTAGAAAGGGTTCAATTTGCATAGAGGCGGAATTCGGAAAATAGTGCGATCGCAAAGTTTGATTTCTCGCTCAAAGGGACAACGAGCAGGGATCGTCATGCACAGCAATCGAGCTAGATTGGAGTTATGAATTTCAATAGAGTCAAGCCATTGGCATGGCGATCGCAATAGATTACATTTGAAATGAGTTAAGCTGATAGTAAAGCCAGACATTTGTTGTGACCTCTGGTTATTTTCAAGTCGAAGTAATTATTATAGTTTTTAGCAACCCTTCTACTTACTAAGTTAATTTATAATTTTATATTTGTCGTTACAGAAATTCTCTGGAATTTCATAAATAAATCTCAGAAAAATACAGGTTGACTAACTAAAACTTTGAGAAGCGATCGCGCTTAATTTAAAGAAACTCTAAGCTCGGTAGTAATATCTGCTGCTAAAATCTCTGGTAATCTCAGGTAATAAACTAGAGGAGTCGTAGGGGCGCACAACCGTACGTCCCTAAAAAAATCGAACATTAATTCTGAATTCTCCAATCTTCTGTCTCCTATTTTCTGTTTCCTTTTTGAAAAAGCCTCGTAGCGTGATAGCAAACTTTTTCTCGCAATCGGTAAACATCTTTAGCGGTCAAATTTAACTGAGAAGCGATCGCTTGCTGCGATTGTCCTTGGAGGTATAAATTTAACCATTGAACAGCTGAATGTCCCAACTTTTGTTCTAGATATTGAGATAGCTGCTGTTTAACTTCATCCCGCTCGCTCTGTTGCGCTGCGGCTTCTTCTTGTTCCTTGTATTGCCCGATCGCTTGTACATCTAGCAAGTTGAAGCTGCGATCGCTATCTTCAGTAGGAATTTGAGCAAAAACAATCCGAATCTCACTGTTGTTCGGTACTTGCGTCACTCCTCCTGGTGCATAGCGACGCATATAGTTGATGAAGCGATAGACAATCAGCGGTTGATTGCGAACTGGTCGCAAACAGTATTCTTCGATCGCAGTAAATAGTAAGGCGTTTCGCAAGCGAAGGTCATCAGTACATTCAGCGATCGCTGTTATTTGCTGTTGTAGGTAACAATCGCGTTGCAGTAAATCTTGCAAAAACTCTTGCAATACTTCGCTAATTTGACAACGACGATCGCGACCCAGAGCCACCATCATGCGGATTTTATTTTGCAGCACGACTAAGCTACCCAAGCGGGTCAAGAGGCGGCGATAGCCCTGTTCTGGTGCTTGTCCTAAGTAACGATTCTGCAAAATCCGGTAGCGGTAAGCTATCCCTTGCTGTACGAGTTTAAACTGCTCTGAGTCTAAATGTTCCAAACGGTTTCCCAGTAGCCAGCAGACAATACTCTCTTTGGTAGCCACACTGCTATTAGGATAGTCAAATGCCAACTGCCATTGCCAAATCTGAGCTAGATCTTTGAGCGCGATCCCTTGGCTGGGATCGAATTTTGGTTCTAAAGGTAATGTGACAACTTGCATTTGTGACTCCTGGCGTTGCTGAAAGGGTAATGATGATTTCGCTAGAATAAAGAATACGCCTCAACTCCAGCTCCAATTGCTACGGTCAAGAACGGGCAGCGTCAAGGCAGGCAGTGTTACAAATGCAAGCTGCGCGATCGCCAGCTCTCAAATGAGAGTTATATTTATTGCTAGAACTCTTGCAGATGATCTACTGCAAACTTACCTTTTTAGAGGCTGTTGCTGCATACCTTTCGTTCATTAATGTAATTTGATAGATTGTATTTGTCATTACAGGAAATCTCTGGACTTGCTTGAGTCCTAATCTTAGGACAACAGAGATATCGACCGATACTTACGGATCGGCGATCGCAGTTGAAAAGCTGCAAGTGGTTGCTGTTTTGAGGAACTTGAAATTCTTAAGGAAACCTTGAGGAGCTAAAATCTCTGGTAATCTCAGGTTGACTTTTGTTTGTCCCTAAAAGCGATCTTTAATCTCTGCAATCGCGCCTACCAAGCAATCCTCTGCTGCATCAATTCGTAGTGCTAATAGCACCCAAATTACCGTTCCGTCTTGTTTGCGGATCTGGATTTGGCACTGGCAGACTTTTCCCGCCGCCTGTTTTGCTGCCAAGATCTGCTGTTGGGCAGTCGGATCGCTCAAAAAGTCAGTTACAGATTTTTGCGCGATCGCATCTGTGCCAATAGCTGTGGCACAAGTATAACCGAGTATTTGCCCAAACTGCTGATTAGCATCCAGCAGCGAACCATCGAAAAGGCGTAGAGAGAAAATCCCTACGGGCGCAGACTCGAACAAATGGCGAAACTTCGCTTCGCTGCCAAGCAATGCTGCTTCTGCCTGTTTGCGAGCAGTGATATCGCGCACGATCGCACAGTTGTACTCTTGACCGTTAAACTCTAAATAATTAGCAGTTATTTCCACGCTGATGTCCCGACCATCTTTAGTCCGTGAGGTCGATTCAAAGGTGAAGGAGCCTTTCTGCCGAATTTCCTGCCAATGTGACTGCCAGATTGTGGTTGGGAAATTGGGATTGACATCGCAAACAGCCATATCTAGCAGTTGGATGCGGGAGTATCCCAGGATGCGACAGGCTGCTTCATTGACATAGACAAACCGTGCATCTGCATTAATGATACAGATTGCATCTCTAGATTTGTCTAAATAAAACTGACTCAGCCATAGTGCTGATTCTGCCTTTTGGCGATCGCAAATTTCTTGTTGCAGGCGAGCATTTTGCTCTGTCAGCTGCTGTTGCAACCGCCGCAGCGTCAGATTATTCTCTACGCGGGCAAAAACTTCTTCTTCACTGAAGGGTTTCGTGATGTAATCAACTCCCCCGACTGCAAAAGCTTTAACTTTATCGATGACCTCATCTAGGGCGCTGATAAAAATTACCGGAATATCGCGGGTTGTTGGCGAAGCTTTCAGGTGTTGGCAGACCTCATAGCCATTCATGTTTGGCATCATGATGTCAAGCAAAATTAGATCGGGCGGGGCAGCTTGCGCGGTCATCAAGGCTGTTTTTCCGTCGATCACTTTACGGACTTCATACCCCAGCTGAGATAGCATCGCAGATAGAAGTCGTAAGTTATCCGGCTTATCGTCAACTACTAAAATATTCGCTTTAGGCTCCTGAGCGCGATCGTCATTCATGCTGAATCTAGTTGCGTTAGATCGATAATCTTATCAATACGAAAGTTATTTACTAAATCGGCTAGAGCAGTTGCCATAGGAGCATAATCCTGTGGAATTTGTTCTAGAAGATCGAAAATCAGCTTCTCATCAGTCCGCAGTGCTGCTTGGTGTAGTTGCGCCACCCACTCAGAAGGCATGACTCTCAAGCTTTGGGCTGTCAGCGCATAGGGTTCTTTCTCTTCTAGCTGGCTGGGAATAGCTGCCTGCTGGGTGTCTTCATAGATATAACGCACCCCTAAATACTGCATCATTT
Organism: Chroococcidiopsis thermalis PCC 7203; assembly: GCF_000317125.1. Lineage (GTDB taxonomy): Bacteria > Cyanobacteriota > Cyanobacteriia > Cyanobacteriales > Chroococcidiopsidaceae > Chroococcidiopsis > Chroococcidiopsis thermalis. The sequence continues at coordinate 3,648,347 of NC_019695.1, forward strand.
TTTCCCAGATAACTTCTTCCCGCAAGGGCTTGCGGACAAAATCATTACACCCAGCAGATAAAACTACAGCGCGTTCTTCGTCAAAGGCACTTGCTGTTAGAGCAATGATTATCGTCGCATGACCTTTTAGATGGGCTTTAATCTGTCTAGTCGCTTCATAGCCATCCATCACTGGCATTCGCATATCCATCCAGATTAATTGTGGTTGCCAGCTTTCCCAAATTGCCACTCCTTCTTCACCATTTTCGGCTTCGCGCACCTCGAAGCCGACTGATTCCAGCATCTTGACTAGAAGTTGGCGGTTTTCCCATTTATCTTCAACTACCAAGATACGATACTTCGGTTGGTCGGGCGCGAGTCCAATGACTCGCCGATAGTGCTGTCGAGGCGGCACTTCCACCACTGCTGCGGGGCTAACTGGAATCTCGAAACTAAAAATCGTGCCATGACCCAAAGTCGTGCTAACCGCGATCTCTCCTCCCATTAGGCGCACAAACTGTTGGCTAATAGTTAAGCCTAGACCAGTCCCTTCATGAGATTTTCGCCCTGCTTCCGTTTGGACAAAGGGTTTAAACAATCTCTCCAACTCTGATGCTGCAATGCCAGGACCAGTATCTTCAACTTCAAAGTGTAGGGTACAGGTAGTAGGTGGTGACTGAGATACCTCCTGCTTGTCCTGCTTCGTTCTCACGCGCAAGATTGCTCCGCCTGCTTGAGTGAATTTAATTGCATTTCCCAGAAGATTAATCAAGACTTGGCGCAATTTACTCTCGTCTGCGCGTACGCATTGGGGAACTTCAGGGGTGCGTTCAAAGATCAACTGTAAGCCCTTGGCTTCTGCTTTGAGCCGTAACATCTCTTCAAGTGAATCTAGTAATTCGTAGAGATCGAAGCTATTTTCATTGAGAATTGTGCGCCCCGCCTCAATTTTAGCCATTGACAGGACATCATTAATTAAGGTCAACAAATGCTCGCCGCTGCGATTAATCGTGTCTAAATTTTCTAGCTGTGCCGCACTGAGCGAGCGATCGCGGCTCATCAGTTGGGTGAAACCAAGAATGGCGTTGAGTGGAGTCCGCAGTTCGTGGCTCATGTTAGCCAAAAATTCGCTTTTGGCAAGGTTGGCAGCTTCAGCTTCTTGTGCTTTTTGTTCCAATCTATGGCTGTAATTCTCTAACTGCTCGCGAGAGATTTTTAACTGTCGCGTTAGCCAATACACTCCAATCGACAGACAACCTACCGATGCTAGTCCTACGAGTACGATTGTTCCTGCCAGTTGGCGAGCAGGGGCAAAAGCTTCTTCCTGCTGCATCTCCACTAACAAAGCCAGATCTTGCTCGTTCAGCCAGCGATAGACACCAATAACTGGCAGTTTGGCATAGTTGCGATAAAGTCCAGAGCCGCTGACACCACTCATCGCTGCATCAATGCCTTGACTGCTAATTCCTTCTGGAAATTCCCGTGCTTCAGTTTTCTCTGCTTTGGAGATAAAAGCGTTTTTTGATACCAAAGAGCCGACTAAGTATGTCTCGCCACTATTACCCAAGCCCGTGCGTTCTCGGACGATTCGATCGATGCGGTCTAAGTTGAGGTGAGCTAAAACAATGCCTTGGCGCACTCCTGCTGCATCGCGTAGAGGTGTTGCCAAGGTAACTGACGGTTTACCAGTGACGGGTGAAACGTAGAAAATCGGAGCGAAAGTATCTTTTAGCTCGACTCGTTCAAAATAGCTAACGTTAGCTAGAATTTCGTAGTTACCTTTGCGCTGCTTGTCAGTTGAGAGAACGATCTGATTGCTGCGATCGAGGATGAAAATTTCTCTTAAAGCTGGCTTGGTTTGGGTGACACTGATGAGATAATTGGAGAGAATTTTGTCAGCGGCAAGATAATTCGGATCGGTGATTTTGCCACTTAGTAATATCTTGATATTCCTTTGTAGTTCTGGATGCTGAGTTACAAGGAGAAAATCTCGTTGCTGGTCTTCAAACCAACGCCCAATTTCTTCTTCTTTCAGGGTAGCAGCAACGCTGAGGCGATTGAAAGCAGCCTGCTTGAGAGCCTCTCTAGCACTGAAGAAAGCAACGCTTCCCACCACGCCAACAGCCACCAGGGATAGAACTAAGAAGGAACTGGCGACTTTAGCAGTCAGGTGTTGATTCCAAGACTTCATAGATTAAGTCACTCGATTTTGGATTGGTAATTGGTAATTGGTAATGGGTAATGGGTAATGGGTAATTGGTAGTTGGTAGTGGCTGGTGACTATTGGCTAGAATTGCTCCCTTGTCCCCCTTGTCCCCCTTGTCCCCCTTCGCCCCCTAATCCCCACTCCCTTCGGTCGTGGGGTCCCCCCTTGTCCCCCCTTGTCCCCCCTTGTCCCCCCTTGTCCCCCTTGTTCCCCCCCCTGCTCCCTGCTCCCTATTCACTGTTTATTCGCTGCCACCGATCGAAAATTTGCTTCATCCGCGCGATCGCTTCATCCGCTGCTTGCTCTGGAGATATGCGGTCTACAACTATGCGATTGAGAGCTTTGCCCCAAAGATTCTCCGCCACAACTAAGGTGTAAGCGGGATTTTGGACGTGATAGAATGGGCGAGTTTGACCCTGGATCAGTTGCTTCATGGCAGTCGAGATATGGGGGTCTGTTGGATCTGTCCAGAAAGGGTCTTGCCAAACTTGTCGATTGACTGGCAAAAAACGTCCTCCCGCAGCTTTGAAATATTCTCCAGCTACCTCTGGTCGAATTAAATAAGCGAGAAAGTCCTTGGCTAATTTCTGGTGCTGGGACTGGTTAAATACAACAGCCTGCCTCAGTGTAACCAACAGACGCATTGGCTTACCACTAGGTTTATTGGGAAACTCGATCGTACCCAGATGATAACGGTAGACATTCGGATTTTGACGCACGGCAGCAGCAATCGAGAGCGTCAGATTGGGCGTTGTCAGCGCAATGCGGTTGAGCAAGCTACGATTGTTATCTGGATTTGACCAGTTAGTTGCATCTGGTGGTACGTAGCCCTGACGGTAAAATTTGGCATACCACTCTAGGCTTTTAATAATGCCTTGACGAACTTTGGGATCGTCTACGCGCAGTTGACCTTGAGAGTTGAGAATCTGGACATCGTAGGCTTCTAAAATTTGTTCAAAAAAGAAGTAGGTTTCCACAGCTCCCATCGAGAAAGGAAAGCCTAAGCCGTAAATCTGCCGCTTTTGCTTTGCCCGCAGATCGCGCTGTGCTTGCGACCAAAAATCCCAAAAGCCATCCCAATCTTTAGGAATATCCCGTTCGTGCCGACCTACTTGTTCTAGCAAGTCCCGCCAGTAGAAGATGTGGATAGTTGCCTGATAAATTGGCACGGCATAGTAACTTCGCTTTTTAGCTGTATTGTTATAAAAATTAACAGCTTGTAGTGCCGAATTGGGATAAAGCTGCTTCACTGGTGCGATCGCCTCTGAGATATCTGCTAATTTGCCCTCCCAAGCCAGACGCGGATTTAGCTCCTCCCCAGCACGATGACTCATTAAAATATCGGGTGGCTTGCCTGCCCTAATTGCCCTTTGCGCCTTCTGTAGTAGCTCGTCGGTGGGATAGAAAGACAGCTTGACTTTGTTGCCAGTTTGTTGTTCCCAGTGGCTCGCAGCTCGTTGCAGTGCTTCGTCTTCTTCCAAAGTAAAGCCTTTATCCCACCAAATATTTAACGCTTTACTCTCAATAGAGGAACTGCTAGCTGGAGATACACTGACTTTAGAGTTTTGTTCTTGAGAGTTTTGAGTGCAAGCAACAACTGTAAGGCTGAGAAATAATGCCAGAAATTTGTAGCGACAGCTCAATCTCAAGCGATCGCGACGTTTAAGTCGTAAGTCAGAACTGGTCACTGGTAACTGGTAACTGGTCACTGTTTACTCACTGCCATTGAGCAAAGATTTGTTTAATTTGGACGATCGCTTCATCTGCTGCTTGTTCGGGAGCAACGCCATTGACAACGACTTTATTCACAGCTTTACTCCAAACACTCTCCTTGAGAACTAGGCTATAGGCAGGGTTTTGGGCAGTAGCAATCAGGCGCGTTTGTTCCTGAATGACTGGCTTGGCAGCAGTGGAGATGTGAGGATCGCTCGTGTCTGTCCAATATGCGTCTTTCCAGACGAGTTTATGGACTGGCAAAAAACGCCCTCCCGCAGCTTTGAGAAAACTTCCGATGATCTCCGGTTGGATTAAATAAGCAAGAAAGTCCTTGGCTAACTTCTGGTTCTTGGAGTCGGCTAGGACAACCGCTTGCTTAACTAGAGCTAAATAACGCATTGGCTTGCCACTAGGTTTATTAGGATATCCGATTGTGCCGAGCTTATAGCGGTAAACGTCTGGTTGTTGGCGTACAGCGGCAGGAATCGAGAGGGAGTTGTTGGGAGTCATAACGATCAGGCGATTGAGCAAGCTGCGATTATTGTCTGGGTTCAGCCAGTTGATTGCCTCTGGTGGTACATAGCCCTGTTTGTAAAATTGAGTGTACCAATCTATACACTTGATAATGCCTTGGCGGACTTTGGGATCGTCAACCCGCAGCTGACCATGAGAATCTAGAATTTGAACGTCATAGGCTTCTAAAATTTGTTCAAAAATTTCATAGGTATCTACAACTCCAGCTGAGATCGGAAAGCCGATTCCATAAATCTTCCGATTGTGTTGGGTTTGCAGAGTATCCTGCATCTGTTGCCAAAACTTCCAGAAGCCATCCCAATCCTGGGGAATATCCTGCTCGCTCCGTCCTGCTAACTTGAGTAGATCGCGCCAGTAAAAAATATGAGGTATACCCTGATGAATGGGGATGGCGTAATAGCTGCGCTGTTTTTTAAGGTTGTTATAAAAATCAACACTGGCTAATACGGTATCGGGATAAAACTGCTTCACTGGTGCGATCGCATCGGAGACATCTGCTAATTTGCCTTCCCAAGCCAAACGCGGATTCAACACCCGATCGGCATTATCATTCATTAAAATATCGGGCGGACTTCCCGCCTGAATTGCCCTTTGAGCTTTTTGCGAGAGTTCGTCATTGTTATAGAAAGACAGCTTGACTTTGTTGCCAGTTTGTTGCTCCCAGCGGCTCACAAGTTGTTGCAGCGCTTCATCTTCTTCCAAGGTATAGCCTTTATCCCACCAGACTTTCAAGACTTGACTTTCATTTGAAGACTCGTTGACTGAGGATAAGTTTGTTTCAGTGCTGTTAGTGCAGGCAATGGCGATCGCCATGAGAGCGATCGTTATGAATGGGTATCGCCAGCGAAAGTTCGTGTGTCGCGATCGCCAAGTACGTACCCAATTAATAAGTTCTATAAAATTGTAAAACATCAAACTACAACTCAGCTAAAAAAATACCAAATGCTAAAAAAACAGGTCGAAATTTATAGTTTTTTTTGGTAAGAGAACTAAAAAAACTAGCAATAATAACTATTTACAACCAGACAGCTAATATTTGAGCGAATTTTTGTAACGCAATTTCGCGATCGCACAGATGGCGATCGCCCAGGTTAAAATGCAAAGGTAATATTGAAAGGTCAAGCCAATGGCAGTGCGACAACCCCGCTACAGCAAAGAAGAGTATGCTCGACGGGGCGATGAGATTTATGAATCTCAGGTGCGTCCTCAAGTCGAGGAAGGTAATTACGGCAAGATTGCAGCTATCGATATTGAAACCGGAGACTTTGAAGTTGATCCGAGTGAGATTGTAGCCTGCGATCGCCTCGAAGCCCGTCGTCCAGATGCTCAAATTTGGATTGTCCGCATTGGCTCTCGCTATGTCCGTCGATTTGGTGGGCGTAGCCGGAGAACTATGTGATTATTGGAGTAGTTAACAAGGAATTTGAACCGATTATCTCACTTTCAATTCGCCGCTTTGATGGCAAAGTCTTCACCCAAGATGCGATCGTAGACACAGGATTTAATGGTTGGCTTTCATTGCCTCCCGATTTAATTGCTGAGTTGAAATTGAGATGAAAGAGACGAGGACGAGCAATTCTTGGAGATGGCAGTGAGTGTGTATTCAACGTTTATGAAGCAGTCGTAATTTGGGATGGCACGCTGCTAACAATTCCAGTAGACGAAGCTGATTCAGAACCACTCGTTGGAATGTCGTTGATGGAAGGTTATCAGCTAACGATGCAGGTCTTTCAAGGCGGGCAGGTTGAACTTTGCAAGATTAGCAATGATTAAATTTTATCAGAATTTTTTCTCAGTTCATCGCCGATTGAAGCCCGACCGCACACCAACGGTATTGAAAGAAAGTTGCTAGCCCCAATCCTAAAGCGATCGCCAAGACCAAACATAAAGTGCCTAAAAATAACTTTTGGAATCTGGCAGCTTTTCGCTCTTGCAGCAATCGCGCTGCTATTTCTTGCGTCCGTTCTGCTTCCAATCGCGTCTCAACTTCTCGGCGATCGCATTCTTGGCTTGCGGCTAAAAACTGATAATCCAATTCGCTCAAGCTTTTACCCTGCGACCAAGCTTGAGCCTCAACTAAGGCTTGCCCGCGCAACAACCGCGAAGAGTCGCGCCTTTGTGAGATTAACCAAGCATCTAACGCCTGGGAGTAGGGTCGCAGTTTTGCTAATTGTTTTTCTACCCAAGTTTGATTAAATACTTCTCGATAGATGCGGTTCTTGACTTGCAATTGTCCTTGGTGCTTGACAACCAAACCCGATAACAACAACTCGATCTGCTCTTGAGAGTCATCTACGGGGATTTCAACTCCTTGTAAAATTTGCTGATAGATGCCCAGCAAAGCACTAGCACGCTGTTCGTTTCGCAGCAAGCGATCGCGGATTGTCTTCAAATGCTCTGGCTCGTCCTTCGCTTCCCAGTTTTCAATAATGTGGATTCTGACCAGCTTTTCTAAAATTAATGGTGGGAATTGGTAATAAAAGCGGATCAGATGATAATTAACGATCGGCAGATGGTAATCTAACTTGAAACGATCTCCGCCTTCTAGACTTGTAGGTTTTTGTAAGTCCTGACTCCCACTCATCCTTTCGTGAATGACAATTTGACAGAGCTTCTGAGTCAGAAATGGCTGTCCGTCCGTCCAAGCCAAGATCTCTTTAAGTACAGATATCGGATTGGCTACCTTATCCTCCAAGCCAGATGCTAGCGGCTGTACTTCTGATAGATCGAAGCCATGCAGATCGATAGATTTACCGATATTAAATGGAGTCCGATGGCGATCGGCAATCAAATCTGAAGGCGTTGCTACCCCAAATAGCGCCCAAGTGAGGCGGTTATATTCTGGATTCTCCGCTCGCTGGTTGTAACAAGCTCGAATCAAAGCAAAAAAATCTTCAGTTGGGAAATTAAGTCCCAGTACGCTATCAATTTCATCAACAAAAATAAAGATTTTCTCGTTGTTAATTTGGACTAACAAAATGTCTTCAATAAACTGGCTGAATCGCTGAAGGAGAGATAAATCTTCTCGTTCTTGCCACCAAGCTTTGAAATTGATTTTGCCAAAGAGATTGAAGCCTCTTAATAGATCGACCATCACACCCTTGTACCACTGAGCGGGAGTAATATTTTCGCTGCCGATCCGCGTCATGTCGATTGAGGCACAACTAAAACCTCTTTTTTCTAAGCGATGCCGAGTTCTTAGCCGCAGGCTAGACTTGCCCATTTGTCGGCAGCTAAAAACATAACAAAACTCGCCTCTGAGCAAAGCACGATCGAGTTCAGCGTCAGCCTGTCGCTCCACGTAGCTAGGAGCATCCATTTTGAGACTGCCACCAACTTGATATTCGTATGCGTTCATAGGCTTAGCCTAATTGCTCGCGGAAATACAATCGATACAACTCACAGCTTGGCGTTGCCAAATTTCCCTCCAGCTTGACTAGCCCCATACTTTCTAATTTATAGGCAGCGATCGCTTCTAATTGCACGGGTTCATTGGATGTTACGACTCGCTTGAATGCTGTCGCTAGTTCGGGATGCTCTTGGAGATTAGCCAGGTAACCCCGTAAGCGATCGCTATAGACTCCAGAAACTGTAGGAGCAGTTTGTAGGAGTTGGTTTAGACTCACCTCCTGGCGTGCCAAATGATAGAGCGCAATGCGGATCAGATAGGGATGTCCCCCCACCATTGCTAGCAAGAGAGCTAGATTTTTCACCCCCTCCTCGCTCTTACTCCAATCCAGACGATGACGTACTGCCAACTCCTGCGCTTGCGCCAAACTAAATTCTGGTAATTTAATTGGCAATCCCACGTTAAAAGGAGATTGATTGATATCTAAAGGAATATAAGCTTCCGTAGCATGAACTACCACCAGTCGGAGTTTTTTCCAGATTTCTAATTCCGAGGCATCTTCATACCAGGAGCGCAGCAGTGGCAGGAAATCGCTAGAGATTTCATGATACTCGAAAATTCGATTGACTTCATCCAAAGCCAAAACCATTGGAGAGTCAATCTCTGCCAGTAAAAATTCTTGGAAATATATCGAGCAGCTAACTTTACTGCCAATATCCTCATCCCAATAGTCATCCAGCCTCGGCTCTAAATTCAACTGACGACTAACATTCGCACACAACCAGCGTAAGAATTTATCTAAGGACGTGAAAATGCTATTGTCTGCCCGTTGCAAGCTTAACAGCACGGTGTGGAACCCCTGCTGTTTAGCATGAGCCAAAATTCTATGCATCAAGGATGTTTTTCCCATCTGCCTGGGAGCTTTAAGTCGCAGTAAGCTTCCAGGTTTGCTAATTTGGGTATAGGCAAGTTCTTCAATCGGCGGACGCTCAATGTAAAACAGAGAATCAAGCGGTACTGGTCCGTCAGGAAATTCCAAAAAGTCAGGCTTGGGGCTAATAGATGCACTTTGCACCTCTCTTCCTTTTTGTCCCTGAGATTCATGCATCGACTCGCGCCACTGACGCTCTAAGGCAGCGCGAAAGTTAGTTTTACTGACATTTTCTCCTAAAGCTTTGCTCAAGAGCTTCCAGAATTTGGGACCGACATCGCGTGTCAAGTAACTGACAGAATAACCCGCAGCCTCAGCCGTCTGCTCGTAGGTCTGACTTTGCCAAGCACCTATGAGAATAGCAGTTTCCACGTCACTCAGATGCCTACCCCACTGGGCAAACACAACTTTGTTGGTTATTTCAAGTGCTTGGTCAAAGTTCATACCAATACTACACTGACCCTGCTGCTTTACTTATATTCTGAGATTACCAGAAATGTTGAAATCCGTTGGTTAGTAGTTAATTGTCATGACAGGTCAAATTAACATACGTGTTGCAGCATAAGTCATGTATTCTTTTCGATCGACTTCCATTGGTGTTCGATCGCCCAAACCTTGGTGATGCCGATGGTGGTTGTAAAACTGCTTGAATTTCAGTAGCGACGTAAACGGGTCATTATCATGCGAAAAGCAATCCCTAACGCATTTGCAGAGGGATAAAGAAACTCGTAGTTGTCCTAGTTCTGGTAACACCGAGCAAACTAGCGGCGTGACATACTTGTCTATGTTGTTAGAAACTATATAACACTCAAGTTTTTAGACCGTACGCCATACACCAAAGGATCGTGGATAAATATATTCTTGTTGATTGCGGGTTTCACGATGAGCTAGAAGCATTAGCAACCTTGCGCCAATCATGTCGGATTGTATATCGTAATGCAGCTGGTGAATCAGTTGAAATTGAAGGTCTGATTGTGGATGTTTATGCTGCAAACCAAGCTGATTTTCTGAGGATGAATAATGGTATAGAAATTCGATTGGATAAACTTGTTTCGGTTAACGACAAGCAGATTTCTTTTTGTACAGATTGATTGATAGCGGTTTGCAATTGGTAAAACAGACGATCTGTAGGGACGCACAGCTGTGCGTCCCTACAAAGCTACCCGCGTTATTTCCACCCAGCTCGATCCATAATTTGTAGAGCTGTTGCACCATTGCGACCAAACACAGCCGCATTGAGCGAATCTTCCTTAAATTTTCCGTAGCTTGCCAAAATCGGATCGACTGCTACACCTGCTACGACTGGATATTCGTGATTACTTTTGGCAAAAATTTCCTGAGCGCGAGAACTTGCCAGAAATTCGAGGAATTTAATTGCGTTTTCTTTATTGGGAGAGGTCTTGACCAATCCACCACCGCTAATATTGACGTGAGTGCCGCGACCCTTTTGGTTGGGGAAAAACACGCCAATTTTTTCAGCAACGGCGCGATCGGCAGGTTTATCGGAAGCTGCAATTCGTGCTAGGTAATAGGTATTGCAAATTGCTAAGCTCCCCACCCCAGCAGCGCAGGCTTGAATTTGTCCGACATCGTTGCCTTGAGCTGGACGAGCAAAGTTTGCTACTAGCCCCCGTACCCAAGCTTCCGTTTTGGACTCACCATTAGCCGCTAAAATCGAACCTACTAAGGATTGGTTGTAAACATTATTGGATGGTCGTACTAAAATTTGACCGCGCCATTTTGGGTTTGTCAAGTCTTCGTATGTGGACAGCTCTGCTGGTTTTACCTTAGTTTTGTCATACATAATCACCCGCGCCCGCTTCGAGAAGCCAAACCACAGACCATCGGGATGACGCAGGTTTTTGGGAATAGCCTTGGTCAAGAGCGCCGATTTGACAGGTTGAAACAGCCCTGCTTGTTCTGCCCGCCACAAACGCCCTGCATCAACCGTCACCAAAACATCTGCTGGACTATTGGCTCCCTCACTTCTAATCCGCTCGATCAGCGGATCGGCTTCGCCTTCAATTAGGTTCACCTGAATTCCCGTGGCATCTGCAAAAGCTTGATAGATTTCACTATCTGCATCGTAATGACGTGCTGAATAGAGATTGACTACTCGATTACCACCTGTTTGGGCTGACACTCCCAGCCCCCACGTCCCGATTGTCACAGTTGCCGCAGCACCAGCACTAGCACCCAAAAAGGTGCGACGAGTCATCTTGCTCATAAATCCTTCTAGCTTACGTTCTCGCGATCGCAATTTTGATTTAATAATAATAATGTCATTAATAGGTACAGACTTTTAAAAATTTTTTGCATTAGCTCAAAACTCCGTCCACTGGCGCAAAAGATTGGCATGGCTTTTAGAAATTAAATCGAATACGGGCGTTTTGCCGGAGGCTTCAAACAGCGTTTGACGTGCCGTATCGAGATCGAACAAAATTTCTCGCTGCTGAGGATCGCGTACCAAACTTTGAATCCAAGTTACTGCTGCTAGGCGCACGCCTTGAGTCACGGCTTCCACGCGGTGCAACGTTGATGAAGGATAAACGATCGCCGACCCCGCCGGCAACTTAAATGCTACCTCTCCCTGGGTACTCTCTATTATCAGTTCTCCCCCTTCGTAAGTGGTGGGGTCACTGAGAAATATTGTCATTGATACGTCCGATCGCATTAAAGGATCGTACATCAGCGCATTATCAATATGAGTGCCGTAAGACATGCCGATATCGTAGCGACTGATAGTTACCGGACGAACGATATAGGGACGCACCGCCATTTGGAATAAGGCGTGCCGCTGTAAAGCTGCATCGATGATATCTCGCACGATCGCCAGTGCTGGCGATCCCTGGGGGAGTTGGGTATTGTGTTTGACCTGGCGGGCGTGCCAGCCAGCTGTAGCTTTACCGTCCACGAACTCAGCCATCTCCAGTTTGGCGATCGTCGTTTCTAGCTCTGTAGGGTTAAGAATATTGCCAATACACAGAATCATGGCGATCGCAATGCTGTAAGAAGGAGTGAGGAGTGAGGAATTAGGGAAAGGATAAGGGAGATCGGGGGAGCAATTCAAAATTTCCCAACTCTCGACCCCTGCTCCCTGATAATTGTCAACCACCAACCAAATTACCAATTACCAATTACCAATTGCCCTGATAACTGATAACTGATAACTGACTTATTGTGCCATTTTTGCCCATTCTTCAGGCAACATATTAGCAACAATCTCAAACTTCCCCTTGCCATCTGGCTTCACAATGTATGCGACACCTTGAGGCTCTGGATAAATTCCTGTTGCTGCATCAAACACGTCGTCGTGACCCACAACTACCGTATTGGTTCCGTCAGCAGGCGTAGTCGTGAGGAATGGCATCACCGCAGTCCGCATCTGGGCTTTCTGGGCTTCGGTGTAATCTTCAGCAGGTGGAAAATTTAAGGCTGCTCTCTTTTCAGTGCGACCAAACGCAATATCTGCTGTCTGCCACGCACGGCAATACTCGCTAGAGTAAACTTGACCTACAGGAATCTTCAACGCTTCAAAGGCTTGACCGATGGTTCGCGACTGCTGCCAGCCAACTTCACTTAGCATCCGCTGAGTCGAACAATCTCCCATTTTTGCAGACACTTGGTCGGCATAATCCTTTTCAGTTTGGGCATGTCGGAAGTAAATGACATATCCACCATTCTGCAAGGCATTTAACAGTTGCTTACCACTGAGCTTATCTTTGAATGATGTTCCTGCTTCGCCGCCTTCACCACCTTCACCACCCTGGCTAGGGGTAGTAGCAGGAGGCTTGGCAGGGGTACTACCTTCACCACCCTGTCTGGGAGTAAAAGTAGTGGGGGGCTTGGCAGGACTACCACCTTCACCGCCTTCGCCACCTTCACCGCCTTCACCACCCTGGCTAGGGGTAGTTGTAGAAGGCTTGGCAGGGGTACTACCTTCGCCACCTTCGCCACCTTCGCCACCTTCGCCACCTTGGGCTATCTGCATTACTGAAGCGCGATCGGGTATTTCGATCGCCCTTTCCGCAGCTGCTTCTACGGCACGATCGGTTGCCGCGATCGCTACCGCGCCTGAAAGAACGTAAGCACCCACACCTACCCAGATTTTTACCTTACCTAAGTTCATAACTCACTAACCACATTAATTAACTAAGACCAGGGAACTACGTGCTACTCGAAAATCGATTCAGCACTATTTAGTCAAGACACGATCTGGCGTTTAACAAAACGCCTTTTCGAGCGCAGATAGTCTGCTAATGATAAGTTTTTGCATTAGAGAGGAATATACCACGATCTCGTGTCAAAAGAACTACCTGTAGTCAATTTCCTCCGGTCTAGTACGGGTAATCTGCCGACTTAAAGCAATCACAGGAATAATCCCAACAGCAACAATTGCCAAGGCGGGTGCAGCTGCCTCTGCCAAACGCTCATCTGCTGCCAGCCGATAGACCTCTACTGCCAGCGTATCAAAGTTAAACGGACGAACGATCAGCGTCGCAGGCAATTCTTTCATCACATCGACAAACACTAAAATTGCTGCCGTGAGTAAGCCACCACTCATCAACGGTGCGTGAATCTGCACCAGAGTGCGAGTTGTGCCACAGCCGAGCGATCGCGCCGCGTCATCCAGGTTGGGTTTAATGCGGCTGAGGCTGGATTCAACCGTGTTATACGACACCGCCAAGAATCGCACCAAATAGGCAAATACCAGCGTTATAATTGTGCCGCTGAGCAACAAGCCAGTCGAAATCCCGAAAGTCGATCGCATCCCAGCATCTACCGCATTATCGATCGCCCCAATGGGAAACAGCACGCCCACGGCAATCACCGCGCCAGGAATTGCATAGCCCACCGTTGCCATTCTGACTGCTACCTGCATACCCCAATTGGCGCTCAGCCGCAGACCGTAAGCTAGGATGGGTGACACGAAGACTGCCACTATTGCCGTTACTGCCGCTAGGATTAAACTATGGCGAGATAGCTCCCAAAAGCGTTGGCTAAAGTTGTGGGTAATATCGCTAGTTGCCATGTACAGCAAGCGTCCGGCAGGAATCAAAAAACCCAGCACGATCGGCAGTCCACAAACGATGACAGCGGCGATCGCCCGCCATCCCCGCAACCTAAACGCAGACAATCGCTGATAGCGTCCCGTGTGGTGATAGCGCGTTTGCTGCCGAGACCAGCGCTCCAGTCCAATTAATAGCAGCACAAATACCAATAACAACGCCGACAGCTGTGAAGCAGCAATTCGATCGCCCATGCCAAACCAGGTGCGGTAAATCCCAACGCTAAACGTATTCACAGCAAAATATTGCACCGTTCCAAAATCATTTAGCGTTTCCATCAGCACCAGCGATACCCCTGCGACAATCGCTGGTCGAGCTAACGGTAATGCGACTCGCATGAAACTGCGCCAAGGATTGCATCCCAACAACCGACTTGCTTCTAGCGTACAAACTGACTGCTCTAAAAATGCCACTCGGCTGAGCAAGTAAACGTAGGGATACAGCACGAGACTGATAATGGCGATCGCTCCACCTAGCGATCGAACGGTGGGAAACCAGTAGTCATTCACGCTCGTCCAGCCAAACATGTCTCGCAGCGCCAACTGCACCGGACCGTAAAACTCCAACATTTCTGTATATACATACGCCAGTACGTAAGCTGGAGCAGCTAATGGTAGCAGTAGCGCCCATTCTAATAGCCGCTGTCCGGGAAATCGGCACATTGTCACCAACCACGCTGTCCCCACGCCAATCACCACCGTACACAGCCCAACCCCCAGCATTAACCACAGAGAACTACTGATGTAGTCTGGCAGCACTGTGGCTAGGAGATGGTTCCATACCGTGCCGGAGTTTGTCAAGACACTACTGAGTACCACTCCAATCGGAGCGAGAATCAGCAGGGCGATCGCTATAACTAAGAACGTCCAGCCATTCCAGGAACGTTTGAAAAGACGGCGAGAGTCAAGCGTAGGCATAGGGACACAATGAAGCAAAAAGATAATCAGAAACAATTTGTCCAGCAAGATGAAATTCCTGATGAGAATATATTGCAGGACTCCATTACACTATAAAGGCAAGTCTAAGTTTATATACTGGCTTTTCTGGTTTCATGCCCTCTCCTCTTCTCTGTCTGCATCAGGTCACTCGACAATTTTCCCGCCGGACTCAACCCGCCGTCTGTGAGGTTTCCCTGTCGTTGCCAGCAGGCGATTTACTAGCGTTGCTCGGTCCTTCTGGTTGTGGCAAAACTACGCTCCTGCGGTTAATTGCTGGATTTGAACAGCCCCAGAACGGCACGATTGACATTGCCCAGAGGCGGGTATCGGGCAACGGGCATTGGTTGCCCCCAGAACAGCGAAATGTGGGGATGGTGTTTCAAGACTACGCCTTGTTCCCGCATCTCACGGTGAGTCAAAATATTGCGTTTGGCTTAGATCGCTCCTCCAAAACTGCCAAGCAGGTGAAAGATGCACTCGCCTTAGTCAATCTGACTGGCATGGAAAACCGCTATCCTCACCAACTCTCTGGCGGACAACAGCAGCGTGTTGCTCTCGCTCGTGCCATTGCTCCGCGTCCAGCGCTGATTCTGCTCGACGAACCGCTGAGCAATTTAGATGCACAAGTGCGATTGCGGTTGCGGCACGAGTTGCGCGCGATCCTCAAAGCTGCGGGTGTATCAGCGATACTGGTCACGCACGATCGCGAAGAAGCGCTATCAATCGCCGATCGGATTGCAGTCATGTGTAATGGTTATCTGGAGCAAATTGATACGCCAGAGTACCTATATCAGCAACCAGCATCGCGGTTTGTTGCTGAGTTTGTCACCCAAGCCAATTTAATTCCAGCTCAGCGTCAAGGTGACGTGTGGCAGACAGAAATCGGCACTATCCCTATTACCCTAACTGGCAATTGCGATCGGCGGGATGCCGTCGATCTGATGGTGCGCCAAGAAGAGATCGTTCTCACCCCCGTTCCTACCAGTCAAATTTTAATTCGCGATCGCCAGTTCCTCGGACGCGAATATCGCTACGTCCTCCATACACCTAGCGGTCGTGAGATTGTGGCGCGGACTCCCACAAACACTTATTTAGCGGTTAACACTCCAGTGCAGCTAGAGATCGCCACCCAAAAGTTACAGCTTTATCCTAAAACCTAATGCGATCCACAGCCCGATATTACATTGTGCGATCGCACAGCGCGAGCGTAAATAATGCTGCTGCTGCCAGTGCCGCGATCGTCCGAATGTGGTTCCAAAGCGTCCAATCGCTCAGGTATTTATTCCATAGATTTGCACCTTCAGAACTGTCTGGTTGAACGAGCGCTAGTGCATCGTTCAACGGTACGTTGAAGGCGATCGTAACTAGAAAAGTGCCGACAAGGTAGAGCAGACTACCAACAAGCAGGTAGGCAGCACCAGTTTGATGCCAATTGAATAACGCAGCAATAGCCAGAAATATGCAAACTGCACCTGTTCCGAGGAATGCGGTCATAAACCACAGATTGATGACCGTAATGTTGATGGATTGCATGGCAGCAATTCGGGGTAAAAGTAGCGAAGAGAGAATTTGCCGCCATGCTTTGGCTGAAACGATTAGTGGATAAGGATTTCAGATTTATTTCTCCGAGGATGATTTCTTTGGTGACTGTCTGTGGCGTTTGACAATATCATTGACAGTTGTCTTGCTGAGGTTGAGTTTGTCGGCAATTTTGCGGTAAGAATACCCGTCATTAACCATCTGCAAAACTTTGGGTGCCAACTTATCTGCTTTCACACGTTGTCCTGGTTGCCTGCCAAACTTTTGACCTCGCGCTTTAGCCGCCGCTACCCCCGAACGCACCCTTTCTCGCAGCAAATCTCGTTCAAATTCAGCCAAAGATGCCATAAGATGGGCGATTAACCTGCCTTGTGGTGTATTCAGATCGAATTGCAATCCGGTTTGAGCAATTAAGGAAATATGCCAACTATGGAGTGACTGCAACGTCTCAATCAGGTCAATGGTGCTACGTCCCCACCGGGTCATCTCTGTCACCAAAATCGCATCAATGCTATGACTTTGCGCTAACGCCATAATCTTTTGTCGCTCACAGCGGTTGTGTTTAATTCCAGAGGCTGTTTCCTTCCAAACACCAACCACCTCAAAGCCACAAACAGCAGCATACTCTAATAAGTCCCGTTCTTGCCGCGTACAGGACTGGTCAGTTGTAGAAACCCGACAATAAATGGCAACTCTTTGTACCAATTAAACCCTCTGAATTTTTTCGGTCTCAAACCTGTACTGCGCCGTTCAAATTTAGTGTACCAAATAACTTACACTTTAGCTGATACGATAATTAGATAAACTTTTGTTTCATATGGCTAGAGTGAGGAGCGGTAAGAATTGAAACGTCAATGGGATGCAGAAGAACTGGTAGAAAATTTTACCCTCCTGCCATCCGAAATGGCACTGCTGTTCAACAAAAGTGAGGAAAATCGCCTAGGCTTTGCTGTGCTACTGAAATTCTTCCAGATGGAAGCAAAATTCCCCCGCACCAAACAGGAAGTTCCCAAACAGATTGTTTCTTACATTGCGAGACTTCTCTCCGTTTCGCCAAAACAATATGCTGAATACTCGTTTAATGGACGCACTATTGAACGTCATCGTGCTGAAATCCGGGAGTTCTTTGGTTTTCGAGAATTTAACCCACAAGACAAAAAAGAACTGATTGTTTGGTTGTGTGAATTTGTTTTAGCATACGACCGTCAAGTCTCCTCATTAGAAGCAGCAGTGTATCAACGTTTACGGGAGTTCAAGTTAGAACCACCAATACCCGAAGCAGTGGAACGGCTGATTCGGTCTGCGAGCGTCACTACAGAAAAAGAATTCTGTGCTGGCATCTTCAAGCAAATTGAATCAGGAACGCTGACCAAAATGGATGCCCTTCTCAATACTCAAGATGCTCTAGATGATGACCAGAGCCAATTTAAACAGTCGGTCTTCAATTTCCTCAAAACAGACCCCAGTCGTACCAGTCTCAAGAGTATCTTCAAAGAAGTCTCCAAACTTGAATGTATCCGGGATTTGGGACTACCAACCAAACTGTTTGCTCATGTTCCCCCCAAAATTATTACTCACTACCGTCGGCGGGCAAGTGCAGAGACACCCCGCGAACTGCGTCGTCATCCGGCGAAAATTCGCTACACATTGGTTGCCGCTTTCTGTTGGCAACGCAACCAGGAGATTACCGACAGTTTGGTGGAGTTGCTCATTCAAATTATCCACCGCATTTATGTTAATGCCGAACGGCGGGTGGATCAACAACTCATTGAGGAATTTAAACGGGTGGATGGTAAGCCACGCTTGTTATTTGAAATTGCTCAAGCTTCACTCGAACGTCCTGAAGAACCTGTTAAGGATGTTGTTTACCCAGTAGTTGGCCCGAAAACACTACAAGCAGTAGTCAAAGAATATAAATCTAACAGTCCTACATATGAGGAAAAAGTTTACACAGTGATGCGTTCATCATATCTGCATCACTATCGGCGCATGGTTCCTCAACTGCTATCCACACTGGAGTTTCGCTCTAACAACGATATGCACCGCCCAGTAATTTCTGCTTTGTCATTGCTTAGAAGATACCAAGACAGCAATCAGCGATACTATGCAATCGGTGAGGAATTGTTCATCAATGGTGTTCTCTCCAAGGAGCAACGCCACCTGATTTTAGAAGAGGACAAGGATGGGCAGGAACGGGTAAATCGAGTCAATTATGAAATATGCGTGCTACAGGCACTACGAGATAAGCTGCGCTCGAAGGAAATTTGGGTAGTTGGGGCTAAACGCTACTGTAACCCAGAAGAAGACTTGCCCCAAGACTTTGAAGTACATCGAGAAACCTACTACAAGGCTTTAGGACAACCATTAGACGCGCTCACTTTTATCAGCCAACTCCAACAGGAAATGACCCAGGCTTTAACAATGCTGGATAGAGCAATGCCAAGCAATACTAAAGTCAAGATTCAAAAGAAGAAAAATGGCTGGATTAGCGTTGCTCCTCTAGAAGCACAGCCAGAACCACTCAATATCTTGCAACTTAAGCGTGAGATAGAAAGACGCTGGCCCCTTACCAGTTTGCTGGATATGTTGAAAGAAGCTGACTTGCGGATTGGTTTTACTAATCATTTCAAGAATACGGGTGTGCGCTCTAACCTAGACCGAGAAACCCTACAACGACGACTATTGTTATGTTTGTATGGATTGGGTAGCAATACCGGACTCAAGCGTATGTGTGGGGGAATTAATAGTGACTTAGAGTACGACCTGCGTTATGTCAAAAAGCACTACATTCACCGAGAACACTTGCGTAATGCTATTGCAGAAGTTGTAAATGCTGCTTTTAATGTTCGTAAGGTAGCAATTTGGGGAGAAGGTACAACAGCGTGTGCTAGTGATTCCAAAAAGTTTGGCTCGTGGGATCAAAATTTGATGACAGAATGGCACATCCGCTACGGAGGTCGGGGGGTGATGATCTATTGGCACGTTGAGAAAAAATCTGCCTGCATCTACTCTCAACTTAAGACTTGTTCCTCCAGTGAGGTGGCAGCAATGATTGAAGGCCTCTTACGTCATTGCACTGATATGAAGGTAAAGAAAAACTATGTAGACACTCACGGTCAAAATGAAATTGCCTTTGGCTTCTGCCGTTTACTGGGCTTTGAGTTGATGCCTCGGATCAAGCGCATCGGCTCCCAAAAGTTATATCTACCAAGTGCTGGGCAAAAACAAGATTTTCCTAACTTGCAACTTGTACTTACTAAAGCAATTGATTGGGAACTGATCGCAACTCAGTATGACCAGATGATTAAATACACTACTGCTTTACGTTTGGGAACGGCGGAAGCAGACACGATTTTGAAACGTTTTAGCCGTTCTTCTCCTCAACATCCGACACAAAAAGCACTTTCTGAGCTAGGGAGAGCGGTTAAAACCATCTTTCTCTGTCACTACCTCAACTCTGAAGCATTACGGCGTGAGATTAATGAAGGGCTGAATGTGGTGGAAAACTGGAATAGTGCTAATGGTTTTATTTTTTATGGCAAAAACAGTGAAATTGCTAGCAACCGCCTGGATGAACAAGAATTATCGGTTTTGTGCTTGCACCTGCTGCAAATCAGCCTTGTTTACATCAATACCCTGATGATTCAAAGGGTTTTGGCAGAAGCTAATTGGATGAAGCAGATGAGAAAAGAAGATTTCCGGGCGTTATCACCGTTGATTTGGGTACATGTTAACCCTTACGGCACTTTTCGACTGGATATGAACGAGCGATTACAAATTGATGCTGTGCTTCCTTGAGTTTTTTTCTGAAACCTAATCTGGGTAAGTTTTTCAGCCGTTGCGTGGCGGCAAATTAGCTCTTCGCTACTTTTACCCCAATTCCCTGTGCAGACGGAATTCGAGCCAGAGCAAGCATTACGAAAGTCGAGAAGGCGAAGAAAACTCCTGCTACCAGTCCAGAACCGAGTGCTGCAAACAGCTTCAATGCAAACAACAAGTCAATTCTCAACATGAATGGCGGAATGCGAGCATGAAGGCGATCGATGTAAGTATTACAGTTTTGGCATGGTGAACCCGTTACGACCAGGAAAGTCTAGAGGCGATCGCGCCTATTAGCACGATCAATCCTAACGCCCGCCGGAAGTAGTTAACACCTTGGAACAGTTCCAGCCACGCCCAAGTGAACAAGGAGCCAAAGGCGAGTGCGTCTAGCCCTGTGTGGATGTTGCCAGTCGTGGGAATCAAATTGAGTAAAGTTGCTGCTAGCCAGACCAGAATCGGCAGATTGGGCTTTTGAGCAATAACAATCTCGCCCTGGCTGTCCCGAAAAGTACGGTTGAACAAAGTGTCTTCCATATCGGTGAAATGTAGGTATGATTAATGAAGTGTACTGTAGGCACTGGCTCACCGCTCATCCACCAAAAGATTAGTGTTTTCGAGAAAAATACTCAAAGAATCTAAATAGTCAAAAATCTCTGGTTTGTTGAATGAAGTGATACAACGAGCGATCGCTTCACTCGTCGATCATCTAAGATAATTGCTTCATTAGCGTAGGAAATGTTTATTTCAGAACTCCCACAATGTTAGATGGGTGTGGTAGCAGTCGAATGTTCTTCTGCATCTGCGATTATTTTGACTCGTTGCAGATCGCGGAGCAACCGAAAACGTCGAATGCTTAGAAAGAGTGGATTTGCATGATAATATGCCCGCAAGTAGATTTCAATCTTTTCTATTACGGAAGTATTAGACAAGTATTCCTCGAACGAGGACTTATACCCTGGCTCAATGCCACCTGTTTGCCAATATATACCCAGACCAATGCCAAAAATCTTATTGGCAAAATTGATCGTAACTGGAAATTTATTTCGCATCCAGTAAGCAGTTAAAGTTAAAATTCTGGCTTCAACTTGTTTCTTATTACCATGAAAAAAATCTAAGGTAAAAGCATTATTCTCATGCACCTTCTGAATAGCTAAGTCCTCATTTAGAAAGTATCCAGACGACAATGCTAAAGCTGTAAATTTGATGTAATGATCTCCTAAGGAGATCTTTTGAGCAACTGGCATTGGTAAGAGTTGTTGAAGTAGCGATCGTTGAAAACAAAGTCCTGATGTTGCAGGAACAAAATATGGTAATTTTCCTTGCCGTACCTGTTGTCTAAAGTCTACTTTGTGGCTAGAAATGCCATCAGGATCGCTTCTTATAACCGTATTTTTACTGTAATCAAGCAACTTGAGAGGGTGATAACACCAACCAATATCTGAATTTAGTTGAAAAATTTCTAGAATTTTTTCTACCTTCGTTCGGTCAAAAGCATCATCGGAGTCTAAAATGCAAATAATTTCACCTTTGCTAGCAAGAAATCCTACATTAAAAGCAGAAGCTTGTCCGCCATTTTCTTTGAAAATTGAAATAATTCGATCGCCGTATCCAGAAATTACATTAGGAGAATTATCAGTAGAACCATCATCAACTACAATTACCTCAACGTTAGAATAAGTTTGGTTAAGGGCGCTGTCAATCGCCTCTCCTAAAAACTGACCGTAATTATAGTTATTAATAAGAATACTAACTAACGGATTTGGTACAAAACTACTGAATTTCGTTTCCAACATTACCTCCTAAACATAATGATATCAATGTATTCCCAGCACATAAGTTGCAGGCACTAGTTTATAGACATTTTCCTACAGCTACTTTAGTTTCTCTGCTTACAGATGCAAATGGGTTTAGAGATGATAAAGTAATAGTGAAAAGACTGCGATCGCATTTCCCGGTTGCAAATCAAATATAACTGCGAATCTCGACACGTTCGGTAGCGCGAGTGAGCGATCGAGCAGTAAGCACACCCATGAGGTGAGTGCGATACTCTGCCGAGACGTAGTTGTTAGAAAGGCTATTCAGTTCTTTGCTAGCTTCCTGGCTGATAGACACGCTTTCTGTCGCCAGATTAGCCGCAGCCGCAATGTTTTTTGTTGTCGGTGCTTTGCCCTCCAGTGCTGCCTCGACCTGACGCAGACGGATAGCACGAGCATGAGCGCCAGTAACAGCCACACGGCATTTACTCACAATACCGCTGGACGATCGCCTAATCGAGGTCGCAATGCCACAAATGGTATAGCCACTGGCTGGGTGCTGGAACTTTTCGTAGGCACTATTAGTTCCGGTAACATAGGGTGGCAGATCGATCGAAGTGACGATTTCACCAGGCTCCAGCCCCATATTGAAAGAGGCGTTGATGAACTCTTCAGCCGGAATCGCACGATGACTGCTTGGACTAATCGTGTTGAACGTTGCTTCTAGAACCAAAGCAGCGGCAGGTAGATCGCAGGCTAAGTCATGATAGGCAAAGATGTCACCGATTCTGCCCCAATTGCGGATCTGAGCATCTCCAATGCTCAACGCTGCTTCAGCCAGAGCGCGATAGTTTTCCTTGACCTTGAGAGCATTAGCGGTTTGGGCATAGGTAGTCATGACACCAATTTGGACGACACCGTTCGGATCGCGATTGAGTCCAATCCCTTGCAAACCTTGAATTTTCCCTAAATCTACTAGTAGTAAGGGGGAAACTCGACCTAGCTTCATTTCTCTCAGTAAGCTGTGACCCCCGGCAAGAATCTCTGTTCCTTCGTTCTCTTTTAGCAGATTTACCGCAGCTTCCAGAGTTTCAGGTGCAGCGTAGTCAAATTCAACTGGAATCATGTGACTTTATCCATTATCAGTTGTTCTGCGTTAGTAGAAAAAATCAAGTGGGAGTAGAGGAGCATTCTGTCCGTAACCCACAACTAACGATCTCGCGATCGCCCTACTCAAGAGTCATTATTCCTGGGAGTTTCACGCATCACCCGCCAAACTTTTTCCGGCGTTACAGGCATATCGATGTGAGTGACCCCCAAGTCGGAAAGAGCGTTACAAACAGCGTTGACGATCGCCGGAGGTACAGCCGTAATGCTGACATCACCTGCACCTTTCGCTCCCAGCGGGTTATGAGGAGTAGGCGTGACAGTGCGATCGAGTTCAAACTTTGGTAACTGCGAAGCTTTAGCGATCGCGTATGTCGTAAATTCGTCCGTCAGAATTCGTCCGTCCCGATCGTATACAGCCTCTTCAAACAGGGCTTGACTGATCCCAAAATGGATATTACCGTGTGTTTGACCATCTACAATCATCGGGTTTCCCACATTCCCGAAGTCATCTACCGCTACATAACGAACGACTTCAACCTGACCAGTTTGTTCGTCAATTTCGACTAAGGCAATGTGAGTGCCGAAAGGATAATTAAAATCTGGTGGATCGAAGTAGGCGATCGCTTCCAAACCAGGCTCCATACCCGCTGGTAAATCCCAAGCGTACCAAAGCGCCAGCGCAATCTCCTTTAAAGTTTTGAACTGCTCGGGCGCACCTTTAACATAAAATTTACCTCGATCGGCTACCACCTCTGACTCTGCCACTTTGAAGATATGTGCTGCCATTTGACGTGCTTTCTCGTCGATCTTTTGGGTAGCTTTATACACTGTCGCTCCTTCCACGCTGAAGGAGCGCGAACCATAGCTTCCTTGTGCATAGATAGTACCCTTAGTATCGGAGTGCAGCACTTCAATTTGCTCTAAGTCAACACCAAGCTCCTCAGCGATAATTTGAGAAAAAGATGTCACTTGTCCCTGACCGTGAGGTTGTGCGCCAGTAATAAGAGTGATATCACCCGTTGGGTGAACGCGGATATGCGCGCTTCCCCAGGTACTCCCATTCAAACCTATATCTCTAGCCATTAGGGGACAGGGACCAACACCTGCGATCGCTACATATGAACCAATTCCGACCCCAAGGCGTTTACCGCGCGTTCTAGCTTCCGCCTTCCGTTGTGCGACGTTGTTGTAATCGATCGTCGCCAGAGCTTTATCGAGCGCTACCTCATAGTTACCAGAGTCATAAGTCCAGCCCAGACCGTTTTTATAGGGAAACCGATCGGCAGCAACCATATTTTTACGGCGTACTTCAGCAGGATCTATACCAATACGCTGTGCGAAGAGATCGACCATACGCTCGATGAGGAATATTGCCTCAGCACGACCAGCACCCCGAGCCGGACCATTGGGAACGAGGTTCGTGAACGTACAGTAGACTTCATAGAAGGGATGCGCGATCGCATAGACTCCCGTAATGCTGCAACCTGTGAGGATCGCGGGAGCGCCTGGACCATTCGTAGCTGGGTAAGCTCCTAAATTAGCGTAGTTAGTGCAATGAAGGGCAGTAATCTGACCGTCTGTCGTCCCAGCTATAGTTACGTACTGGATTTGATCGCGAGCTTGCACTGTAGAGCGGGCTAAGCCTCGGCGCGTGTCGACCCACTTGACAGGCTGACCTAGCTCCTTAGATAAAAAAAGTACAAGAGCCGTATCTGGGTAAAGATAACCCTTAGAACCAAATCCACCGCCAATATGGGGAGCGATGACACGCAGCTTGTTGTAGGGAATACCCATCACGAGTTGAGAGAGCAGAAAGCGGTTACCATGAGGAATTTGGGTATTCGTCCACAGGGTGTACTCCTCAGTCTCAGGGTTGTAATCGCCGATGGAAGCGCGGAGTTCTACGGGGTTATGGATCGCTCGTTGGTAGCGAATTCTTTGCTTGACAACCACCTCAGCGTTGGCGATCGCCTGCTCCGTCGCCTGTTTATTCCCGTGAGAGATGTACTGGTTGAGATTGTTGGGTACTGTGTCGTGTAGTTGAGGTGCATCGGGCTGAAGTGCTTCTTCTGCATTAACGACCGCCGACAGCGGCTCGTATTTCACCGCGATCGCTGGTAGGGCATCATAGGCTTGCTGACGGGTTAAGGCTACCACCACTGCCACAAATTCGCCAATGTAACGAACCCTATCTGTAGCCAGAACAGTTTGGGCTCCGGGTAGTCCGTAGGGGTAGGAGGGAAAACGAGATTCTGCGCCACCAGGATTCATGATGCACGGTAGGGGCAGAATGGAACTAGTATCAGCTCCAGTAATCACCCGTACAACTCCAGGCATTCGCTCTGCGGCACTGGTATCTATACTTTGGATCAGTGCATGACCGCGATCGCTGTGCAAAATTGCCATGTGTAGCATATTAGGCAGCGTGATGTCGGCTGTAAACTTGGCTTCCCCTCGCAAAAGTTCTGGATCTTCGCGTCGCTTAACTGATGTCCCTAAGATTTTGTTAGCCATGCTGCTCCTCTTTGACGATCGTACTTAATTTGTTGCCGAGATCGCGCTTGCTTCTATCTCGCTCACCTTACTGGACGCTATATCCCCCATCGATCAGCATATTATGTCCGGTGACGAAGGAAGCTGCTTTTGAACACAACCACACCACAGCTTCCGCTACCTCCTCTGGTTCGCCAACACGTCCTACAGGATGCGCCGCTGCAAGTTGAGAAACTATATCTTCAGTGGCGCTATTCAACATATCGGTATTGATGGAACCGGGACTCACGACATTGATACGGATACCAGATTTGGCATACTCTATCGCTGCCGATCGCGTTAAAGCAAGGATTCCGCCTTTAGTCGCAGCGTAAGCGGCATAGCCCGCAAAAGCAACAATACTTGCAGCAGAAGCCAAGTTCACAATCGCGCCACTCTTCTGTTTGAGCATCGCTGGAATTTCGTACTTGAGACAAAGCCACGTTCCTTTGAGGTTTACGTTGATATGACGATCCCATTCATCTTCTGACACATCGGTGAGTAGACTGGATGCCGAGATAACACCAGCGCTGTTGCAAGCGCAGTCTAAACGACCGTAAGTATCCATAGTTTTGTTAACCAGCGCCTCTACTTCAGAAGCCTTTGACACATCAGTTTTGATGAAAAGGGCTTCACCTCCTGCCTCTTGTATGCGACGCACGGTCTCCTGTCCCTCGGCATCGCGACGGCTGGCAGCCACGACTTTCGCTCCAGCGCGTGCAAACGCAAGTGCTGTTGCCTGACCAATACCTGATGAAGCCCCAGTAACAAGCGCGACTTTTCCAGACAATCGATCTGTCATGCTTTTTGCTCCTTCTTGTCAGTTAAATTGCTGCATTCAGCTCTAATGATTCTTGCGATTGGGTTAGGGAGTCGATGTCGTATCTTCTGGTGTAAGCTGAGAAATCGAACCCAACGCGCGATCGCCCCGAGTCACCACATGGGGTTTAGCACGGAGGAAGCCTATATGGATAAAACTAGGTTTTTTAAAAAAAGGCACTAAGATTGTGGAGATCCAGCGCCACTGCTAACTCTAGCAGTAACTGTGCGGATCTCCTCTTAAAAAGCTACAGGAGATCCGCAGTCGATCCCCCAACCCCTGCAAACTCCGGGGCTTTATGCCTCCCTTTTTAAGGGAGGTTAGGAGGGATCGTCGAGATCGGAAACTTCAAGTGCGTAACTCCTGAGACCTCTATTTTTTCAGGAAAATAGGTGTCTGTTTGTAATGCTGCATTTCATCAACTGACTTAATGTAAGGAGATACCAATTGAAAAAACTTTGGGAAATACGGACTATTCCGAAAACCCTGCATATGACCTTCAATGGAATCCCAATCAATACGAAGAATGTAACGATTTGGTTCCTCTACACAATGAGCCAGCTGATAGCCCAGACAGTTAGGAGATTCTGCTAAATATTGCTGCGCCTGTTCGTAAGCAGATTCAAAAGCACTTTCTTGACCGGCAGGAATGTTGTACCTAATGATTTCAATTACCATGAGGCTTTCTCCATAGATGAATTCAACTTGTACGAAAAAGAGCGTAGCGCGTTAGAAATGTAAGTTATTAACTCAATTGACAGTACTTGTACCCCCACCGTCCACTCGGAGGTTCGCACTGTTGATGAAATCTGCAAGGGGGCTTGCTACATAAGCAACAAGATTTGCGATGTCTTCAACTCGTGCCAAACGACCGACTTGGTTGTACCAAACCTGAGCTACTCGATTCGCCTGTTCTTCCTTTCGACCGTGTATGACAACGATCGCGCCTTCCCGAGCCAGCACCTTCGCAATGCCCTCACCAATACCGCTACTACTACCGGTAATCAGCGCCCGCTTGTCACGTAGCTGTAAATCCATAAACTTGACTCACAAAAAGTATTGTTTGTCGTTTGACTGTCTTACATTAAAGACTGCTCCTCCTAAAAAATGCAACTTTAATTTAATTTGGGGAATTTTGGCAAGTAACTATACTGCCTATACAGATGTTCTCGCGATCGCACTTGCCAAACTCTTTTACCCCCAATCCCGATTATTTTCAGGTGTGCCAACTTCTAGGCTGGAACTTTAACTTTGTTTAATTTCTTAGCAAAGGCTTTAGCTACCGCATCAGAGGAATAAGGATTCTGTCCCGTGACAAGGTTGCGGTCTTCTACTACGTGCGAACCCCAGATAACATTAGCTTTCTCGTAAATACCACCCAACCGCTCTATCTCAAACTGTAGTATGAAGGGTAGCATCCCTGCTATTGGTGTCACTAGTTCTTCTTCGTGGGAGAAGCAGGTCATGCGGTAGCCCTCAAACGGCCAGCGACCTTCGGGGGTTCTCAGCGCTAAAATTCCGCTTCCTCCGTGGCAAACAGCTGCTATTGGCTTGTCCAACTCGATCGCCCAACGGAAGAGTTGTGTCATCGCATCTGATTTCGGCATATCCTGCATCGCACCATGACCTCCACTCAGGAAAATACCATCGTAGGCAGCGACTTGTGCTTTAGTAAAGTCATCCAAATTCAGGGGTTTTTTGAGATCGGATGATGCCTCAATAAACTTGATAAACTCTCTGGCTTGCTCGGAGTCATTGACCTGCGATCCTGCTGGTCTGACGTATGGCATGAAGTTCGGATCGATGCTGGTTTTATCCACGCTTGGCGTAAGACCACCTATGGTTGCTACATCAACTTCATATCCCTCTTGTTTAAAGATCTGATAAGGGAGGACAAACTCCTCAGCCCAAAATCCCGAAGCATGTTTCTCTCCAGTTGATAGGGTGAGAGTAGCTGAGTTGGTCATTAGTATGAGAATCTTCATGGTATGAAATACACTCCTTGGTATTTACAGTTGTCAATAAGTGCAGCAAACAGTTTAGTGAATATCTGCGATGATTCGATCCATACAGCGTTCTGCTAAAGCGGCGATCGTGTATGCAGGATTTGTACATCCTGTAGAGCCAGGAATCAGCGCACCATCGACGACATAAAGTCCTCGATAACCAGATACTTGCCCGTAGTCATCGCACGCTTTTCCTAGAACTGCTCCCCCCAGTGGATGGGCAGTGATAACGACATCAGTTTCAGGAGCGGGTCGGTTTGTGGTTGTGGGAGTATAAAATTTCATTTCCGTCATGGGTGTTTTGGTAGAAATGGCATTTTTACTGTCAAGAGTTTTGTAGGTTTTTTCTGTATCTACCATGAGTTGAGTTTCTCGGGGATAGTGTAACTTGACAGAATCTGTAGACGCATCATACGTGAAGGTTCCACTTTGTGAGGGTAGACCTAAACCAAGACACTGTTGCGTTCCTTCAGGACTAGCCCAATTTTCAAGATTTATCAGTACTATCGGGCGATCGAGGTCATCGAAGTTTTCTAACACTGCACCTGCGGGTCCTCCTTTACCAGATACAGGTGGTAAATTTGAACGAGTAGCAATGGTATCGCCATTAGAACTCCAAAATTTACCAACGTAGTCATTTAGTCTAGGTAATGAGCCTGTTGCTTTAGCTTTGACCAAAAGTTTAGAAGTTCCCATAGACCCAGCTGCTAAAAACAAATAGCGACAGCGAAAAGATTTTTGTTCGACAACCTCTCCTGATTCATTTATTTGATGACATGAAACCCGGTAACCAGCTTCAGGGGTTTCAGCAATCTCTACTGCTACATGTAGAGGAAGTATTTCTACGAAACCAGTTTTTTCTGCTTGGGATAAGTAATTGCGATCCAAGCTTTTTTTAGCGCCGCTATTGATACCCCACCAATGGTCTCCGACAATAGTAGACTGTACTTTTGTTCCGTTAATTTCTTCCCGGACTATATTCCAATCAACGGCTAATTCTAGTAGATGATTGCGGAATCCTGCTTGAGTAGCATGTTGAATAAATAGCCGCGTCGTATCATAGTAAATAGTATTTAAAATATCTGGAGGAATTGGCGAAGGCTGTAAAATTGAATGGACGCGAGGGTAATAAACTGTATCCATTTCATCATAACTAATCGAACCAGGAAAAACCTTCTGGAATAACTCAGGAATGGGTTGATAAATAATACTGTTGTAAACTAATGACCCGCCGCCAACTCCAGCACCATTTAAAACAATAATTCCATCTTCAACTAAGGTTTCCATCACACCTGTGTGTACGTCGATTGGCTGTCCGAATATAGTTGCTGGACTAAGCCAAGCGGCTCGACCATCAGGATTATGGGGAGTAGCAAAAGTATTTTGGGCAGGCGTAATTTGCCAACGACGACCTCGCTCTAGCACTACTGTATTGATGCCTGCTTGTCCCAAGCGTAAAGCTGCAACGGCTCCACCAAAACCACTACCGATAACAAGAGCTTCTACAGACTCATCATTTTTATGTAGTTTATGAACCATAAAACCTCCACATCACAATTTATGAGCTGTTGTGTATATATCTCGCATCAATAATGTTGCTCTTATTTTTTTCGTTCTAAGTGAATTTCATCGATCTCAATATTTCAAAGTTTAGACCTCACAAAATACGATAACAAGAGTTGAATTTTTGCAGCAAGGGCGCATTCTTTACACTCAAGTAATTAATTGTCATTGCGATCGCAAGTTATCGCAGAATGTTTCTGAGTTTCATTACAATTTCTGTGGAATCAAACCAAATTTTTAGCGTGATGAAACACTTCTTCGCTGAGCCATTCAGTAGTGACTTTTAAATTGTGGACTGGTGTAGGCAGCATCTCCAGGTATGTTAGTTGACGGATTGCATGACCTATCCTACCTTTAACTTCGTGCTTGTTAAATATTTCGGCAGCAGCCTCTTGCGTACCCAGTTTCATCAACGTTCCGCGCAAGAATATGCGACTAGCCTTGGGTTTCTCACCTGCTGAAACAGCAACTAGGTTACGGGCGATCGCCTTCGCCTGTTGATAGGCAACCTGTGCCAGAGCTGGCTCAGGCTTGAGCAATGTCACGCAGTCGCCTCCAGCAAAAACTTCTGGATAGCCGACTAGGTTAAGGGCTGGCGTGACGAAGGGACGACCTTGCTTGTCGCGCTGCTCGTCGGGAATCGGGAGTTTTTTGACTAGCGGATTGATGGCTGTACCTGCCGTCCAAATCATCGTTTCAGCTTCAAGCACGGCAGGTTGGTCGTCGCGAGTATACTCCACCTTGCCTGAATCTAGAGCAGTGACAGCAGCTCCAGTCAATAGTTCAACTGGAACGACATGCTTTTGTAGAGCAGCATAAGCAGTCTCGCGCAAACAAGCATTCACATCACCAGAGAGAATATTTTGACTGCGATTCATCAACACTAGCCGGATCTCGTGAGGATTGCCTCCCAACGTGGCATACCAGTTAGGCAACAAATCCGCCAGTGTATTTGCCAGTTCGACACCCGTTGGACCTGCACCGATGATAGCAATTGTCAGTAATTTTTGGCGCAACTGGGAATCTTCAATTTGGCTGGCGCGTTGTAGAGACTGGCGTAAATGCTGACGTAGGGCGAGGACATCCAGCCCGCTGCGAAATGGGAAAGAGTATGCTTCAGCTCCTGGAGTTCCAAAGTATCCCACTGTGCTTCCTACAGCAAGCACGAGATGAGTGTAGGTATAATGCAAGCCAGAAGCCAGTTCGATCTTGCGTCCGGCTAAGTCAATCTGTTCAACGGTGTCTTGCACGAACGTCACGCCACTTCCTTGAAGTAGTTCCTCGTATTGGGGCCAAACCTGGTTTGCATCCATCTGCCCGTTGAGAAATTCAAATAGCAAGGGCTTAAAAACAAAACGCTCGGAGCGATCGATCAAAATTATCTGACCCTTATAGCCTAGATGACTCAGGTAAAGGGCAGTAAACAATCCAGTAAAACCACTACCCACGATCGCAGTTCGCAGCGTTGATTGGCTCATTTGACCTCCAAAGATGTACCAGATTGGGATGAAATCGAGAAGCTGAGCGGTAGCGGACGAAGTAAAAACTAAGCAGTCGATCAGTCCGTAGATCTTAGAATTAGGAGTGGCAATTTCGCTCTTATGATTAACTAAGATAGTAAGAATTACCAAGTCCGATCGCAAGGGTTGCTCTTTCGGAGCAAGTCTGTATTCTTTGTACAACTCAGATCTTGCAGCAAGTGATTTGAATGTCAAAACCAAGGGAGCGTGCTAGGGGTGTGAGGCGTTTGCTCTCCAGCAGCAGGAGCAACACCACTAGTTGAGGCAGTAATGCTTCAAGTGCCAGTTGAGCCGCCTTACCCCAATCAGGTGAGTCGGTAGATGCAGTAGACAAATAAGCCCAATGTGCTAACAAATAAGCTAAAAGTGACAATACCAGCCAACGGTAGACACCTAGCAATGTGCCCTGACCAAATTGGTCTAATCCAAACCGATGTTTAGCAGTTTTGAACCATCCCTCAATCTGCCAACGCTTTTTGCCCCAGTAATTGATAGTACTAGCTTTAAGTGGTTTGGTAGAGAGGACAAAGCGCTTTTCCAGCCTACCGTCGTCACGCTTGAGATAGTACCAAGACAGTGAAACTGGAAACTTTAATTTTACCAGTCGCACTTGTTGTCCCCGCCTGCATAGTTGCTTAACATTGCGCCCATCTTGTAGCTTGCGGTCACAGCGTACTCCGGCAATGGCGTGATATTTTAATTTACGTATACCATGTAAAAATTCGGCACTACCAAAGGCTGTATCTACTAAAATCATGAGCTGAAAGTGTTGACTCAGCAATGAAGGTAAGCTTTGTACAAGTCGTAGCCCCAACTGTGCTGGTGAGGAATGATTTTT
Source organism: Chroococcidiopsis thermalis PCC 7203 (assembly GCF_000317125.1). Taxonomy (GTDB): domain Bacteria; phylum Cyanobacteriota; class Cyanobacteriia; order Cyanobacteriales; family Chroococcidiopsidaceae; genus Chroococcidiopsis; species Chroococcidiopsis thermalis. The sequence continues at coordinate 3,680,573 of NC_019695.1, forward strand.
CCCTCGGTAAACTCGAAAATTCCACGGCACGCGCCATTGACCCACTACTAGATACATCACGACTAGGTGTAGCCCACGTTTGCTATGGAAGACTCGCACTAATCCATCCAACAGCTTGAACTTGCCGCGTTTTTCTAGGGTGGTTAAGTCGATGATGACTTGTAAGATGGGTCTACGTCCAATTCGTGGCTGTGACAGAATTTGCTGCAGGACAAAGGAGCGGGTACTACGAATCAGCCGACGAGTTGACCAGGGGTAGACGTTGAGAAACCGACTTAAGGCACTGGCTGATTTAGTTTTGCATTGTTGGGGCAGAGGATGTCCTTGAGCTTGTAAAAATAATCCCAGCAAGGCTTGTAGGCTATCTCGTTGATAGTGGCTCGGCATCAAATCAAGTAGGGTGTAGACTAGCCCTTGGGCGTGGGCAAGAAGGGTTTCCATCGTTCTTGCATTCAATTGGTTTCACGCCCTTTTCTCTCATTGAAACCTACTCTTTCGCAACTAGAGTATCTGTACTGGTGCAAGATCTAAGTACAAAAGAAGTATGACAAATCGAGCTACCATAACAAACTTAAGCCGAAGCTTTTAAATCCGATAAGTCTGTATTTTGTCATTTATTTTGTCATTAATATTTATAGCGATCGCCTGCGATCGTCAATTGAATTTGTTGAGAGCTGCTTGGCAAACAATTTGTTGGTTGAAATACTACTTAAACAATTGCCAAAACAATCTGGTAATACTTGTGAAACCCTTTATTCACTAAATTTTTTCAGCTTTTGCTCTGTACTGAGCAAAAAAAAACAAACTTACTCAGAAATATTAACCCTAGTGACCTTGCAGCCTCACTCTTAGAATGGGCGAGTATACATCGACCGTCAAACACGAGGCTCAATACTATCAGTGCGATCTCCTCATTGCTCAAATTCTTTTTTCATCTGCTTGAAACAGAAAAACTTTTTATTACTTAATCTTTTTTAATTCTTATTTACATTAGAAAAAAAGCTACGACTTTATTTCCACTTAATATTTAGCAAAAGATATCAAGTCAAAGTAAAAAAAGTAAAAGCATACTAATGGAAAATTAAAATGAAATACAACGCTTTACTAATAGTAAAACTACTAGGTGTAGCCCTTCTAGCTTCCACCTTCACTAGTGGCTGCAAATCGAGTACGCTTCCTGCTACAGCAAGCAAATCCCCTGCTGCTATTCCTGTCAAGTTGCAAACACTCAAATCTAGTTTAGTTCAAGATAATTCTGAATTTGTCGGAACGTTAGAAGCTGTCAAGAGAGTTGTCCTACAACCAGAGATTGAGGGTCGGATTGTCAAAATTCACGTCTCCAATGGAGATCGAGTTGACAAGGGAACGCCAATTGTACAGCTCCGCTCCGATCGCACTCAAGCCGAATATGCCAGTGCTACTGCTAAGGTCAACTCTGCTAGAGCAGTTAGCATCACTGCATTAGCGCAACTAAAAGCAGCAGAAGCTAACAAAATTAAAGCTGCATCGGAAGTAGAACTTCAGAAGATACAGTATCAGCGAGCCGAGCGACTAGTCAACGAAGGAGTACAAGCTAGGCAGCAATTAGATATTGCGCATAGAGATTTGAATACAGCCATTGCAGCCCTCCACGCTGCTGAAGAAGATGTAGAAGCTGCCAAATCCAGCTCTAATCAGATGAAGACTGAAATTAAGCAGGCTCAGGCAGAAGCAAATGCTGTTAATGTTTCTCTTCAGTACAAACAAGTGCTAGCACCGATCGCAGGCGTAGTTGGAGATTTTCCTGTCAAAGTGGGAGACTACGTTAATATTGGTCAAACTCTGACCAACATCACCCAGAACGACTCCGTAGACCTACGGCTCTCGGTTCCGATCAAACACTCATCTCAACTAAAATTAGGGTTGCCTGTAGAATTGATCGATCCCAACACAAATAAGCGCATAGCCACAGGCAGTATTTCTTTTATTAACCCTCAAGTCAACACTGGGGATCAAGCAATCTTAGCTAAGGCTCGCTTTTCTAATCATAATGGTAATTTACGTGATGGGGAATTTGTCAAAGCAATAGCGATTTGGAACCAAAGCCCGGGAGTGTTAATCCCTACGGATGCCGTATTTACGATCGGCGACCAAAGCTTTGTTTATAGCGTTGAGCAACAAGGGAGCAAAACAGTCGTGCGGCAAAAGCCCGTACAGTTGGGAAACATCAAAGGTCAGAATTACCAGGTACTCAATGGAGTGAAGCCAGGAGAAAAGATTGCTATCACGGAAATTTTGAACTTAAGAGATAACGCCCCCGTTCAGCCGATAGCGTCTGAATCCTAAATTCTAAGCAATAGCTCTGTTCTACTGTCCCAACACTTCCACTGTCCCAACAATTAATAGGAACTCCTGGACTATGCTGTTGAGTATTGCTAACACCTTCATCAAAAGACCGATCTTAACTACGGTTTGCACTGTACTTATTCTCTTGATCGGCGGAATTTGTATTCCCCTGCTTCCCTTGGATAAGCTGCCGGAAATGGCTCTAAAGCAGGTGACTGTAACTGCTAACTATCTGGGTAGTGATGCCAAAACCTCTGAAGAAAACGTTACTACCGTTCTGGAGCGGCAAATCAATGGCACAGAGCGGGTCGTCTATATGTCCTCTCAAACGACGAATAATGGTGATACAAGTATCAACATCTCTTTCCCAACGGAAATGGACAGGAACACCGCTCAAGTTCTTGTCCAAAATAATGTTGCCGTTTCTCAAGCCGAGTTACCTGAAGAGGTGAACCGAACTGGTGTCATCACTCAAAAACAATCTCCCACGATTACGATTGCTTACGCCTTTTATTCCGACAAGGATAAGAACGATCGATTCACATACAATCCTGTTTTCGTGAGTAACTATGTCGATCGCCAAATTCTCGATGAAATCAAGCGGATCGAGGGGGTGGGTAACGCCGTAATTTTGGGAGAACGGAAGTATGCCATGCGGATCTGGCTTGACCCCGATGCCCTTGCCGCTAGACAATTGACAGCTCAGGATGCGATCGATGCCATTTCAGAACAGAACATTCAGGTAGGAGCAGGTAAAATTGGTCAGCAGCCCACTCCCTCCGAGCAGCGTTACGAATTTGCCCTGAGAGCAGCTGGTCGATTCACGACTCCCGAAGAAGCTGAAAACACTGTGGTGAAAGTCGGTGCGGATGGCACGCTGATCAGAATTAAAGATGTAGGTCGAGCCGAAATAGGGGCGCAAGATTACAGCACCAATGCTATGTTCGATGGCGCGCCAGCAGTCGGTCTTTTAGTCTACCAACTTCCCGGTACGAATGCTTGGAACACGGCTAAGTTGGTCAAAGAAAAAATGGCGGAGCTAGAACAGAATTTTCCGCCTGGATTGAAAGCAGAAGTTGCCTTAGATAATACTTTATTCGTGGCAGCTTCCCTCGACGAAGCCTTCAAAACTCTAATCGATGCGATCGCGTTGGTGTTCTTAGTCATCTTTATCTTTTTACAAGACTGGCGCACTACCATCGTTCCTGCGATTGCCATTCCAGTGTCGCTAGTTGGGGCAATGGCTTTAGCGTTTGTATTAGGGTTTAGTCTCAATCAACTGACTTTGTTTGGCATCATCTTAGCAACTGGTTTAGTAGTAGATGATGGAATTGTGGTGGTGGAGGCAATATCTGCAAAATTAGCTCAAGGAATGAAACCACTGCAAGCAGCCCTAGATGCTATGGGGGAACTGACGGGGGCAGTTGTTGCGACATCAGTTGTACTCATGGCGGTGTTTATTCCCGTGACTTTCTTCCCTGGTACGACAGGAATTGTCTATAAGCAATTTGCGCTAGTTATTGCTTTTTCGATCGCCATTTCTACCTTTAACGCCCTGAGCTTCTCTCCTAGTATGTCAGCTATTCTCCTGCGCAGGCAGGAGGAAGTACACGGACCTTTGGGAGTGTTGTTTCGTTGGTTTAATCAGGTTTTTGACTGGTTCAAAACGGGATATACCAAGACAGTAGAATTTCTAATTCGGATTCGGCTGCTTGTCATTCCTGTTTTTATTGCCGGATTGATCGCGACGGGTTGGATCTATCAGACAACTCCGCAAGGGTTTATCCCTGAAGAGGATCAGGGCTATTTGTTTGCGATTGTCGAAGCTCCAGCAGGAGTTTCTTTAAACTACAGTGCCGACCTCTTGACGCGGATTACTGAAGAAGTGATGCTACCGTTACCCGAAGTCGAACATGCATTTGGCACTGCTGGCTATGGGTTTGAAGGAAATGCTAGTAATAAGACACTTCTATTTGTCAAGTTGAAAAACTGGGAGGAGCGTCCTGGTGCAGATAAGTCAGTTTTTGGGGTTCTGCAAAAGGTTAACCAGGGGTTACAGGCAAAAGTTCCAGAAGCCCGGGCAATTGCAGTCAACGCACCGCCAGTGGATGGACTAGGTTCTACAGGTGGATTTGAGTTATACATCCAAAATAAAGCTGCCCTGCCTATGGAAGCGTTGATCGATAATACTCAAAAGGCGATCGCCGCAGCCCAGAAACGACCAGAATTGGCGGGAGTGTTTACTCAATTTACCTTCGGTACGCCAATGATGCAAATTTCGATCGATCGCAGCCAAGCCAAGGCACAGAACATCGAAATTAACGACATTTTCAATACCTTACAGACATATTTAGGCGCACGATACATTAACCAATACGTTCTTGGCGGGCGGCTGTATCGAGTTTATGCCCAAGCAGAAGGAACGGTGCGCTCTAATCCCGAGGATATAAGTCGTTTGTACGTACGCTCTCAAGATAACAACCTCGTCCAACTGAGCAATGTCGTAAACTTGACAAGATTGAACTATCCGCCAATTGTGAGCCATTACAACGCCTATCCTGCGATCAAAATCCAAGGCGCAGCAGCACCAGGCTACAGTACAGGACAAGCCATACAAGCGATGGAAGAGGTCGCTCAAGAAGTGTTGCAACCGGGATTTGGCTACGCCTGGACGGGAACTGCTTTTCAAGAAAAATCCTCTGGGGGTGCTGCACCGATTATTTTTGGTTTAGCTTTTGTGATGGTCTTTCTGGTGCTAGCCGCTCAGTATGAAAGCTACGTCGATCCCACCATCATTATGATTACAGTACCGTTGGCGATCTTGGGTGCTATTGGTGCAGTTGTCTTACGGGCAAATATTTTTCAAGCTGGTGGAGTTTGGCCAGCGGTTAACAATAATATCTATGCCCAGGTAGCTTTGGTGATGTTGATTGGTCTAGCGAGTAAGAACGCAATTCTGATTGTAGAATTTGCCAACCAGTCGTTAGAGACAGGTATGGATATTACCCAGGCAGCAATTCGAGCTGCTAAAGAACGCTTGCGACCGATTCTGATGACTGCCTTTGCTGGTCTCGTCGGTTTCTGGCCCCTGGTAATTGCTAAAGGAGCTGGAGCAATGAGTCGTTGGTCTTTAGGGACAGCGCTCTTTGGTGGCTACCTCATTTCGACAATCTTAAGCTTGTTTTTAGTACCAGTGCTGTACGTCACGATCAAGAAACTAGAAGAGCGTTTCTTAAAATCAGGTAAATCAGGTACACCTAGCGAGCCAGGATTTCAACAACCGCAGATTCAAGACGAGAGGGAGCAGGTTCTTCCCAATTTTCAAGCTTCTTCTCAAAACGAATAAACTATTCGATTTAGTCAAGGTAGTATTCCGAGGTAACGGTAATGTTTCGTAAATGGAATTTCAACGACTATCTTAACCACATCTTGTTTGCTGTCACCATTTTCTATCTGTTTTATTCCTTTTTCTTACACCACTAATCCAATTTACTCTATAGGACAACTATGAAGGTCAGGCTAATTATTTTGTCAGGAATTATGACCGCTCTTGTCGGCGTAGTTATTAGTTTAGCTGCTACCAAAATTGGTCAGCGTAACTTTAATCAACTTCAATACGAAAGCCAGTCTTACCAAAATTTGCATAAAAAATATGCTTTGATTGGTGCTAGTTTAGGATTCCTTGTCGGTGCTGGACAAGAATGCCTTCGAGAGCTGAAGACTGCAAGGGATAGAGAAATAGAGCAATAAAACAAGTAGCAGCTCGTTTGTTTATCTTATCAGAAACTCAAAACAAGTACTTTAATTAGGAATCTAATGTCTACTACACATGAGTCTGAAATCATTGCTCGTTTAGCCGCGATGGAAGAGCAATTACAGCAATTCAACCAGCTTTTCTCTTGCCTTAGCGAACGAGTTACTCAGTCAGAGGATAATTTGCGACTAGTTGCAGATATCCACAAATACAAAAAGCTACGAGATTTATTAGCAGCAGGGAATTTACAAGAAGCGGACTGGGAAACTATTCGGGTCATCCTGGCAATAACAGGACAGCGAGAACTAGAATCTATTACCCCTGAAGACGTGAAGCAATTTCCCTGCAACGAACTGCACGTAATTGATAGCCTCTGGACAACTTATAGCAAGGGTCGCTTTGGCTTCAGCGTGCAGATGCAGATTTATCAAAACGTGGGTGGTTCTCTTAATACCACTATTGCTCAGGATAATACAGTTATCGAACGCTTCGGCGATCGCATCGGTTGGCGCGTAGATGGCAAATGGCAAAAATGCGATCGCCTTGATTACACTCTTGCTGCACCGATAGGTTGTCATCCCTCGCGGTGGTGGAATTCGCCCTTTGGTTCAAAAATGACTAACTATTTCTTCAATCGCCTGCTCACATGCAATCTCTAGATCGGCAACAGCATAGCTAAAATTGCTATGTTTTCGTGCCGATCGAGAATTACTAAATGTTAACTTGTTCGCAATCTTATACTCGCCAAGAACAACTACTGCTGGGAGCAACTGTAATTAACTCTTCAACATTTTGTAGCATAGTGTTGCAAATTACATCTAAGGGTAGATCGTTGGCATCGTAACCAAAAGGTTCTTCTATCTCCGAGCCAATTTGCTCAATACTTAACAAAGTGAAACTGACAAAAGCCATAATTAACCCAGTCCACCAAGTCAAGTTTTTCACTAATTCTAGCGGTAATATCAAACAATAGATTAATACCAGTAGTCTAAATTTAATGGAATAGATTAAAGGTAGTGGTGTTTTCAAAATGCGTTCGCAGCCTCCCAAAATGTCGATCAACTCATCTAACAGAGCGTGTAAGGCAGTTAATTGATAAATATTCACACAGTTACGTTCATACTGATGTTGTAGATAATCCCTGAGCCAAAAGGCAATCTGTAGTGGAGAATGACGAACGGTTTTGAGTTGAAAGTACTGATTTTTTGACATCAATGAGGCTAATTGCTTGTCCACTGGCTCTGCTCTTAGATGTAATTTCATGGCAATTGGAAAAGCAACTAATAGCTTGAGTATTGCCTCTTTTTCTACTTTTTCTTGAGGCGAGCTATTTTTGATAACTATGTAAATTCCCTGAGCTAAGTTCCGAACCGTATTAACTAGCCTTCCCCAAAGTTTGCGGGCTTCCCAAAAGCGATCGTGAGCTGTATTCGTGCGAAAAACTAACAATAAAGTTAGACCCACATTGAAACTTAAAATGGCATTAGTAATAACACCATTTTTTTCGGGAAATACTATATCCGTGTCAAAATAGTGAATTAATGATATGAAAAAACCATATCCACTACAAAAAAGTACCCAAGGAAAAATGACTGGAATAACTGTTCTTTCAAGCCGTAAAATGACTTGAAACCAATTTAGTGTTTCACCAGTGTACAGGTGATGCTTTCCTTTAAATGTGTTTCTTGCCTTATTGAGCAAACGCTTGCACTGCTCTAAAGCATTACTAGGCTTGATAAAGCTCATATTTTAAAACTCCATTAACTCCGATAAACCTGAGCGTGCGCTAGCTATGGGGTCAGGTACAGGTAGTGGGTCTTTAATCGGGACAAATTGACCTAAGTTGGCATTGTAGGCAATAACATTTCCACTCTCAATCTCATAAACCCAGGCATGAAGAAAGAGTTGCCCCGATCGCAGTCGAGAGCGAATAACTGGGTAAGTCTCTAAGTTTTCTATCTGCGTCAAAACGTTTTCCTTAACGGTAAGACTTAAAAGTTCTTCGCCTTCATATTCTTGATAGTTATCCTGAACTAGGCGACGAGTGGCTGCTGCATAATGGTGTAACCATTCGTAAACCAAAGGCATCTCTTGAGAGAGGCTGCCTAACTGCAACAATCCCTTCATAGCGCCGCAGTGAGAATGACCGCAAATAATAATATCTTTTATTCCTAAAGCCTGAATCGCATATTCAATTGCTGCTGCTTCAGTAAAATTTGCAGTACCAAAAGGTGGAATGATGTTACCAACATTGCGAATGACAAATAGTTCGCCTGGTTGAGTTTGAGTAATTAGATTTGGATCGATTCGAGAGTCAGAGCAAGTGATAAAAAGTACCTGGGGAGCCTGACCTTGAGCCAGCCGCCCAAACATCTCTTGGTGAGAGCAAAAGTAATTGATTCGGAACTTCTCTACACCTTTAACCATATCTTGCATGGACATTGCTTAAGACCTCGCTAAATGGATAACTATAGGAAAGCGGGCAAACAAATACGTATATTTAAAAACTTATTTCTATATTTTTGTTAATGAATTTATTAGTTTAGTCGTAGCAACATTTATTTTTACGATCGCCTTCTCTGATCCAGCTTAAATTTACTCAAAAGAGCGCTGCCAGTCAATCTATTCGGAGGCGATCGCAGGGTATCTTATCCGACAAAATAGCACTGCACATGTCGCATGTATGGATTTCTAAATGAGCATTTCTCGGAGCCTCAAATAAAATACGTTGACCTGAGAAAATAACGCGCTCAAAGTGACAATACGAAACATTTGCAATTCGGAGAATCTGAATCTTTCGAGTGCTATTCACATAGCAACAAAGAAGCTTTAGAGAACGCTGAGTTTGTGGAGGAGCAAATATGAGAGCCATCTGTTACAATTTTCCTACTAAATCAAATTGTCAGATTCAGTCCATCGCATTTACACTAATACAGTCATGAAACATAAAATATTTCTTATTGAAACAAAATACTTTCACTAGTTTTAAAACTATTTGACTTGAAACCACTTAAACCTCTGAGTAGATCGGTAACAGAACCTTCGGCTAGAAAGCTATATTTTTCATTAAGCTCGAATGATTTAACGACAATCTCTTCAAAGTTTGGATCGCTGATAATCCGATTAAATATTGGTCCGTTAAAATAATCAAAAACACTCGCTTCATCCTCAAACAAATAAATACCCCCTGCTTTTGAAGTATTTTCGTTGTTAATCATCCAAATTTTCTGGATTAGCCCCGGAACTTGAGCAAGCGCTTGGGTAAAATCTAGCATAACTGTTCTGCTACTAGCTGTTTTCTTCTGCGAGCGATCGCGCTTGAAGTCGATTTGGATAATTTTTGCCATTTTTCTCATCAACTCGATTGATTGAAACAAGGCGTACTCCGTCTACGGTCATCGCGACTTAAATAAACAAGGTTAAATAAAAACTAGTTTTTCTCAGCTCTCGATTGGCTGACCAATTGTATTTTCATAAATATGAAAAAGCGGAACGTATTGTGAAAGACATAGATCGTATACACAATACGTTCCGCACTGCTTCCGTCTATTGGTTGTTAGGAACGTGACTTTGTATTAGTTTATGTCTCTCTAAATACAAACACAAGGGCTAAACTTTGGGGACAAGTCTGCTATCTTTTTTCTGGTTCTCAATTGAAGTGAAGACTAGCAGATTTATTCCGTCTCTACTTGCTAAAATTTCCAGTTAGTTTCTTTAACTGAAGATATGCTTCTTCTGGAGTCAGAGCAGCAGATTCCTTTTCGTTAGGGATATAGAATTCCCAACTATCTGGAAAATGTCGAACAACAAAACTTGGGATTAATCCTAACTTAATTGCCTTTTTTGCTAATTCTTCTGCTTGTTCTGCCAGAGTAATTTCATCGTGAAATAGATGTTGGTTCATGATTTGAACAACCCCCAATAAATAGCATCTACAAGTTTCTACAGAAATGCCTCATTCAAGTTCTCTTGACCAATTGTTATGTTCTGATACAGAATCTCAACAATCTCTTGTATACAAACCTGTAGTCTTTGAGCTTCTACAGCAGTTATAGTTTTGGCTCTTTGCTCAATCAGATTGCTTGGCTTTTCCTCTTTCAGGTCTACTTGCAAAAGTGGAACGCTCCTACTTTGATATTTTCTCCGCCAAGCTTGTGGAGTCAATCCGTGGAACCGGAGAAACAAGCGACTGAAATGCCGTCTATCAAAATAACCTACTGCTTCAGCAATCTGCTCTACTGACTGACCAGTTTCAAGTAATAGACAGCGTGCTTCTGCCATGCGGCGTTCCACAATCCAGCTCAGCACAGTTTTTCCGGTTTCCCGTCGCACCAGGTCAGTCAAGTACGCCGGAGAACGACCAACCGCTTCAGCCACCTCTCGCAGACTAATTGAATCGCAATAACGTGCTTCGATAAATTCAAAAACTTTACTCAAAAGAGGATGAGACTGAAGCAAGAACTTTTGAAATCCTACCATCCTAGCATTTTCAATCAGCGAGTCTATATCGACAGTGTGGAATTCTTGGCTCTCAAGTAAGCGATTAGAGTTCATAAAATCACACCCATTACTTAAAGAAACTACAACTTTATTCTTAGCTTTTCCTACATTCAATCAAATTTGAAATTCTTTCACTCCTCAATACTTAAAAACAATGCTTTGAGTTAGCTTTGTGTCCGAATAACTACTAAGTTTCTGGTTCGCGTCTGAGCCAGTACAAAAATTCGCTTGGTGCATAAACATCGCGAGAAAAATCTAAATGCGAGCTTTTCAAATAGCAGCCGCCTCGGTGTCCGCGTCGTAGTATAGTCTCATTCCCTCTAGCAATTGTTTCATTGCTCTCGTTATCTATACAGCACCATTCCGTATAGACAACTTCATCATGGAACATGACAATGGGCCAACTCATCGTGACACCCGGTTGAGCGGTAATTGCCCACCAATGTTCTTCTCTGTGCTTCGCTGCGATTCTGCCGTAAAAAGGTCCGTCCGCACAAAGGTATACCAGTTCATCAGTGTACTCCCTTGCTAAAATATCAGCCCGCCCTTGTCGCCAAGCTTCACAATGCGTTGACCACCAATCTTTGTTTTCTCGTTCTATTTGTACTAGGCTGTAGTTTGTGGTAATTTGAGGAAGTGTCTCCTCGCGCAGAGATATGTATGCTTCTGCATCGTTGAGTAGCTTTACCGCTAACTCGTTGGAAATCAAATCTGGCTTGGAATAATCTGTAAGCAAGTCTCTGTAGTAATTAAACCGCTGCATCACCTAAAAACCTCTACCATGTGAGAGAGTAGAAGCTGAGTTGTGTTGACGTCAATCCTTTGGTTGACTGTAGAGTTTGCTGTCTGCGTGTAAATTGTTGCCAGTGACTACCAATGTGCTACTTGGGTCGGGTTTTAGCAAGTAAAGATAAAAAAGATAAGCAAAAAATTGAAATTTCTATTTAATCCTTCTGCTAGAAGTTGCTCTAACTTCCATCTGAAAAGGATTTCAGCAATTAGCTACTCTAAACGCTAGAATTGGCTAACGTTCTTAAAGTTAGTTTTTTTATCGATACTCAAGAAATTGCTTAGATTGCTTGCTTAACTTTTGGCGATCGCATAGCTGTGACTGAAGCGTTATTGTATCCTCTGTGGCGATTATGTCGCGATCGCCACAGTAAAATAATCATACCTTATCACTAATATTTGACAAACTAAACTGTTGCGATCTACTCAACTCGTTAATTTTATAAAGTTTTAAAATTTAAGCAAGTTAAGCCGACAAACTAAAACTTAAGAAAGTTAAGAAATTATAAAAATTTGCATTTTTGTAAACTTTTGGGTAGTTGAAACTATTCCCAGCTTTAGCTTTGAGCTGCTGTTGAGATCCACAACTTCAAGTTTTTTCCTTAACTTTGTTATCTTTGCTTGGAAAATTATCTTGAAGCTAGCAAACTGAAATTCATAACGCCTCTCTCGATAGACGCATTCGAGAAGGCAAGGCGAAATCAACAGCAGCACTACGTATCTTGTCCTCATAATCGCAAATAAATCTGCTATTTAGAGATGAGGAAAGTCGTCCAATACTTTTTGATGCACGATTAAAGCTGTTTGTCAACCTTTATTGGAGCTAGTTCGCTAACAATGAACGCTAAACATCAAACCGAGGAAGTGCAAATGACCGAACAGTTTGAGGCTGGCGAACAAACATCTGAGATTTCTATACCATCGCCAAGTGACATGACTTCTTTCAAGAGTGCTGAATCAGCGGGTTTCGTAGCTGATACAACGGTGGTGAAAACTGCTAGCCGCTCTTGGCAGTATACATCTAATAATAGCCAGCCTAATAGTAACCAACAATCTGCAACTGATGATGCATCGACGGGTTTTGCGGCTGATACAACAATAGTGAAGACCACTAAACGCAGTTGGGTGCATCAACCTAGTTCTGCAAAACAAGGCATTATCTTCACTGAAAAGTCAGTTGACGCAAGCAACAAAGCTAAAACTCAAAAGCAGTTGGATGGAGCAATAGCGTTAGCTTGGAGTCGGGTGAAGACTCGCCGCAGACCACCAGCCTTGACCCCCACACGTTGGGTATGGCGACTAGCAGGTTCTTATCATCTATGCCAACCCACGCAACAACTGATGGAGACAGCTGCTTGGCGCTTCGCTTCAGCCGGACGCATGGTTCTAGCTGGGTGGGCTGCACAAAAAGCCAGTGAGGAAGCGGGTCACGACCGACTTGCCCTGCTCGATATTCAGTCAATGGGATATAAGGCTGAGGCTGTGGTGAAAGAACTTGTTCCCCCAGCAGCAGCAACTTTGGTAAATTATTTCACTCGGAGCGTACAGGCAAGAGATCCAATTGGTTGTGCTGGTTATTCTTATACAATGGAGCGTTTAGCTATGGGGATCAAAGAAGATTACATCCAAAGGGTAGAGGCTTTGCTGCTACCTAATACCCATGCCACTCGTTGCTTGCGGGTACATAGTGGTATTGGTAATGATGTCGGACACGTAGACGAGACAGTGGATATGATGACTGAGCTTACGTCTGATGAGCGTGTCCAAGTGGCAAGAGCTTGCTACGAGACTGCACTGCTGTGTTTCAGCCCGCCTAGTGAAGATTACATATCAGAGGAGGAACTAGCGCATGTGTTGAAAGCATTAGAGCAAACAAACACTGATGAAATCTAATTATCAGCTATTCGCGTACAACCAAAACTCGTCCACAACACTCTCAACAAAACTACTCAATTACAAGGAGAAAATCATGGCAACTTTAACAGCTACAGCGATCGATCGGCAATCTTTGGATTGCAATTATGATACAAGCAGCCTAACTGAGAGCATCTTCAAGATCTTGGATGACATGGAGTTTGATTTGGAAAGCATTTTCTTCCAGGAATTCGCACAAGGACTGCCAAACGATCTCGAAACTGCTCACTGATAGATTTCACTTCTGTTCGCTTAATAAAGCAGGCTTAGCCAGCAATCGATATCTTTTAGTAGGTCGTTACGCTCAGTTGTAGGATGGGTAGAGCGATAGCTTTATCCATCAAAACTCTATGTGATTTACACTACAATCTCTGATTGCAAATTTTTTATCTTACAGTTAAAACCGTAAGAGCGACAGCGAGTACACAAGCAAAACCTAACGAACACAGGTTACAAAACTGCTGATTTTTGTTCAACTTGTTGACGTAGTTTGTCTAACCATGAATTACATCTGCCAAATATTATTAATTAACTGCCCCCAACGCTTTCAGCGTCGCCACTGCCGCTTGGGTTAAACCTGTAACCCCTGTAATGTTCATGCGCTCGTAGAGTTTCTCAGCTCTCAGAGTTTTTACACACTCACCCGTTTTTATATCCCACAATCTTATTGTCTCATCCTCACTACCGCTAGCCAAAATTGGGTTATCTCGACTCCATGCAACTGACCAGATCAAACCCGTATGTCCTAGCAAAGTTTTGAGACATTCACCAGTGCTGACATCCCAGAGTTTGAGGGTGTAATCTTGACTGCTACTTGCTAGCGTTTGGCTGTCTGGACTAAAGGCAACTAATTGCAACCAACCCGTATCTACTTGTATTATTCTTTTGCACTCACCAGTGCTGACACTCCATAATCTTAAGGTTCCGTCTGGACTGGTACTTGCTATCAGCTCACCATCTTGACTCCATGCAACCGACCAAATCCAGTTCGTATGTCCTTCAAGTGTTTTAATACATTTATCGGTGCTAACATCCCACAGCTTGAGAGTCTGGTCTAAAGAGCCACTTGCTAGCATTCTCCCACACGGACTAAAAGCAACTGACCAAATTGCAGCACGATGCCCCTGAAAAGTTTTTAGAGCTTGACCAGTGCTGACATCCCACAACTTTATTGTTCGATCCTCGCTGCTACTTGCCAACATCTGACTGTCAGGACTCCACGCAATCGACCAGATTGCAGCCCCGTGTCCTTGGCAAATTCTCAAGGCTTGACCAGTGCCGACATCCCATAATCGAACCGAGGAGTCTTGACTGCCACTGGCTAGCGTTTGACCATCGGGACTCCATGCAACTGACTGCACGGCAGCCCGATGTCCCTGAAAAGTTTTCAGAGTTTGACCAGTGCTAACATTCCACAATCGAACCGAAGAGTCGTGACTACCACTGGCTATAGTCTGCCCATCTGGACAAAAGGCAACCGAGAGTGTTTGATTGATATACCCTTGGAAAGTTTTGCAGCAGAAACCCGTATTAACATTCCATAGCCTTACCGTTTGGTCGCGACTACCACTGGCTAGGAAATCGCCCTGTGGACTGAAAGCAATTGAAAATACCCAACTAGAATGTCCCTGGAAGGTTTTGCGGCATTCACCAGTGCTGACATCCCACAACTTGACTGTCTGGTCGAGACTGCCACTGGCTAGAAGATTGCCTTGCGGATTAAAAGCAACCGACCATACTCCATTAACATGTCCCTGGAAAGTTTTGAGGCATTGACCACTGCCGAGATCCCATAACTTTACTGTGCGGTCTTCACTGCCACTCGCCAGTGTTTGTCCATCAGGACTAAAGGTTATCAAGCGGATTGGATTAGTGTGTCCCTCAAAAGTTTTGAAACATTCACCAGTATTGATATTCCACAACCTGATAGTATTGTCAGCACTACCACTGGCTAGCATCTTTCCATCAGGACTGAAGACAATCGAGACTACATGATTTGTATGTCCCTGGAAGATTTTAAGGCATTTACCATTGTGGACACTCCACAACCGAATCGAGAAGTCGTCACTGCCACTGGCTAATATATTACCATCTGGACTCCATGCAACTGACCACACTTCATTCTCATGTCCTTGTAAGGTATGAAGGCATTGACCTGTGGCGATCTCCCACAACTTTACCTTGCTGTCGCTACTACCACTAGCAAGGGTACTGCCATCAGGACTAAAAGCAAGTGATGTAACCCAGTTATTATGTGCTTGACAGGTGAGGACTGGTTTGCCATCTGCAACTTGGTACAAGCGAATCTCGCCATTGCTATCGCCCATAGCCAAAAGTTTACCATCAGGGCTAAAAGCAACCGATGCAACACCACCAAAAGTTTCAGCAAAACTAGATTTAGCTAAATCGGCGTTTTGGAAATTGACATCGTGCAATTTCACCCGCTGTAGGTCTGCTTGCCAAACACTTAGGTTAGAAAAATCATAGCCACTTAAGTCAGTTTCCAGATGACAAAGCAAATTGAGAATATTTCCTGCTGCATACCCAGGTTCTAATGGCGATCGCTCTTGCAGCGTTACTCTAATTTTATTTAGCTGCTTTTCTAGACTTTTTTTCGTTCTCAATATACTCAACAGGCGATCGCTAACTGGTTGAAGAATTAAGCGAATTTGAGTATCCTTAACATAGTCTTTGCCTTGAGCCTTCATCAGGGCATAGGAATTGAACAGAGTAATTTTTTCACTACAAATCTCCAAACAAACCTGAGCCACCAATCGCTCAGTTACATATTCCATGACTACAGGCTGGAGGGTGAAAAGCGCCTCAGTTTTTTCAATTAAACTTCGCCGTGACAGAGATTCTACAGCTTCTATAAATTTTGCTGGCGATACTGGCGTGACAAAATCCGATCGCAATTCTGACAGTGAAACTGGTTCTCGACTAATCGCTAGCCAGTAGACGATCGCCTGTTCTAAATCTATTAACCGCTCAAACTGCTGCTCTAAAAGTTCGTGAATATCGCCAAAAACTACGGTATTGTGTTTCAAAAACTCCGAAACACTACCATCAAATACATCTTGAATCGTCGTCGCCACTATTTTTAATGCTAAAGCATTCCCTGCATAGCGATCGACCAGTACTTCTAATTCTTCGATCGCTCCAGAAACCCCCTTAATTCTAAAGATTTTCTCCCCATCCGTCGCCTTCAGACCATTCAATGGAAGCGATCGCACGAGCAATCCTTTGCCTTCAAGCGGGACTAAATCTTTAGGTTTTTCCCGACTTGTCAACAGCAAGCAGCTATTATGGGGAGTTTCTCCCACCCTTTTTAACAGTTCCCCATAACCTGCATATCCTTCCTGATATTGTCCGGCTCGACTACCACTACACAAAATCGACTCGGCATTGTCGAGAATCAGCAAACAGCGAGACGATCGCAAGTAGAAAAGCAATCGCGATATTCTCTCACCAATGCTTTCTGATAAATCTATTTCTTGCTCATCAGATAAAAATTGGATCGCTTGAGCCAAAACAGTCTCGACAGGTGGCGCGTCTCGTAGCGAAATCCACTGGACGTATTCAAACCGATCCTGAATTTGTGTTGCCAGCTTGACAGCCAGAGAAGTTTTACCAATTCCCCCCATGCCCAATAGTGCCACCACTCGGCAGCGATCTTTCAGCACCCATTGCTCCAACTTGGCAATTTCTTCTATACGCCCGTAGAATACTGAAACGCAAATTGCTTCTTTGAGATCTTGTCGCTTAGGAGTAACCTGAACTTCTAGCGGCTCCTCCAAATTTTGGTTTGTGTTAACTTGGTTGGGGTTAACATAGTCGCTTTTTTGCAACTCTAGATTAAATGACATAAACAAGCTGACAAGCGTGCGCTTGTCAACTGCTTCTTTACAACTCATTACTCTTCCCAGAGTAACAGTCGTTAAACCCGTGCGATCGCTTAATTCTTCCAGCGTGAACTTGTTGCCAGCCTTCTCCAGTATTTCTAAAGCGAGTTTTGCTTGCTGAAACTTTTGCCATCCTTCACGAGTGAGAATAACACCTCGACTGCGTTTTGGTTTTAGCAAGTCCATAGACAAATCAAGTGTTTTTTTATACTCTTAGCCCTACTGGAATTTGCTGCTGTTTGGTTAGATTTAGACGAGTTGCATCCAGAAAAATTTCCGAAACTCGATGCAGATAGGTCTATTTGCACCAAGGTTCGGATTTTTAGAGACTTTTTCTCAATAATTCTAATGTATTTTTTGATAAAAATCTATTTATAGGTGGTAGACAAATTTGGGTTTTTAAGTAAAGCAAAGATTAACTAGGGAGACAAGTGCCGAGTTATCCATGCTTCACTCACCCCCTAGTGACTATTCTTCTAGATGCTCAACTGCGCCTAAAGCTTTTAAAGAGGCGATCGCTGCTACTGTTAAACCTGTAACGCCAGTAACGTTCATGCCTTCGTAAGGCTTTTTACTCCTAAGAGTTCTGATGCACTCACCAGTCGAAATATCCCACAGCTTAACTGTCTCGTCTTCGCTACTACTAGCCAGAATTTTACCTTGAGGGCAGAATGCAACTGACCGAATCCAGTGAGTGTGTCCCTGAAAAGTTTTGACACACTCACCAGTGCTAACATTCCACAATTTGACAGTTGCGTCAGTGCTACCACTAGCCAACAGATTTGGGCTATCTCGACTGTTTGCCGCAGGTGCTTGCGCAGAGCAGGCAACTGATGTTACCCAACCTGTATGTCCCTCTAAAATTTTGAGACACTGACCAGTGCTAACATCCCATAATCTCACAGTTTTATCTTTACTGCCACTAGCCAAGATTCCCTCTTCGCCCCCCTTTTCAAGGGGGGTTGGGGGGATCGGTAAGAAAATCACTGACAATATCCAACCCGCGTGACCTTGGAGAATCTTGTCGCATTCGCCACTGCTACAATCCCACAACCATAATTTTTGGTCGTCGCAGCCAGTGGCTAAGATTTTACCTTGAGGACTAAAGGCAACAGACCACACTCCATGAGTATGTTCCAAAACATTCACGCATTGTCCAGTGCTAAGATTCCAGAGTCGCACTGTGCGATCGTCACTACCACTAGCTAAAACGTTTCCTTGAGGATTGAAGGTAATTGATTTTACCCGACTAGCATGACCTTCCAAAGTTTGGCAGCATTGCCCATTGCTGGTATGCCAAATTTTTACTGTGCGATCGTCACAGCCACTAGCAAAAGTTTGTCCATCGGGACTAAAGGTAACTGTTCTGATCCAACCCGTATGTCCTTGCAAAGCTTTGCGACATTGACCAGTGCTGGTATCCCACAGCTTCACCTTCTGGTTATTGTCGCTAGTCGCTATAGTTTTACCATCGGGACTAAAGACTACCGACCAGACACCGTCGTGATATCCTCGTGCAGTTCTCAAGGCTTCTCCAGTACTAACATCCCATAACATAGCTGTTTGACCGTCACAGCTACTGGCTAGAGTGTTACCATCGGGGCTAAAAGTAGTTGACTGAATTGCTCCAGTATGTCCTGACAAAACTTTGATACACTCACCAGTGACAGCACGCCACAATCTAATGGTGCGATCGCTACTACTGCTAGCAAGAATTTGTCCATCTGGGCTATAGCATACTGACAACACCCAACCCGTATGTCCGTGCAAGGTTTGGCAACATTTCCCAGTACTAACATCCCAAATTTTCACCGTGCGATCGTCACAACCACTGGCAAAAGTTTGTCCATCAGGACAGAAAGCAACTGTGCGGATACAATCAGTATGCCCCTGTAAAGTTTGCACAATTCGACCAGTGTTGACATCCCAACAGCGAATCGTGCGATCTCTGCCACCACTGACCAAGATATGACCTTGAGGACTAAATGTGACTGAAAACACCCAGTCTGTATGTCCTTGCATTGTCCTAATACATTCACCAGTGCTGATATCCCACAACTTTACCGTGCGATCGTCGCTACTACTAGCGATCGCATGACCTTGGGGACTAAATGCTACTGAGTGTATTCTTTCAGAATGCCCTTGCCAAGTTCTCAGACATTGACCAGTGCTGATATTCCATAATCTTAAAGTTTGGTCAGTACTAACACTCCCAATGAGTTCGCGATCGGGACAAAAGGCGATCGCTTGCACCCAATCTGTATGTCCTTGCAAGGTCAAAATTTGTTCGCCATCAATAAATTCTCGCCATAAGCAAATCTCGCCTCTAGCGTCACTCACAGCCACAACTTTACCATCGTAACTAAAGGCGATCGCGGAAATATTACTAAAGGATTTAGTAAATATAGATTTGGAGAGATCGGCGTAGGCGAAATTTACATTGTGTAAGGTGCGTTGGCGCAGATCGGCTTGCCAAATATTCAGATGAGAAAAGTCATAATTCGTTAAATCTGTCTGGAGATAACAAAGTAGATTGAGCAGATTGCCCGCTGTATATCCCGCTTCGTGTGGAGACTCTATTCTTAACTTAGCTAAAAGTTGAGATAGCCGTTGCTTAATCTGACTTTTGGTTCTAAAAATAGTCAGTAGTTCTTCTAGAATTGGCTCGATCAGACAGCTAATTTGAACAGCTTTTACCCGCTCTTGACTCTGTACTTTTAATAAAGCTATCTTTCTCAGAATGACAATCTTTTGATTGACTATTTCTGCACAAATCAATCCAATCAATTGAGCCGTCACATACTCCATGACTACAGGCTGGAGGGTGAAAAGCGCCGCACTTTTCTCAACTAGCGATCGCCTCCTTAACGACTCCAAAGCCTCTAACAAGTTTGTCAATGTTAACTGAGAGAAAATATCATTTTGTAATTGCAATATCGAGACTGGTTCTCGATTGATGACTAGCCAATAGATTAACTCTTTCTCTATATCTGATAACCGTTCAACTTGTTGTTCTAAAAGTTCGCGTAGTTCGCCAAATACAATAGTAGTTTGTTGCAAGAATTCTAATATGCTGCCATTAAAAATATCGCCAATAGTCGTAGCAATAATTTTTAATGCTAGTGGATTGCCTGCATAGCGCTCGGCTAATGTTTGCCATTCTTTGTCAGAACCGGAGATTCCTTTGAGGCGAAAGATTTTTTCTACTTCTAACTTACTTAAACCACTCAGTTGTAGCGATCGAACAGGTAGTGCTTCTCCTTCTAATAAGGCTAATTCTTTAGGTTTTTCCCTACTAGTAAGCAGCACGCAGCTTTGATGGGGAACTTCTCCCAACCGTTTGAAAAGCTGACCGTAATCTTCACATCCCTGACAGTAGCGCCCAGTTTGAACGCCACATTGCATAATTGTTTCAGTGTTATCGAGTAATAGTAGACATCTGTATTTTTGTAAATAATCGATCAGTTGCGACAATCTCCGACTATTATTGTCTGGCAAAGCGGTTTCAACCTGTTGCTCGTTGGAGAAAAATTGCAGCAAGCTATCGAGAAGATCTTTGAGTGATGGAGCATTGGACAAAGATCTCCAAAGAAAAAACTCAAATTTATCCTTAACTTGTTCTGCTAACTTAGCAGCTAGAGTAGATTTACCAATGCCTCCCACACCCAACAGCGTTACGACTCGGCAGCGACTTTCGATAATCCATTGCTCTAACGTGGCTAGTTCTGCCGCACGTCCGTAGAAGATGGATACATCAATCACATCCCCCCAGTCTTGATGTGTAAATGCGATCGTGCATTCTGGTTGCTTTGCATCTAGGCTAGGCTGTGAATAGTCACTTGTATTCAGCTCTAAGTTAAATGCTGTGAATAAATTAATTAGGGTTCGCTTGTCAACCCCTTCTTCACGAGTTAGTATTTTGGCGAGGGTAGCAGTTGTTAATTGAGTGCGTCCGCTTAATTCTTCTAGTGTAAATTTTTCCCCATACTTTTCATGAAACTCTAACTCTAGTTTTGCGTTCTGAAACTTTTGCCATCCTTCACGAGTTAAAACGATCCCTCGCTTACGCCTTAGCTTGTTTAAGTTCATTAGAACAGCGGGTTTTTAAGAAATGTATCATTCGTCTGCCGATGACATAATATCTGCCGATCGCGGAGGTTTGCAACCGAATTCAAGATGTATCTTCGATCGCATCAGTTTCAATTTTGCAATCCACCTAAAGGTATAAAATTACAGCGAAATCTAATTTTACATGCAACTACTGCAAGCAGTTAAGTAATAAAATTGACTGAGCTAACATGATTTCAACTGACAATCTGCACTTGTAAAAAGGATTTTTGCTATAAAAACTAGGACATTTCAATGAATTGTAGATCGAATTGCATTCAGCACTCACCCCGAGGCGATTGGCAATAAACTTAACTTAAGATACACGTCTCCCCTCGATCGATCTAATCCAGCCAGTCACGCATAATTTTTCCTCAAACGAAAATACCGATCGCACTATCCAAATGCTGTCTTTTTTCTGGCGATCGCTATTGATACACTTCAGGATTAACGCAATGTGGCAGACGATCGCCCCTAAGTCCAGCAACGAGATTGGCGATCGCCATGCTTGCCATTTTTTCTCGTGTCGGACGGCTGGCACTAGCAATATGAGGTGTAATCATCAGGTTATCCAACGTCAGCAACAAGCTTTGAGGCGCAATAGGTTCTGGATCGGTGACATCCAGAGCAGCGGCAGCGATTTGTCGCTCTTTCAGTGCTTGATACAAAGCCTCTGAGTCTACAATTTGTCCTCGTGCCGTGTTAATTAAAATTGCCGATCGCTTCATGCATTGAAATTGCGGCTGGCTAAAAAGATGGTAAGTATCTTCAGTCAAAGGAGCGTGAATCGTCACAAAATCTGACTCTTGCAGCAGGCGATCGAATGTCACGCACTCTGCACCGAGAGATTGTTCTATGTCCAAACGCTGTCGATCTGCATACAAAATGCGCATGTCAAACCCTTTGGCACGGCGAGCTACGGCTTGACCGATCCGCCCCAAACCGACAATACCTAAAGTAGCTCCAGCAATATTCGCTCCTAGCAACAAGTCCGGTTCCCAAGTCTGCCACTGACCCGCACGCACGAACCGATCTGCCTCCACAACTCGCCGTGCTGCTGTCATCAACAACGTCCAAGCAAAGTCTGCGGTCGCATCTGTCAAAACATCAGGCGTGTGACCTACGGGAAGATGTCTGGCAGTCGCAGTTGGGATGTCAATGTTATCGTAGCCAACTGCCATTTGGCTAATGACCTTGAGTGACGTTCCTGCCTCTATTAAGTGTCGATCGATCTGGTCGGTAAGCAGGCACAGCAAGCCATCGATCGCGCCGATCTTTTCCAGTAACACGTCATCAGGAGGTGGTTGGCGCTCCGACCAAACTTCGACATCAGCAATTGGGTCAAGTCGATCTAAGGCGATCGGCAGGCGACGAGTCACAAAAACTTTGAATTTGGACATATGGCAATCTCAGTCATTCATAAGATTAGCGCGATATGGTTGTCATTCGTCATTGGTCATTAGTCATTTGTTAAATACGCTTGTGCTAGAAGCCCGATCGCGCAATGCACGTCGCATCACTTTATTTGAGGCAGTACGAGGTAAAGCATCAACGATCGCCAGATCGTAAATCTTGAACAGGGGATTGAGCTGCGAAGCGATCGCCTTTTGTAACTGGGTTTTGAGCGTTGCTTTGTCCTGCTGTCGATCTGGTGCAACCACCGCAAAAATGACCAACTGGCTAGGACCCCCTTCTGGAGGAGAGACAGCGATCGCGGCAGTTTGATAAATTCCTGCTACAGAATTGAGGACTTGCTCGATTTCCACCGCGCTGACCTTGATGCCTCCCAAATTCATCGTGTCATCAACGCGACCGCAAGCGCGATAATACCCATTGGGGAGATGTTCGATCCAATCTCCATGACGGCGCAGGGAGAGTAGAGGCGGGTTTACTTGGGGGGTAACTGGTTGATTCGGGAATTGGTCTGATAAACCCGCCCTGACAGCAGACGGAAGAGAGGGGGTATCGGCGAAATAGACGTGGTGATGGTCTTTGTTGAGTAATGTGGTAGAAAGTCCGATGGAAGGGGGGATAATAAACAACTCGCCTTTGTTGGTAGGGCGATCGCCTTCGAGAATAATAAAATCTAATCCTAATGCAGGGGTTGTGAAAGTTGCAGGAGCCGCAGGCTGTACCAGCGTGCCAGTGATATAGGCTCCACCAATCTCAGTCCCACCACAGTATTCGATAATCGGCTTGTATCCTGCTAGAGACATCAAAAACAGCATGTCCTGTGGATTGGAACATTCACCCGTCGAGCTGAATGCTTTAATCGCACTCCAATCCAGCCCTTGCATACAAGCAGTTGTTTTCCAAATGCTGACTAGACTTGGTACTACCCCCAACATATTCACCCGTGCCGCTTGAATAAATTGACCGAATCCTCTCTCGGTGGGTGCGTCGTAGTAGAGAGCAATAGTTGCCCGATTAATTAAACTGGCATAAATCAGCCAAGGTCCCATCATCCAGCCTAGATTGGTTGACCAGGCTACGACATCTCCAGGGTGAATATCTTGGTGCAAGTGTCCGTCAACTGCACATTTGAGCGGTGTTGTTTGAGTCCAAGGAATAGCTTTGGGTTCTCCCGTAGTGCCAGAGGAAAATAAGATATTAGTATAAGCTTCCGATGCGGTGGCTAGGGCATCGAATCGTTCGTTTGAGCTGAGAAATTTCTGCCAAGCTAAATCGCCAGAACGCAGTGTTCCAGACACGGAAATATCGAGCGACAGCACGACTGCTTTAGGGGCATCGGCATCGATAACTTTGGTATAAAGGGGTAACTGTTTGCTACCACGCTGAATATAGTCTTGGGTAAAAATTGCCTTTGCCTGAGTTATACGCAATCTGACGGCGATCTCGTTGGCAGCAAAACTATCGGCGATAGAAACCACCACGCAGCCAGCTTTAATAATTCCCAGGTAAATCGCTACAGATTCCGCAGTCATGGGCATGGCGATCGCGATCGCATCGCCAGGACGGAAGCCCCAGTCCACAAGCCCATTAGCAACTCGGTTGCTCAAGGCGTGCAGCTCTCCATAGGTCATGGTGGAAAGCACGCCGTCCTGTTGAAAGACGATTGCGGGAGAATTTTCAGGCGCTTGAAAACAGCTCTCAACAATGTTGAAACGAGCATTTACCAGCCATTGAGGAAATTCTACCCCCCGCGAAAGATCGACAATTTGAGTGTACTTCTGCCGGAAACGAATACCCAATCGTTGAATCGTCATCTCCCAGAACCGATCCCGATTCTGCACCGACCAAGCATGAAATTCTCGATAGGAGGCAATTTGCAACTGATGCATTAAAGCAGCGATATTGGTAGACTCAATTTCTTCTTGAGAGGGAAACCAAGCTGGAGCAGGTTTCTGGGATGCGTCCCAGTCGGAGAAGGTAGTTTCGTAAAGGAGTTCGTGCAATGCAAAGGGGCAATCGGGCTTGAGGATGTGACGAGTTAGCTGCTGCCAACACTCCACAGCAGGTAAGGCAGCCAGCCACCGCTCGACTTGCGGTAGAATTGCGATCGCTGTCTGTCGATCGACTCCACAGTTTACTATTTGCTCCAACGATAATTGCTTCACCGTTCACCTCCTGCCTTCTCATGCAGTACCTAACAGGGCGATGACTCCAAATGCCGTACCTATACGTTCCCAGAAGTTAAATCTTTGGTAAGCGCTCTCGCTACGTTGCTGTTGGTAGTGCGCCAGCGCCATTCCCAGACTCAATAAAGCGATCGCCGAGAACGTGGCAAATAACAGGGGACGTGCCATCGATAAGAGGCGAAGTGCCACAGGTATAGAACCCATCAACACCCCCAGCAAACCCCAAGCGATCGCGAAAGCCACTCGATCTCCCCACCGATTTGCAACTGTGACAATCCCTTGAATGCGATCGCCTTCCGCATCATGCACGTCCCAGACAATTTCTTTAGCCAAGGCATAGCAGAATAAAAACCCCATTGGATAAAGCATTGCCAATGGTCGGCAGGCAACCAAACTACCCAGAAAAATCAAAGCCGCAATAGTTGCAGCTACAAGTAGATTGCCAAAAATACCATTGTATGATAAAAGATGCGAATAATTCCAGAGCAAAACAGTACTAATAGCAACCAGAACAAAGGGAGACAAACCTAAAGGGATAGCAGCGATCGCGGCACAGCCGAACAGAATTGCCGCAGCCCACCAAGCTTGTTGCAATGAAAGCCGACCGGAAGGCAAAGGGCGATCGGGATGACTGATGCGGTCTTTAGCTAAATCCCAGTAGTCATTGATGCCGCAAGCAGCAGAGGTTATGCAGACTAAGATAATTGCCGTCAGCAGGTATTGCGGTAGTGCAACTGTGGCATCGAGAGCATAGATTGTGGCACAGCCTGCTAAAGCTGCGAGGATACCAGCTGGCAGCCGAAAAAGCTGAACAAAGGCTCGGATCGAGCTTATCGTGCCAATATAGGGAAAGGAAAGCGTGCTAGCCATAATTGATAAGTCGTACGTAAGTCGAGAATTAACTGGTCACTGGTCACTGGTCACTGGTCACTGGTCACTGGTCACTGAATTCAGTCCGTCCCAAAAGACAGCGATCGCATCGAGAATTTCTCGACCACCTTGGATAAATTTGGTGCGATCGAAGTCTGGTTTGAAATAAACTTCCTCCAGTTCCTCCAGCGTGTGTCCGGCGTGTTGCGCTTCGACACGGTTGTGCCAGGTGAAAAACGCGAGGCGCAAGTGCGGGTGTCGCGTTTGCTTGATGCGCGTTAAGCCATCTTCTAGTTCTTGCCAAAAGCCAGCCGCCGCCCAGTTTTCGACTGCAAAGCTAGCACCCTCAGCGATCTGCGGATCGGCGCTACCGTAGAGGCGGATTAATTCATCGCAGAAGTGCAAAGTTGTCGGACTACCCTGCTTGCGCTTACCAATGTCGCCATAGCTCAGACCTAACCCCTCAGCAACACCAACTAGCCACTCAAAATGAGCTGCTTGAAAACGGCAAATTCCACCGTCTACTGTACCCTCAGTGCTGACCAGTTCAGGATCGCCTTCGCGGTCTTTTTCTGCACTCTGGGTAACGCGGCTACTACCTGTCTGTCCTAGCTTGCGATAGATTACGCCTAGCTCGTTGAGCAAAATTTCTCGGCTAGCACGCGATTGTTGCAACGTCGCTGAATTAATGACTTTTTGTAAAGCTGCAATCAAAAATTGGTTAGAAAAAACTGAAAACTGTTGAATAAAGTAGACTAGCTCCTCATCTGTAGCCCTACCCTCGCGAAACCAACGGGTATAGGCGTTATTAGTAATGATGCGGTGCTGCATGAATTCGCGATCGACTTCGACCAGAAAATCTCTAAACTCGTCTACTCGATCCTGAGTCAGTTCGCCTTGGCGCAAGCGTTCCTCAATCCGCGCAGAAATAGTTAATCTACTTGAAGATGTTGTCAAAAGAGAAGTCATAATTTATTACTCCTAACGGTAATGGAGCTTTTGAGTAGAGGGGACAAGGAGGACAAGGAGGACAAGGAGGACAAGGAGGACAAGGGGGACAAGGAAGCAGTTACGAATGATCGATGACCAATGACTAATGATTAACCCAACTATACGAATAGTCTTTGTCCTCAAATTTAAGAGCGTGCTGTGTCAACTTCAGCGGACGAAAGGTATCGATCATCACAGCGAGTTCGTCAGTCCGTTCTTTTCCAATTGACCCCTCGTACATGCCTGGGTGAGGACCGTGGGGAATACCCCTGGGATGAACGGTAATCGATGCCCGTTCAATTCCTTTACGCGACATAAATTTCCCCTCAACGTAGTAAATCACCTCATCTGAATCGACGTTGGAATGGTTGTATGGAGCCGGAATTGCTAAAGGGTGATAATCAAACAGACGCGGTACAAAGGAACACAAAACAAATCCGGGGGCTTCAAATGTTTGATGTACTGGAGGCGGTTGGTGAACCCGACCTGTAATTGGCTCAAAGTCTTCGATGTTGAAGGCAAAGGGCCAAAGATGCCCATCCCATCCCACAACATCTAAGGGATGATGGTGGTAGAGATAGCTAGTAATCTGGTTTCCAGCTTTGACTCGAACCTCAAATTCTCCTTCCTCATCGTGGACGATTAGTTGGTTTGGCGGACGAATATCGCGCTCGCAGTAGGGGGAGTGTTCGAGAAATTGACCGTAGCGATTGAGATAACGTGCTGGTGGCTCGATGTGTCCGTAAGCTTCTACAACCAACATGCGCTGCTCGACTGCTGCATCAGGGAGGATACGCCAAAGAACTCCCGTGGGAATTACCAAGTAATCGCCACGTCGGTAGAAGAGATTGCCAAACTGAGTTTCTAGTATGCCGCTCCCGTCATGGATGAAAATGACTTCATCGCCGCAGGCGAACCGATACCAATAGTGCATGGGTCGTGTCGGGCAAGCGACTGATATGCAAATCTCTGAATTTGCCATCAAGGGGATGCGCGATTCCACAGCATCGCCTTTCGCTGTCATATTTGCCGTGCGTAGGTGGCGGTGATGCAAGGGGCTTTGGTCTTCGTAGGGAATTTCTACGTTGCCCTCGATCCAAATTTTCTGAATTTGCGTGGGTGGATGCAGGTGGTAGAGCAAAGATTGCACGCCTGAGAAGCCACGAAGCCCGATCGATTCTTCGTGATACAGAGAGCCATTTAGTTGACGAAATTGAGTGTGTCGTTTGTGAGGAATGTTCCCCAAATAGTAGTAATAAGTCATGGTTTCACACCGTGGCGATCGCCAAATTGCCTCTCAACGTTTGCTCGCGTTCGATCGCGACAAACAAGGATTTGAAATTCCCCTCACCGAAGCCTTGCGCTCCGTGTCGCTCAATGACCTCAAAGAACAGCGTCGGTCGGTCTTGTACTGGCTGGGTAAAAATTTGGAATAAATACCCATCTTCTTCTCGATCTACTAAGATGCCCAACTCGGCTAGCCGCTCGATTGGCTCCTCGATTTTTCCTACTCGCTCCTCTAAGTTTTCGTAGTACGTTTTTGGTGTCGAGAGAAACTCAACTCCTGCTGCCCGCATCTGAGTGACTGTCTCGACGATGCTGTCGGTCGCGCAGGCAACGTGTTGAATTCCGGCTCCGTGGTAATATTCCAAGTACTCTTCAATTTGAGATTTACCCTTGCCTAAAGCTGGTTCGTTAATGGGTAATTTAATCGTACCCGTGCTGTCCTGCATTACTTTGGACATTAAGGCTGAGTACTCAGTAGAAATAGCGCGATCGTCAAAATGTATTAATAGGTTAAAGCCCATCGTCTCAGCAAAAAACTGCGTCCACCTCTCCATTGCCCCTAGTTCTACATTTGCAACTACGTGGTCGATGGTTTTCAGTCCCACTCCTTTGCGGTTGGCATGTAGATTCCGAGGTTCAAAACCAGGAGCAAAAACACCTGCATAATTACTGCGATCGACGAACTCGATTAAGGTATCGCCATAAGCATGAATCGCACTGTAGCGTAACACTCCATAATTATCTTGTGCTTCCGTCGGGGCGATCGCTCCCACCGCACCTCGTCGAGTTGTTTCTTGATAGGCGCTAACAACATCAGGGACTTCTAAAGCAATAATGGCAATTCCGTCGCCGTGTTTGAGTACGCTTTTAGAGATGGGATGTTCTGGATGCAGTCCCGTACTCAAAACAAAGCGAATATCCCCTTGCTCTAGTACGTATGAGGCAGTGGCGCGACTATTAGTCTCTAGTCCTCGATAGGCAGCGATCGTGAATCCAAAACACTTGGAATAAAATAGTGCTGCCTGCCTTGCGTTCCCAACATAGAACTCAAGGTGGTCAAATCGCTTAATCGGGCAAAAATCGCTCATTGGGATTTCTCCTTTGAAGAAGCTTGTCCAATTGCCCAACCTGCGACTGAATCTCATCAGACAATTGGAGCGATTGAAACGCAGACACTTCTAACTCTTTATTTGCGTTACCGAGGCAGCACAATCTGACACGAACGCTACCGCACTACCTTTTGCGTCACATTTGTGTGAGACCGTTGTTGTTCAGGAGCTGAAGTTGTCTTTTAATTTGATATTCGAGTTGTTGTTAACCAAAAGACTCTAATAAAATTATAAAACTTATTTTTTAGCTCCATATAGCATGAATTGTGAACTAGTAAACTTGGTTGGGTTTATGTATTTTATTTATCTATCTTTAGGTGTAATTCTTTAAGCGTAACCGAGCAGTCCACCCAAGAGATAGAGTGACAATTAGGCGGTAGTGTTCTAAGCCAGCGGGAGTTGAATTTGAAAAGTGGAACCCTGCCCAGAAACGCTTTTGACGTTAATTTCACCGCCGTGAGCGCGAACGATCTGTTGGGCGATCGCTAACCCCAATCCAAAACCGCCTGTTTTACGCGCTCGCTTAGAATCGACACGATAAAAGCGATCGAAAATCCGAGGTAAATCCGATTGGGGAATGCCAATGCCGCTATCCTCAACTTGAATTACAGCTTGATGAAAACGGGTAAAAAGTCGTAATTGCACGCTCCCGCCAGCTGGCGTGTACTTAAAAGCGTTACTCAACAAATTTACAACTGCTTGTTGCAGTAAGTCTGAGTCGATTTTCACCTTGACTGTATGTTGAGGTAATTTGATGGCAAAATTTACATTTTGGGTTGTGGTTTGGGTTGCGATCTGAGAAGTATAATTATCTGCTAATTCTTTTAGCCAGCTTGTCAAGTCAACCTCTACCAAAGACTGAGTCGTTAATTGCCCTTCATGTCTTGCGAGAAATAGCAACTGACCAATCAAAGCCTCCATCGACTTCGCCACTTTGACAATCTTCTCAAATCGCAGCCGCTGTTGTGAAGGATCGCTCGATTTGGAAATCACTCCAACTTGAGCATTGCTCATCACTGCTGCTAGTGGCGCTCGTAATTCGTGGGAAGCATCAGACGTAAAGCGTTGGAGTTGGTCGTAGCTGTCTCGAATCGGTTGCATTGCTAACCCTGCCAGCAGCCAACCAGCTAAGCCGACAATTCCTATAGTCACTGGTACTATCAGCAATAAAACTAATCGTAATTGGGCTAGCTCTTGCTGTGTAGGTGCGAGTGGAATGGCGACTTGCAGATAACCAATTAACAACTCGCTTTGGTAAACAGGCAAAGTCACTTGGCGCAGCCAGACAGGAGTAGGTGCTGTCTGGGTGTCGTTGTTAACAGTTTCTAACGTGGAAAATCCAGGCGATACAGTTAGCTCAGATGGGGGTGTCGTACCGAAAAATTGTACGAGTTGCCTTTGAGAGTTGTACCACCGCGCGTAGACAACATCCGTCCCAATGGGTGGGGTGTTAGTCCCTACCAGCGGTACATTTTCTAAATTTACTTGCTTTGTCAGCCAGTTATACTCGGCGTTCACCGCCATGACGCTAGTTTTTTTGTAAAGTAGGCGATCGAGATCCTCCAACTCATCTAAGATCGTCAGGTAGTAGATTACCCCTGCAAACGCGACTAAAATACTACCCATCGTCACGGTAAACCACAGAGCAATATTAATACGACTACGAGCAAACCTGCGGTTAAACATGAACAGTGGTAGTTGGTAATTGGTAGTTGTTAGTTGGTGAGCGGTTAACGATCCGAAATAGTTTTAACTTACGACTTAGGACTTACGACTTGCTCAACGGTAGGTTTAAAGCGATAACCCATACCATATATGGTTTCAATCCAGTCGGCGGCATTGACTAATTGCAGGCGTTGACGCAGCCGTCGTATCAGTGCAGTCACGGCGTTGCTTTCAGGCTCAGAACCCCATTCCCATAATGCTTGTTCGATTTGGTCGCGGCTGAGAACGTGGTTAGGATGACGCAGAAAATACTCTAGTAAATGAAATTCCCTTGGAGCCAATTCTATAGCAATTCCATCTCGTTCCAAAACTAGGGTGTCAAGATGAAGTTGTAAATCTACCAGCCGCAGAATATCTCCCTGCCACATGGGCGATCGCCTCCCCAATGCCCGCACTCGTGCCAAAAGTTCTAAAATATCTATCGGTTTAACCAGATAATCGTCCGCCCCTGCATCTAAGCCCGTAATTTTATCTGGGGTCGTATCTTTAGCCGTCAACATCAGTACGGGGGACGTTTTGCCCGTTTGTCGATACTGACGACAGAGCGATACCCCACTTACTTCTGGCAGCATCCAGTCTAAAATCAATAAGTCGTAATCTTTTTGAGACAGCAGCCATTGTGCCATTGCCCCATCATCAACACCATCGACAATATGTCCGGCTTCAGTCAAGGCAGTTTGCAGTGGTTCTAACTGTTCGCTGTCGTCTTCCACCAATAAAATTCTCATAATCCCAGCCTGCGATCGCGTGTTCTGGAGTTAACTATTTTCTGATTATCTTTAAACTAGGAAATATCAACCGATTGGCATATCCCCCACCAGTGAGATTCTCAGATTGACCCTTTGGGAAAAACTCGCGCCAAAATCGCTCCTTTGAAATACAAGCTCCAATCCCTATCTATGTTCCATTGGTTGCTAAAATTGTCTGCTTTACCGCTGAAGTTTCTGCTACCTTTACCATTACTCTTAGCTGCTTTTGGACTGTTTGGCGAGCCACTCACAAATCGAGTGTTAAGTCTTTCCTTCGTGGGACTAGATAAGCTACAAGCTGAAAATTCCCATCTCCAAGTACAGTTACCAGTAAAAGCAATAGTGGTTAAAGCTGAGATCGAGAGAGAGTTAGAGTTTACTGAAGTTGAGATTGAGATTACCAAATCGCCAGTGAAAAAGTTACGATTTGAGTTTCCCAATGTTGATGCGATCGCTTTACAAACTATACTTGCTCGCGAATTAAACCTTGCTTCTGGAGGCAGAGAATTACAATCCGGTATGCAAATTTAGGGGCAATTTAAATTTAATATCCAAGGAATATTAGCCCAGGTAGCTTTTTTCAATTACTGATAACTTTGTAAAGAGGTTACATGTAACCTCTTTACACTACTCACTACTCACTCTCTACTGATAACTGATAGCCTCTACTAAAGCTATGGAAGTAAAAATTCTTGGGACTGCCGCAGGTGGGGGACTGCCGCAGTGGAACTGTAACTGTCCTAATTGCCAAGCAGTCCGCGCCTCTAGTGCAGGTGTATGCTGGCTCAATCAGTCCTCAATTGCAGTACGGGCAAATAACCAACCTTGGTTTTTAGTCAATGCTTCCCCAGACGTGCGCCAGCAACTTGAGTTATTGCGGGACGGCAAACCAGTTTCCATCCGCTCTAGCCCGATTGCAGGGATTCTGCTCACAGATGCAGAAATTGACCACACCACAGGGTTGATTTTGTTGCGGGAATCTTCCGAACCACTGCGTGTTTACGGCACTGATACAGTTCGTATAGCACTGACGGAAGGGTTTCCATTACTATCGACTTTAGCAGGCTATTGCGGGGTAAAATGGTCGTTACTCGAACCTGGCATACCGATAAACCTGGGACTGGATGCAGCAAATCAACTAGAAGTAGAGGCGTTTCCTCTGGCTGCCAAACCACCAAAATACATGCGTCACAAGGCTGTAGCAGATGAAGTGTGGGTTGTAGGTTTTACGTTTCGCGCCAGTGGCAAAGTGATGACATATGCCCCAGGTTTAGCTCAGTTAGATGACACCGTATTAGAACGGTTTGAATCTAGCGATTGCATTCTGATTGATGGGACGTGTTGGCAAGATGACGAGTTGGTAAGTTTGGGCATTGCCAATCGCAAAGCACGGGAGATGGGACACCTACCTCTTTCAGGAGCGGAAGGCAGCATTCAGCATCTCGCGCAACTACGCCACCCGCGCAAAATTTTGGTTCATATCAACAATACCAATCCAATTCTCATGGCTAATTCTCAGGAGCGGCAAGTTGTCGAGAAAGCAGGTATTGAAGTGGGTGATGACGGTTTGACAATTGAGCTATAAGATCCCATCAGGAGAAAGGGAGCCGTGCCGGAATTGATGCAGTCAGAACAAAAAGCGTGGACGCAGGCAGAATTAGAAGCGGTACTGCGATCGCAGCACCAACGTTACCACCACTTACACCCCTTCCACGTCCGCATGAATCATGGAGATTTGACACCCCAAGAGGTGCGTCGTTGGGTGGCAAATAGATTTTACTATCAAAAAAGCATTCCACTCAAAGATGCTGCTATCCTATCCAACTGT
Source organism: Chroococcidiopsis thermalis PCC 7203 (assembly GCF_000317125.1). Taxonomy (GTDB): domain Bacteria; phylum Cyanobacteriota; class Cyanobacteriia; order Cyanobacteriales; family Chroococcidiopsidaceae; genus Chroococcidiopsis; species Chroococcidiopsis thermalis. The sequence goes on from NC_019695.1 coordinate 3,714,021, forward strand.
CCCATTTTAGAAGTGCGACGGCAATGGATCGATCGCATCATCGATCACGACGGACGCAGTCAGGGCGAAGGCGGAATTGAAGCGTGGCTAAAATTAGGTGAAGCAGTTGGTTTGTCCCCCCAAGAGTTGTTAGACGAGCAACACGTCATCCCAGGAGTACGATTTGCTGTCGATGCTTACGTCAATTTTTGTCGCACTCGACCTTGGATTGAGGCTGTCGCTGCTTCACTGACAGAATTATTTGGTCCAGATGCGATCCGAGTCCGCTTGGTTGCCCTAGAACAACATTATCCCTGGATCGATCCTACCGGATTCGATTATTTTAGGAAGCGACTGGAGCAAGCACCGCGAGATGCCCGATATGCTTTAGATTTAGTCTTGAAGTATTGTCGCAGCCGCGAATCTCAAGAACGAGCAGTTCAAGCCCTAGCGTTCAAGTGCGATTTACTCTGGAGCCAGTTAGAAGCGATCGAACGAGGTGAAACGCGACTAAATAGGTAATTGGTAATTGGTAATTGACTGTTATTCTCCTCTGCTTTAGAAGAGGTATTAGAACAGCCTCTGACTTTGGTACATCGCTTGTCGGCGACAGGAGCTACTTTTTAGAAACAAAGCACCTTCACTGGGTGTTTTGTAGTAGCGATAAATTGCGATCGCCTGCTAGAATCGTCAGCATTGAATTGAGTCGTTTGCAACATATTTATACGGGTTGTCTTGACACATTCTTGTCATATTTATACCTCAGAATAGAAACATCTAAAGAGTTCGGAAGTTGAACTAATCCAATGTTAAAGTTGTTGCATTTGAGTGCTGCGATCGCTGCTATTCTTGGCGCTCAGATTAGTAGCAGCAGTTTGCCTATTGCCGCTCAAGCCGTTACCAGAGAAGTTGAGCCAAGTCACCGTGAATTTTTGACGGCACAAATATACCGATCGAACCCCAGAAACGAAGAAGGAATAGATCCTAACCTGATGCTAGCTTTAGCAGGCTTAGCAGGTGGCGCTGCGGCGATCGCCTTAGCCGCTAGAAACAACGGACACTTCAAATCTCCAGCGACATCGCGTCCTGTTGCTGTAGGAGGTTCCGTTCGCGTCGAGCAAGGTAGCCGTCATCTTCAGAAAAGATTAATGAGTCTGCTGCATGACGAAAGAGAAACAGCCAACCGCCTTTTATCTCAAGCTCAAAAGAAAAACCCGCACCAGTCAGTTGATTGGTACATGGAAAAGGTAATCTACGACCTCAAACGCGATCGCGGCGGCTATTAAAGGAGATGTAAGAGCGCACAACTGTGCGCTCTTACACAACACCATAGTTCCTCAGATAGACTTGCAATTTGTGAGAAATTGAAACAATAGGGAGGGTAACTCTAATTTAAAAGTCATAAACACTATGAGCTTTAGTTTTTTTGACCTATTCTGGGTTTTTCTCTTCTTTTCTTCGCTGCAACCAGTATGGCAGCGTCGTCAGATGGAATTTCGTCGCGTCAAAACTATCCAAGAATTTGAACGGGGTCGCAATAGTCGTACGATCCTGCTGATTCACCGTCAAGAGTCAATTAGCTTGTTGGGAATTCCCCTTTCTCGTTACATCACGATTGAAGACTCAGAACAAGTCTTGAGAGCAATTCGCCTCACTCCACCTAATGTCCCCATCGATTTAATTCTGCATACTCCTGGGGGTTTAGTCTTAGCAACCGAGCAAATTGCTAGAGCCTTAATTCGCCATCCAGCTAAAGTAACGGTGTTTGTCCCCCACTATGCTATGAGTGGTGGCACGATGCTAGCACTAGCAGCTGATGAAATTGTGATGGATGCTAACGCTGTTTTGGGACCAGTCGATCCGCAGTTAGGCAACTTTCCCGCTGCAAGTATTCTCAAAGTAGTGGAAGATAAGCCTATCGGCGATGTAGACGATCAAACCCTAATTATGGCTGATTTGTCGCGTAAAGCGATCGCTCAAGTTCAGCGCTTTGTCCGCACGTTGTTAAAAGACGATATTCCCAAACAGAAAATCTCGCCGGAAAATATTGAAAAGATTGTCGAGACGCTAACGACGGGACAAGTCACTCACGACTACCCTATCACCGTAGAAGAAGCGACAGAACTGGGACTGCCAATTACAGTAGGATTGCCAAGATCGATCTACGACCTGATGGAATTGTATCCTCAACCGCAGGGAGGTCGTCCCAGCGTCCAGTATATCCCGATGCCATATGGCGATCGCCGTCCCAGATTACCCGAACCCAAGGGTAGACCGCTACCCGATCCAATGGAACCATAATTTTTGTAGAGACGTTACGTATAACGTCTCTATATAAGCGTCTAGCAAAACAGAACTAAAAATAAAAAGCAGGGTTTGTCTTCCCCTGCTGCTAACTTATAGTTGTGAGATTCTGGTTACGCAGCTTTCCCGAGATCGTCGTCTATATCGTGAATTTTCCTAACTTGAAAATCAGATTTTTTAGAAGATTGTTCTGACATTTCAGCATTCTTTTGACGGAGTTGATGAAGCATATAGATTTTATCAACTAGCTTGGATTTGTCGATTCTATGGCTACCTCTCATAAGTTCCTCCTGTTGTCTTTGTTTGCATGAAATCAAAATATAGACAAAGAAAGTGACTTATTCGAGACAACAAAGTGACAATTTAGAGACAAATAACAGGTAAAAAGAAGCTGTTTGTCAGCTAAGTTAGTCAAGGCGATCGCCGAGATTAGATTGAGATACCAGAGTAATCACCGTCACCTCTGGCGGACACAAAAATCGACCGGGGGCATAAGTTCCTAAGCCGCGATTGACGTACATTTGGTTCTCACCAACTTGGTGAAAACCCTGCGCCCATTCCCAGTGACGCACGACTTTAGCGCACTCAGCTTGCATAAATGGCATCCAACGCCGCATATTTTTAGGCAGACTGCGGCGCAATTCTTGATACCAGGTAATCGCGGGACCCATACCAGGTAAGGCAAACTGACCCCCATGAGTATGACCGGATAATTGTAAATCGACGCGCCATTTTTTCAACGGTACGGCTGTATCTGGGTTGTGAGATAAAACAATTCGAGGTATTTGCGGGTCTAGCTGTTTCATCACTGATTTAGCATCAAACTCCCGCGACCAATAATCAGCTAGTCCAACTAAAGGTAATTTTTTCCCAAATGGGTATGCAATTTCATTCCACAATACACAAATACCCACACTTGTCAAGGCTTTAGTTACTTCGGCTTTGGAATGGGGGTAATGAATATCGTGATTGCCCAGGCTAGCATAAACTCCATAGCGACTTTGCAGGTGCTTGAGTCGCAAGACTAACTGATGGATGGGGCTGGGATCGTCGGTGACGTAATCGCCAGTTAAAACGATCAGGTCGGGATCGGCTTCGTTTGTAGCGGCGATCGCCTGCTTTAACATCTCTTCTGAGAGCTTAACACCGTCGTAATGCAGATCGGACAGTTGCACTATCTTCGTCCCCGCCAAGGATGGGGGTAAGTCGGCGATCGCTACCGTCAGTTTCTCTACACTCAAAGATCCAGTCAATAGCCAGTGCATACAAGCTTGGGTTCACTCCTCAAACAGCGCGATTATAGCTTAGCCGAAGCGACGGATGACGCGAAATATACTAGATAACATCTGCTGCAATCTGTGGTTTTGTTCGTAATTTTGGCGAGTTTGAGCAAAAGCTGCCTTACTATTCACTTCTGATAAGGTGGGATAGATGTGAATTCCACTCAGAGCAGATAGCTTTAGATTATGCGACATTGCTAATATAATCTCATGGATAAGTTCGCCCGCCGCTGCACCAACTAAATGAGCGCCGAGTATTTGCCCGTTACGTTTGGTAATAATCTTAGCAAATCCGGCTGTCGTTCCGTCAGCTTGAGCGCGATCCACATCTGCATATTCTTGTTTGACAACTCGAATATCGTTACCATACTTTTCTCTAGCTTCTTGTTCCGTCAATCCCACCCTTGCTAATTCTGGCTCGGTAAATGTTGCCCAAGGAATGACGCGATCGCTTGCTTTAAATATTGGTAAAAACAAAGCATTTTTGAGAACGATATTTGCTTGATAACTAGCAACGTGGGTGAATTGATAACCGCCCAAAACATCGCCACAAGCGTAGATATGGGAGTTAGATGTTTGCAGTTTAGAATTGACTTGAATTCCCTTTTTACCTACTTTTACACCTGCTGCATCTAAGTTCAAAGATTCTACGTTTGGCGATCGTCCGGCTGCAACTAAAATTTGGTTGGCGACAATCTTTTCTTTTCCTGCCCAAATATATTTTTTACCATCTACAACTTCGATTTTTTCCGCTTTGGTATTGAGGAGAAAATTAATACCTTCAGATTTAAATTGTTGGTGGATAACTTCAACTGCTTCTGGATCTTCCTTAGGAAGGAGGCGATCGCGACTAGCAATAATGGTAACTTTCGATCCTAATCGAGAAAATGCTTGTCCTAACTCACAACCGATTGGTCCCCCACCAATAATTGCGAGTGTCTCTGGACGTTCGGTAATTTCAAACACTTCTTCGTTAGTAATAAATCCCGCTTGCTTCAGTCCTGGTATTGGTAGCGTGGCGGGACGAGAACCTGTAGCGATGACAAAACTTCTGGCTTTGAGGCGGCGGTTATTAACTTCAAAAGTTTTCTTGTCAATAAACTTACCATCACCAAAAATCACTTCTACACCCAAACCCTCAAACCTTTCTGGCGAATCGTGAGGTTCGATGGTAGTAATTGTATTTTGAACGTGCGCGATCGCTTTAGCAAAATCAATTTGCGGATCGTTACAGTAGATCCCAAATCTTCCCGCATGTTTCACCTCATAAGCCACGCGGGAAGCGCGGATCAAAGACTTACTAGGGACGCAACCATACCAAAGACAATCACCACCCAGCCGATGCTTTTCAACTAACGCTACCTTCGCCTTAAGTGCAGCGGCGACACCAGCCACCACCAAACCACCCGAACCGCCACCAATAACCACAAGATCGTATTCCACAGCCATGACAAGTACCTTTAGGAGAAAGCGCGATCGCTTCTTTCCCTATAATGACAGCCTGCTACTAGAGTCGCCAAACTTATTGAATCACATCAACAGCTACTTCTTGCCTTCTTCGCGTCTTTGCGTCTTTGCGTGACATCAATCGGAGAATATAACTAAGTACGAGGAAATAAAACAGCTCTCCCTTAATCTAGTATTAGAGAGATGCGATCGCACCCCCTATTTCCATTAAAAATAACAAACAGCTCATTAACTATCACTTTGCAGCATCGAACTTAACTCCAACGCCAACCACCGCTGAAATAGCCGTTCTAAAATTTCTTGAAATCTTTCCGAAGTTAACTGAGCTGAAAAAAATTCTTCTACTAATAGTAAACAATAACCTGTATCAGTTTGCAGAGGACCGAGCGCCTGTCCCACAGCACCACTAAAGACGATCGCTGCTATATCTGGTTGTAACTGAGACCGATAGATTCTCCCCTCATAACCGCATTGAAGTCGCCGTTGTTCGCTAATATCGTAGAAGTGTGCAGCTTCATAAAAGCTAATTTGACCCTCTTGCAATCGATATAAAATCTCTAATGCTTCAGCTGCACTAGACACGACAATTCGATAAAGTAAGACTCGTTCAAATTCACTTGGATGTTGGTTAAAGAATCGTTCTACTTCTATAGAAAAAAGACGTTGATTTAATTTTTCAGCCAACAGGCGATCGCGAATACTAGCTTCCCAAGTCTCTCGATCGAGCAGCCGATCTGTCAACCAAGTTAACAAATCGGCATCCATTTCTAAATCGCGATCGCGACGCTGGCGCTCTAACTCAGCTTGAATTTCCTCAGCTTCAACTGTTAAGCCTCTTTCCCGCGCCACACGTTCGATGATTCGGCGATATAAAATCTGCTGACAGACTTCCTTTAATTGCAAACTCTTTTGCAAGTAACTAACGATCTCAGCAAATTCTATAGGTAAACCAAAAAAATCAACGGACTGGGGTGCGGGATTCATAAATACAACCACTTGTCATCGTAATATTGAGTAAGTTAAGTGGTGACTATTAAGGCTTTTCAAGTAAGATAAAAGCTGCGTCTTAATACAAAACATCTCATTACAATTTTTCAGTTCGAGCTAACTAGTTGTTCCAAAACGATTGAAATAAATTAAATATATTTCGCATTCTAGAGCTACTAGAACGAGATCTACGTCTACCAGATCCACCAAAAAGCGGCATGGTAAACGCTAAAGTAATTTGCGATAATTTGTAACTCGTACGGCGAGAAATAGAACTGCCATCTGTAAACTTATCTTGAGCATCAGCGAAAGTGTCTATATCTGTTTTTTGAAAAAAGAAAGAGCCAAAGAAATCTTCCCAGCCAAATCCACCCACTACAGCTTCTTGTTCCCGATCGGATAACTCATCTAACAGCCGATCGCTCTTGTCTTCATTAGGCTCAGACATATTAATATCTACTCCACTTAAGGTAAGAAAAATCTTAAATTTTCGTCAGGTTTGTTACGCAAAACTGATAAAGAACCTTGAATTTGTAACTTTCCTCGATCGAGTAGCACCACCCAATCAGCGCGATCGATCGCACTCGGACGATGGGTGATAATAATTGTAGTTTTGCCCTTACGGTAGTTTAACAATCGCTCCAGAACTTGGAATTCACTCACCGGATCGAGACCAGAGGTCGCTTCATCTAAGATAAGAATAGGTGGATCGCTGACAATAGCGCGGGCGATCGCTAATCTTTGTCGTTGTCCTCCAGATAAATTTGCGCCAAATTCTCCTAAAACTGTTTGATATTTATTAGGTAGTTGACTGATAAAACTATCGGCATCCGCAATTTGACAAGCTTTAACAATTTGCTCGAACGGAAGGTGAGGATTTCCTAAACGGAAGTTTTCTAAAATTGAGCGACTCCAAAAATGAGGTTCTTGAGGAATCAATACGACTTGCTGACGCAGACAATCGATCGCGATATCTGACAGATTATACGTCCCAATCCGAATATTTCCTGATTGGGGTTCATATAAACCTGCAATTAATTTGGCTAAAGTACTTTTACCACATCCAGATTGACCGATCAAAGCAATAACTTGTCCGCCAGGAATCGTGACTGAAAAATCTTCTAGTAGATCGACTCTGCCAGCGTGATGAAAGTAGAGATTCGTACACTCAATATCTGCATCTGGTAAGATTTCAGCAAAGGGTTTATGAATGTCTCCAACCGCTTCTGGAGTTGCATCAATTACTTCTAAAAGACGATTGACTGCTGTTTGAGAACGAAAATATTCGTCTGTTAAACCAACTAGAGAGTTAATTAAACCAACAACATTAATCTGCATCGTGTTAAACGCTAGCATTTGCCCGATGCTGAGTTCCTTATTAATTACTAAAATGCTACCGAATCCCAGTAAAGCAATGCCACCAAGACTACTTAACGTTTGAGTGAAAACACCGTTAATAATGCCAATTTTAATTGTACTAAAAGTCAAATGTGCTAAACGACCAAAACGACTTTGAAATTCATCCCAAAATTGGGGTGTAGCCGCTGTAGTCTTCATCACCATCGCGCCTTTAAAAGTTTCTACCAAAACACCCTGATTTTCTGCCGATAAAACGAGAAGGCTGCGCGTTTTCTGCCGTAAAGCTGGCAAAAACGGTAGCGTTGATAAAATCATAATTGTGGCGATCGCCATCACCGCACAAGTCAGCTTCCAGCTATAAAACAGCATGAAGCCAAACGAAACTAGGGCAACAAAAAACTGACTGGGTAGATAGGCAACAATTTGCGAAACCAACTGATTGATTTCAGTAATATCTCGCAAGCGACTGACAATTTCTCCACTACGGCGAGTTTCAAAATAATCTAAAGGTAGATGCAAAAGTTTGCGTCCAAATTCCAAGACTAATCCTAACTGCAACTTTTGACTAAAATGAGCAATCATTGTAGTTTGTAATAGTTGCATCGTACTACTAAACAGAGTTGTAACTACCACAGCAGCTATAACAACACTTAGCAGTTGAACATCTCCCCGTACTAGAACATCATCTGTGAGAATTTGAATTAAAAATGGGCTAGCTAAGGCAAGTAAACCTAAGACAAGATTAATGCCCAAAGCCTCAATCAGTATGGCTCGATAAGGTAATATCCGTTGAAAAAAACGGATAAATCCGCCTAAAGAATCTTCTTCATCCCAATTATAAAAGCAGCTAGGATCGGGAGTTAGCAAAAGCATGATGCCATTCCATGCTTTCATTAATTCTCGCCTGCTTAAGTAGCGAATACCCGCAGCTGGATCGGCAATGACGTAATTCTTACCCTGTCGCCCGTACAATACTACCCAGTGGTTGCCTTGCCAATGCACGATCGCTGGTAGAGGAACATCATTAATATGGTCTACCACCTCTCGCGAAGCTTTAACTGGTCGAGTATTGAAACCCAAGGACTCCGAACCACGCCTTAAGCCCAACATCGTCGTTCCCAACTGTCCAGTACTGACAGCTTCCCGCGAACGATTAATACTTAAAACCCGTCCGTGATGTCTGCAAATTGTAGCCAGACAAGCTGCCCCGCAATCTTCCTCGCTTGCCTGTAAGACACATGGATATTTTTTGTTAAACAGGCTAACCATAATAGGTAATTGATAATAGGTAATGGGTAGTTGGTAATTGGGAAGCCGTAAGTCGTAGGGGCGGGTTTTTTGAAGATCCCTATGAAAAAATAAACAGTACTACAATTAAACCCGCCCGTACACAAGTCAGAAGTATTTCACGCACCACGCACCAATTTACAAATCCGTCAGTAGTCTTGCTTTTCTCAGAATGAATTGCAGTACGGTTTCGGAACGAGAAATAATATCGGCTGCACCTTCCATCCCAGGTTGCAACCGACAGACGCGATCGCCTGTACTGACAAATTCATTATCCGGCTGAATCGTCACTTCATAGATAGACGGGGCGATCGCTCCTAACCCCGCGCTAGCTGCGGGTATTGCATCTGGAGCAACAGCTTGAACTACACCTCTGAGAGTGCCGTAATCGGGATAAGGACAGGCAGAAACGCGCATTTGAACTTGTTGCCCGGGTTTGACTTTGCTAATATCTGGTTCTGCGACACGAGCTTTCACCACTAAGGAAGCGTCACGGGGAGCAATTTGGGCGATCGCATCCCCCATGCCTACCACCTGTCCTGAGTTACGCAGTTCTAGCTTGAGAATTGTGCCATCTGTAGGGGCAAGAATAAACGTCTTTCTCAGTTCCAAGCCAATTTGTTGTAGTTCTTTTGTATCCCGCTCTTGTTGATTTTGCAGGGCAATTTTGTTAACGATCAGGTTTTCGCGCTCTCTGTTTAATGCAGCTACAGTTGCAAGTCCTCTGGCTTTGGCTTGAGCAATCTGCTCGTTAGCTATAATCACCGTGGCATTACTAGGATTGAGGCTGGCTTCAGCTTGTTTGAGTTTGGCTTTAGCTGCTTTGAAAGCTTGTTCTTTTTCCTTAACTTGCAATTGGGCGATCGCACCTGTATTTGCTAGTTGTAGATATCTTTGCTTCTCTTCCTGTGCCAATCCTAGAGCAGCTTGAGCTGCTTGTACTTCTGCAATTGTGGCAATTTCCTTAGTTTGATATTCTCTACGTTGCAACATCAGTTCCGCGGCTGTCGCAGCTACAGAACGCTGCATTAAATTTGTCTCAGCAGCTATCTGACGATCTAAGGAATTAAGTTGAGCTGTAATTTGTACTAATTGTAAGTGGCTCTGCTGAATGTTGGTTTGCAATTGTTGTTTCTTAGTTTGAAGTTGTGAATTGTCGATCTCAGCAATTGGCTCACCTTTTTTTACAGCTTGATTTTCTTGCACGTTAATGCTTGTAATCGTTCCCTCTGTTGCTGCCTGAACAACCCGTAGTTCTCCGCTCGGACGGATATTTGCAGGTGCTTTGACTGTGACGTTGTAGCTGAGCGTGGCAGCTAGAGACACTCCTACACTAAAAATAGCGATCGCCATCCCGCCGCCGAGCGTTGTCAAAGAACCGATTGGGGGGATAAACTCATCAGTTTCAACTGCACCAAAATTGGGATCGATTTCGCTTACCATGGCTACAAACTCTTAGTTCGGCACTTAAATTCCATACCTAGAAAAACTAGGTTATTCAGGCAGTTAGAAAGAGGAAGTTTCTAGATAATCATCTTGGGAAACATCAATTGTTCCCCTACTCCAAATGGAGATTGCCATGCAATTGGCTCTATTATCACTGGTTTATCTCGTTTCCCTTTTTGAGAATCTGAGTCTGTACTACCTCCATCTGATGTTTCGGTTTTAATGTAATACTGCTTGTTGTTTTCGTACACCTTACCACCAGCCACAGTCTCTTGTTGCTCCTCAGATAAGTCTAGAAATAATTCTGAGGATTGGTTCTTGGAAAAGAACATGTTTGATACCTCGCTTATTGATTGCTATCCACTTAGTCAAGCTAAAACTATCAACAAGAAAACTGCCCGCCTCCTTGTAGGAAGTCTAATAAAAAGATTCCAGAGCCTTGTTCCTTTGCATTGTTCTTATTTGTGCAACGAGACGATCGGAGCGTGCAAAATGAAGAATTTAGGAGGCTCTGGAATCTATATTCAGGTAGTTTGTGCAGGTAAACGCTCTACCTTATCGCAGTTTTTTGTCAAATGTTGCACGTCACGTAAATTAGCTTAGTTTGGCAAAGAAATCCTTATAAGCTGCGGTATTAACATCCATAGTATCGTGCTTGAAGCTTTGCAGATTCGTGCTGCCTTTTGGAGTCGATTCCTGAGCCACTTCCAGGTTTGTTATGGTTTCATTAGCTTTGAAATGAGTCGCCAGCTTATCTTTCAAAACATCGCCTGAGCTGCCACCACCTGCAACCAACTGCTGCTGCTCCTCAGACAATTCCACAAATAATTCAGACTTGATATTATTAGCGATCATGGGAAAATCTCCTGTGTTTAAACTAGTGATAGCGCTTACTAATCGGGTTATCTCTAGCAAAGAGCTTTTGGATTTATTGCCGAAATAAATTAACCTAATTTGGCAAAGAAATCTTTATAAGCTGCGGTACTAATATCGAGAGTATCGTGCTTGAAGCTTTGTAGATTCGTGCTACCCTCAGGACCCGACTGTTGAGCTACATCCAGGTTGGTTAAACTGTTATTGGCTTTGTAGTAAGTAGCAAGTTTGTCGCGAAGCTCATCCCCTGTAGAACCACCACCTGTAACTACTTGTTGTTGCTCGTCGGATAAATCTAAAAACAATCCAGATTGCATATCTGTATCGAACATAGCTTTAGCTCCTTCTAAATTTAGATGTTAGATATTCAACCACTAACTGCATAAGAAATTGAATATCTATCTATTAACAAGATAGAAAAAGCAACTGTCGAATTCCACAGCGTATCTCCCCAATACACTAGGTATTTACCCTAAGTATATCTACTGGCGTTTTTCTCTTTAATACAGAATTACACATTTAATTTCTATAGTGTATTTACCTAAAAAACTAGGTATGTCCCCTGAGTGAGATTACGCTCAGCTAAAAAATTCAAACTAACATCTATCTTTCAGATGATATACGTTAAGAGAGACTATTTTTCTTGCTGATTTACCATCAAAAATAGTCTGCAACATAAAACCAAGCTATTGCAAAAGTCATTCTGTCTATTGAGTTAGCGATCGCTACTCAAAGGCAAAATATTAGCAACTTCTGCATCTAGCTTGGTTGAGAAAATAAATATTTTCAATCTTTAGACTTAGCGCTGTTAACCGTCAACTGTTAACCATCAACTATTAATTAGATGGCGTTCTCTGGCAAAGCACGCAAGTTCTACTCTATTGTTGGTTCCAGTTTTACACAGTAAATTACTAACATACTTTTCTACTGTTCGAGGACTGAGGTATAAGCTAGAACCTATTTGAGCATTTGATAAACCTTTGACTAAAAGTTGAAGTACTGCTTGTTCTCTTTTAGTTAAGGAAAAATTATCAAAAGTCTTAGTATCAGTTGTCCTTTCCTGTTGGTGCTGGTAAGGATTATAGCGCGGTGTATCGACTCGAACAGTTGGTTCTTCTTGGCTTGAAGGATAGTGTAGTGTATTATAGGTTTTGCCTTGTTGCTGTTCCATATTTTGTTGTTGAAGCCGTAAGCGCCATTCCCACTGCATTAATTGGGATATTAACTGCGATCGCTCTAGTAAATTACGCACCACAGCATATAATTCATTCAATTCAAAGGGTTTGGCTAAATATGCATCTCCCCCTACTTGATAGCCGCGAATTCTTCCTTCAGTATCTGTTCGTGCTGTCAAAAACATTACGGGTAGGAGTCGAAATGTTGGATGCTGACGTATCCACTCAATTAACTCGTAGCCATCCATCTCTGGCATACTAATATCAGTAATGACGAGATGCGGTTGACATTCCTCAATCTGCTTCTGCGCTTCTTTCCCATTCTCAGCTGCGATCGCTGAATATCCCCACTGCTTCAAAGAACAACTCACCAGCAGACGAATAGCCGGATCGTCATCGACGACAAGGATTAATAATGACATATTGTAAATTTTTCTCTAACTATTTTGAGTTAGCTGCCGCGAACTGACTGCCTAGTAGAAGATAGACAGTCCCCGATCTAGAGAAATTGGAATTCCTTGACACCCTGAGAATAGAAACTTGAGTTCTCTTTGTTCTCTCTTATTTTTTTATCGATACCAACTTGAATCTAAAAAAGTATGAGTGTTTTATTCTTTATTCTGTTACAGAGTATACTCTATTTTTTTCTTTTTTTTCAATTGTACTGTCTTTGAAAAGCAGAGACTCTACCATAAGTCAGAGTTCTCTAGTTTGAATTTATGTAACCAAACTTACTGTAAGTGAAATACAACTTTTTCGGTAAAAATTGCTACTAATAAAAACTGATGCTTACTTGTCACATTCTACTACTAAAATCGCCCTGCTTGTTTCAGTTTACTAATTTGCTAGTTGCTACCATTTTGCGATCGCCTAAAATTTCGGTTTCGATGCTGAGAGAACTGGAGTAGTTAGTATCAATCGACAAAGTCATTGAAGGGAATAGATACGATAATCAACTGTTTTCATCTTAATGGGTAAAAAAGCAATCCTTCCTTTCACCCATAGACACTAGACCAAATAAGGGTTTTAATGATCTTAGCCCCGCGTCTTATCTGTCTATGTCCTCATCCCTGCAACCACCATACATACAGGATTTCACTCACTTCGAGCAGCACGTAGCCAGAATTTTTCACAGACACGGGTGGACGGTTGTGACTCCCGAACAAAACCAAGCAGGTTACGATTTAGTTGTCAGTAAAAGCAATATTGTGGCAGCTGTTCAAGTCAAGTGGCTCAAAAATAACGTTGCCGCACCGCAAATTTTAAAGTTTGTTGACTTTCTTGAATCTCCAGCAGCTTGTCAGTTTAATTATGGTATTTTCATTACTACAAAAGATTATAGTGGACCAGCTCGCGCCCTAATTAAATCTTGGGGAAAAGATGCGAGAATTCGCTGTGGCATCGCTTCCGAACATAAAATTACTTGGGTAAATGGCGATGACGGTACACCTCCACCCCAACCACCAAAACAAGACAAGATTTATTTTGGGATTTTCACTTGTAAAGGTGGAGTTGGAAAAACCACAGTTGCAGCGCACTTAGCAGGAGCATTTGCCTTACAAGGATTCAATGTTGCTTTGGTAGATTTAGATCCAGAACAAAACTTACATAAATTAGTAGGAGATGGGGTTTACGTTCCTAATAGTAAAGGTACGGGTACAACTATTGAAGTCTACGATGCAAGAGCTTGGGATGAAAACGCCGCCCGTGATTGCAAAATAGTTATATGTGATTGTTCTCCTGCTTTAGAACGCAACCCAAGAGAACTAATTGAGAAATTTGATTATTGTATTATTCCTACAACTTTGAATCCTCTAGGTATTAATAAACATGGAATCGTGATTCAAGATACAGTGCAAAAAATTAGAAGTATTAATCAAGCTGCTCACCTATTTGTTTTAGTTAATAATTTTAGAGATCCAGGAATTAGACGATTCAAAATTTTAAAAGAGTCATTTTTATCGGTTTATAAACATATTAGCCAGAACGATAAGAAGTTTCATTGTATCGATCCAGAACAAGTTTGCATTCGTACTAGCGACCAACTATACTACTGGGGAATCCATATTCTAGAGAATCCCGATAATCCATCGAGTGAACTAGCATTTCAGTTGATCGGTGGCAAGTGTTATCCGCGAGATGATTTTATTAGCTTAGTCGATTACATAGAAAGAGAAGCAGGGATCGGAATTCTGCGAGAATAATAGGGGATATTGTCACTAGAACGCATAAACATGGAAGATTTTAATTTCATCACCCCTCTGGGACTATTTGCAGGAGTCCTGACAACGATCGCATACTTACCCCAGTTGGTCAAAACTTGGAAGACGAAATCAGCTCACGATCTTTCTTGGAGTATGCTCATCGTTTTATGTACGGGAATAATTCTGTGGTTGGTTTACGGCTTTTACGTACACGATATTCCTATCATCGCTGCCAATATCGTAACATTTATTTTTGCTGGAATGATTTTGATGCTGAAGATTCGCTATAAATCAGATCCTAGCGAAGAGAATTAACTTTGTCCAAATGTACCTCATAACCAATGTAGAGATGCACGAGATCGCGTCTCTACAAATTTTTCAACATAACTACCAACGCTGTTACACCTACAACAGTCATTAATCCTGTTGGCATGAATTTGCGTGTTTTTATCAGACGAGTAGTAAAAATAATCACTAATATTGCTGTAACTATAGCAGCTAACCCGAGACCCCAGACTTGACCAAAAGATCGCGCAACTCCTCCCAGAATCAGCAATAACCCGCTAGCAGTACCAGAAATCAGCGAAGCCTGACTCTGAGCTTGCTTATAGCCAATCGCGCCGCCAACTATGGCTAAAATCCCATACGCGATCGCCGCAACCACACCTGGATTCATTACCTGAAGATTTGTTCAATAATTTAACTATTATTTCATTTTTTCAAACATATAAACGTATATTTTTGTATCCCAGAGCAATTTACCATCTACCAAGAATTTGTAATAAATTCTCCCAGACTCCAGTAGCGATCCTCCTCAAATTTAGTTGGTAAATCTTTTCATCTAGCACAATTCTCAGCTAACAGGAAAAATTCGATTGCCAACTAATGCTAATTGCTGCACATTCTCATTATGAGTATTTTCATCTGTAGTAAAGTGCTTGTCAATCAATTCTGCAACCTGCTCGGTTTGTACGCGGGTATATCTAGTTTTATCGGGCATCACCACGACATTTGGTCCAGCTTTGCACTGTTTGAGGCAACCAGTAGGCTTAATTTCTACCTCATTTTCCAAACCGCGCTCATTCAAAGATGCTTGTAATGCTTTACAAACTCCGTTTGCACCCCGTTTGACGCAATCAGACTTCTGACACACTAAGATACTAGCTTTTGCTTTGGTTTGTCGTTTAACAGGTGTAGCAGGAGTCATAGCTGGCGGTTGGCGATCGATAACGATCACTCGTTCTGCCTTCAATTTGAGCGAATCTTTTTTATAGTCAAACTTTCTCTCACCAAAAATTTGTACTACATCCCCTAAATTCAGGTTTAACTCCATAGGTGAACGCAGATACTTGGGTAGTTTGACTCGATATTCACCTTCTAAAGTGCCAACTTGCAAATATTTACGCTTATAGCCATCTTCTAATTCAAACCTGAGAAATTTTCCCTCTAAGCTAAAAGCCGATACTTCTTTACCAAAGCGACTACTCATTGCTTTATCACCTTCGGATGAACGACAACCAATGCTCGATCTACGGTTTTACCAGCACTGTTTTAACCACCACACCAAATCTTGGCGAGATGCAGTGAATTGTCTCAAAACACTACTCAATTGAACTGCCGTTGTGGGATCGGCTATCTCAACTTTTAATGGCTGTCCGGCATCGCACCAACAAGGAATCTCTAACTCTTGTAAACGTTGATACACCTGCCATCTATCTGCCCATTTCACTTCCACAATTTCTCTAACTTCCGGTTCGCAACCTAACGGCTTCAACCCCATACCCTCCGATGCTCAAATTACATTTCGTCATCTTATTGCCGTGACTAGCCGTGCTAGTTGCCGACAGTTTAACTTTACCCAATAGCATACCCTAAATGCAAATAATTCTCATGATATTTGCAAAAAACTTTCTTTAATCAAGGGTTGTCTCAACAGTCAAAAGCACTGAAATACATAGCGCTCGCGCTGTTTAAAGCTTGACTAGAGAGCGATAATGAAAGTAGCAGTGAGTTATCGATAACAGCATCACAACCAGCAAAGAGAGGAGAACCATGTCTGAGGCAACAATTCTACGGAACTTCGGTCAGGTATATGACAACCCTATTCTGCTCGATCGCAGTGTCACCACTCCTGTTTGCGAAGGATTAAATATTGCTCTTGCTAGCTTTCAGGGTTTGTACCTGCAATACCAAAAACATCATTTTGTTGTTGAGGGTGCAGAATTCTATATGCTGCATCAGTATTTCAGCGAAAGCTATGAAGAAGTCCAGGGACACGTTCACGATGTTGGCGAACGTTTAGATGGACTGGGTGGCGTACCCGTAGCTAGTTTTAGCCAACTCGCCCAGATGTGCTGCTTCGAGCCAGAACCAGACGGTGTTTTTGCTTGCCGTCAAATGGTAGAACACGACTTAGCAGCAGAACAGGCAATTATTGGGTTAATCCGTCGTCAAGCCGCTCAAGCAGAAAGTTTAGGCGATCGCGCTACCCGTTACTTATACGAGAAAATCCTACTCGAAACCGAAGAAAGAGCATATCACTTAGGGCATTTCCTCGCCCACGACAGCCTAACGTTAGGTTTTATGGGGAACGGTTCTAGGTAGGAGTGAGGAGTGAGGAGTGAGGGAAAGAAGAGAGCTGAGGGAGCTGGGGGAGCAACTGCTATTCGCAATTTGCAATTAAGCAACTAAGCAACTTTTCGCTCCTCTCCCTCTTTTCTCTCTATAAGATTTTGTTTATGACTTCCGTTGCAGCGATCGCTAGCTAAAGATCGAATCGTAGGGACATTCCAGGTTTCTGTTCTCAGCTCCCTTGTCCCCCTTGTCCCCCTTGTCCCCCTTGTCCCCCTTGTCCCCCTTGTCCCCCTTGTCCCCCTTGTCCCCCTTGTCCCCCTTGTCCCCCTTGTCTCCCCCCTCTCCCTTGTCCCCCTTGTCCCCCTTGTCTCCCCCCTCTCCCCTTGTCCCCCTTGTTCCCCTTGTCCCCTGCTCCCTGCCTTACATCAACCTAAGTCACTCAAAACGCAAAATATTAAAACATTTACTGTTTTTTGTCTCCTCTGATGCATTCATTAGTCAAATTACTAGTTAACTTTGACTAAAAAATGCAACTTTTGTGTGCGTGAAACAGTTTAACTTTGGAGTGCGATCGCCCTGTGAGGGCAAGTCGTGGAGCTAACTCAACTCTCAAGCTGAGATAGAAAATGCAGGCAGTGGCAGTTTCCTCTCAGAAATGTTACAATTATTAATAGTGTAGAATGTTAATCTTAAGCGATCCAATGACCGATTGGAGGGTAGTAAAGCTGCTCTACCTGTAGAGACAGCTCTAAAATTAAATTTCCGCAAACAACTAGATGTTGTCCAATTCTTGTAACACTATAGCCTTCTGCTGTCTGGATACGTAACAGAAAAAGCTTGTCTCATCAGCAGAGGGCTTGGTAGTGAAATAAGTGTTACTCTTTTATTTCCACACAGCTGCTTACTACTGATAAAGAAACCTAGCGCCATGAAAACCGCTCAGACAACCACTGACCTTGTACGTACTTACTTGCGTGAGATTGGTCGTGTTCCATTACTGACCCACGAGCAGGAGATTGTATATGGCAAGCAAGTGCAGCGACTCAGCACCCTGTACGCGCTCCAAGAAGAGTTAGTTGCAAAGCTGGGGCGCGAACCAACCCTAGAAGAGTGGAGTGAAGCAGCACGAATAGATAAAACAGCCTTATCTACAGCGATCGCCGAAGGAGAAATTGCTAAACGCAGAATGGTAGAAGCTAACCTGCGACTAGTCGTCTCCGTCGCTAAAAAGTACATCAAGCGTAACGTAGACTTATTGGATTTAATCCAAGAAGGGACGATCGGGATGCAGCGGGGTGTAGAGAAGTTTGACCCAACTAAAGGTTATAGATTTTCTACTTATGCTTATTGGTGGATTCGGCAAGCAATCACGCGGGCGATCGCCGAAAAAGGACGAACCATTCGCCTACCGATTCACATTACAGAAAAATTAAACAAAATCAAAAAAGCACAGCGTCAACTCTCTCAAAATCTAGGACGCGCCCCAAGTATCGTGGAGTTAGCTACAGCACTAGAACTCACACCCAAACAGGTACGCGAGTATTTAGAAAGAGCGAGATTACCACTATCGTTAGATTTGCGGGTAGGAGACAACCAAGATACAGAATTGGGCGAACTATTAGAGGATACGAGTCTTTCCCCAGAAGAATTCGTGACTGAGTCCTGCTTATCTACCGATATTGAGAAGCTGATGGCGGATTTGACTCCGCAGCAGCGGGAAGTTTTATCATTACGCTTTGGCTTAGCTGACGGACAAGCAATGACGTTAGCCAAGATTGGCGATCGCCTCAATATCAGCCGCGAACGGGTACGCCAAATCGAGCGCGAAGCCCTCACCAAGCTCCGCAAGCGTAAAGCAGACCTCGACCAGTATTTGGCTAGCTAGGAAGCAGGGGAAAAGAAAGCTGAGGGAGCTGAGGGAGAAAAAACGACCAACTACCAACTACCAACTACCAATTACTTGTAATCCCCCTCGTGGAGCAACAACCCTCCAAATTTAGTTCGGTTTTGCCACCTATCATATCCGCGCCTACCTGTTACATTAAATTTACATAAAGACGCTATTTGTCGGCTAAATTGTAAACAACACTAACAGCAAGTCGATCGGTTACAATTTGGCAACCGAACTGTAAGGGAGGTCATCAGTGAACGACTCATCACATCAAGTTTCCGAGTTTTTCCCAGGAGAATCAAAGGACAGCGATTCCTTATGGCAATACGTCCAGTCGCTAAGTCCAGAGGCTATTACTCAGCTATCCCAGCCTAGCTCTACTGAAGTATTCCAGATGATCGAGCGTAATATCATCGGTATGTTAGGTAGTTTACCTGGAGAAAATTTCGGTATAACGATTACAACTAACCGTGAAAGTTTGGGTAGATTACTCGCTTCAGCAATGATTAGTGGTTATTTCTTACGCAATGCCGAACAACGCATGATGTTTGAAAAGTCCCTAGAAGCAACGGAAGTCATCGGGACACAGGAATAAGTAAAACAAACCGTCCATGACTTCAAAACCCATTTCAATTCCGCATAAAATTATCGGCGTGGGCGTTCTGTGGAACGCTCAACAACAAATTTTAATCGATCGCCGTCGCCCAGAGGGGGCAATGGGCGGATTGTGGGAATTCCCCGGCGGAAAATTGGAGCCAGGAGAGACGGTAGAAGAATGCATCAGGCGCGAACTGATGGAAGAGTTAGGGGTAGAAGTTGAAGTCGGCGATCGCCTCATCACTATCGAACACGACTACTCTCATTTGCGCGTAACGCTAGCAGTACACCACTGTCATTATTTGGGTGGAGTCCCTCAGCCGATCGAGTGTGCGGAGATCCGTTGGGTAACTCTAGATGAAATTGAACAATACAACTTTCCTGCGGCTAACGTGCAGATTATTGCTGCAATAAAAGATTATAAATAATGAGTAGGGGCGCACACCCGTGCGCCCCTACTCACTACAAAGAATAAACCGGCAACGTGAAATGGAAACAACTGCCTCCATTAGGGGCTGAGTCTACCCAAATTTGCCCGTAGTGCGCTCTAATAATCCGTTGACACAAAGCTAAACCGATACCATAACCATCTTTAGCTTCATCGCGCTTGAGGCGGAACCGCTCTTCAAAGATGCGATCGTAATTTTCTTCAGGAATTCCAGGTCCAGTATCGCAAACGCTGACTTGTACCTTCTGCGTTGTGCGGTGCAGGCAAGAAATGCGGATCGTACCTCCTTCAGGAGTATACTTCATCGCATTGTCAAGCAAGTTGATCAAGACTTGCCTTACCCTTTCCCGGTCGGCATAAACCGCAGGTAAATCGTTAGGAAGATCGGTTTGGATAGATTGCGATTTGGTAAAAGCGCGGTCTTGGATATGTGCTTCTACATCTTGGTATAACTCGATCAAATCTAGCTTGTGGGGTTGAATTTGTAGTTCGGCACTAGAACCCCGCGTTACCTGTAACAAACTCGCAATCATGCGATCGATAATCTTAGCTTGGCTGCGGGCTTGTTTGAACAACTGGGTTAATAAAGCAGGCGATGCAGAAAAACCCCCCTTTTTAGTCGATAGAAATTGAGCTTCGAGAGTTTCTACAGCAATAGACACAGCGGTCAGAGGATTGCGCAGGTCGTGCGCTACCATTGCAATAATTCGATCTTTAAACTGAAGCTGCTCCAATAACCTCTCCTGCTCGCGTTTGAGGCGAAAGACTTCATCGGAAAGCCGAATTACTTCTACCGAATCAGCTACAGAACGAATTGCGGTGACATTGGAAGTACCGTAATTGCCCGAGTTGTTTAAGTTTTCTAAATCCTTCGGTTTCGTTGAGGTTTCGGCTAACTCTGCTACCAAATTTGCCTGAGCCTCAGCTGATTGCTGCCACCGCAGCCACCAGTTACTTAGTTGCTCGATCAAATTACTTCCAGCCAGAATTTGTCTTGGTTCTGGATAAATTTTGATCAAAGCTGGTGTAGCCACCAGTTTGAAGTGTTCTGCTAGATACGGTTGTTCCCCGACATTAACAATCTGTAATTCAAACGGATACTCAGCTTGTAGCTGCTTGAGATAACGACGAATTTGCTGTATTTGCTGTCGCGAACTGGGACGCTCATCTACAAATAGCAGTAGTTGAAGCCTAGCTTCAGTCGAGGTCGGCTGTTCAGAAGAAACCTGCATGCAATCTTGTTTCAGCACGGGCAACTAACAGGTAACGCTTAGTGAGAGGTCAAAGAAGTAGCCATAGCGGATTATAAATCAGCCTCCTCTTAAATTTAATATCTATTTTAGTTTTTGCATATAGCTAAGATGTTAAGGAGCGTAGAATTACAGATATTGGGCAGTCCTACGCTAGCGTAAAACTAGTACATATACTGAAAAACCGTGTTGTTTTCAAAAAGCGCTCGATTAGCTAGTTTAACCTGCTTATTGCTGGCTGTAACTGCCTGCGCCAATAGTCCTAACGCTCAGCAGTTGGAGCGCACTTTAGCTGCCGATCCTGAGTTGGAGACCAATCGACCGTTTAGTAATTCTGGCACTTC
Organism: Chroococcidiopsis thermalis PCC 7203; assembly: GCF_000317125.1. Lineage (GTDB taxonomy): Bacteria > Cyanobacteriota > Cyanobacteriia > Cyanobacteriales > Chroococcidiopsidaceae > Chroococcidiopsis > Chroococcidiopsis thermalis. Next base: position 3,735,486 of record NC_019695.1, read on the forward strand.
TGCGCCATCCACCGATTCAGCTCGGCAAAATCAGCCAAATGGGGCGATCGCCCAGCTACCATCTGACTTCCCTTCAGAAATTCCGCGCTATCCCGAGGCTCAGTTAGTGGCATCTGTACCAGCGGAAAACGAGTCTTCTCCGCCAGAAACTCGGTGGGTAACTGGCGATCCGATCAACGTCGTGCAAAGCTTTTACCAAAAAGAATTTCAGTCGAATAACTGGCAAATTGTCAATCCGCCATCGGGGGGAGAAACAGATAACACGACGATTGAGGCGCGACGGAACGATCTGTTAGTAAAAATTGCGATCGCGCCAAGAACGACATCTACCCCTCCGCCTAATGCGACTCCTACACCCAACCAGCCGAACCCTGGAATAGATCCTGCTGCTAGCACGGAATTTACCATTCAGTATCAGCGAAATGCTCCAGCTACAGCCGCCACTCCTACACCCTCACCCCAAACCAGCGGGGAAAACTCAGCTCAGACACAGACAGGCAACTCAGTCACTTCTGACACAGCCGAGCGAAGCTTCAACGACCTGAGCCAAGCTCCTCAAGAATTGCAACAATATATTACAGATCTGGCAGCTTTGGGTGTATTGCCCCTCGAACCAACTAACGCCAAAAGCAGCCAAGCCGATCCCGTCCGCCAGTTCAATCCAAGCAAGATCGTCAGCCGCCGGGAATTTGCTCGTTGGTTGTTTGAAGCTAATAACCGCATTCAAGCCACTCGTCCAGCACTACAAATTCGAGCCGCATCAGCCGCAGCTCAACCAGCATTTCGAGATGTACCGCGAAACGATCCCGATTTCTCCGTTATCCAGGGACTCGCGGAAGCAGGTTTAATTCCTAGTTCCTTGTCAGGAGACGGAACGGCAGTTTTATTCCGTCCTGATGCCCCGTTAACGCGGGAACAGTTGATTCTTTGGAAAGTCCCTCTAGATACCCGCCAAGCCTTGCCTAACGCCTCCTTAGAGGCTGTCAAAGAATCATGGGGATTCCAAGATGCAGCGCGGATCGATCCCAAAGCTTTACGTGCGGTAATTGCAGATTTTCAAAACGGAGAGCAGTCAAATATTCGCAGGGTTTTTGGATATACCACGCTGTTACAGCCGAAAAAACCCGTTACCCGCGCCGAAGCTGCATCAGCAATTTGGTTTTTTGGTAATGGCGGTGAGGGGATGACGGCTCAAGAAGCCCTGAAAGCACAACAGCAGCCGCAAAACACCCAACAACCCCAAAATCAGCCGCCAAATCAGCCTCAAGCGCAACCAACATCACCATAAAAAGTCACCCACGATTGACTCGGGCGCGATCGCATTCTGAATCGAATGTACTGATTTTTTGTGTAGAATTAGTTGCCGCAGGCATCGCACAACACTAAATCTTGTAATATCTTTTACTGTAAGATTTTAAATCTGGAGACGATAAGTGTGAGCTAATTCGAGCGCTCTTGCTGAAAACTACTGTACTTTACACCCCCTGTACTTTAACAGCGATTGGTTATCATCCAGAAAATGAGTAATAGAGAATTTTAACTTATGAGTTCTTAAGTTATGGCTTTAACAGCTTCTACTATGTTGCCACTGGGGACTCTTGCCCCAGATTTTCAACTTCCAGATGTTGTTTCTGGCGACACGATCTCTTTATCTACATTTGCTGGCAAACAGGCTTTGCTAGTGATGTTTATCTGTCAGCATTGCCCTTTTGTCAAACACGTTAAAACGGAACTAGCACAACTCGGTAAAGATTACAATCACCAAAATGTAGGGATGGTTGCTATTAGTGCCAATGATATTCACAACTACCCCGATGATGCTCCAGAAAAGCTCAAAGCAATGGCAGTGGAATTAGATTTGCCATTCCCCGTATGCTATGACGCGAGCCAGGAAACAGCTAAGGCTTATACTGCTGCTTGCACTCCAGATTTCTTTTTGTTCGATGCAGGGCAAAAATTAGTTTATCGCGGACAGTTAGATGATAGCCGTCCTAGTAATGGTAAGCCTGTAACGGGTGCGGATTTACGAGCTGCTATTGATGCAATTCTTGCCTCGCGTCCCGTGCCTACCGAGCAAAAGCCTAGTGTTGGATGCAATATTAAGTGGAAACCTGGTAATGAACCTAGTTACTACGGCTAAAAAGGGAAACAAAGGAGCAGATTTGGGAATCTTATAATTAGAGTCTTGCTTCTGAGCAACTCTGTTAAACCGAACTATTTGAGGCGCTCTGATTTTGAGTCGGGAGCGCGAATTATTATGCCTGGCTCCAGCAGCCACAAATCATCAACACATGATTATTAAGTTATCTAGACAATGAAAATTTCGATTCTTGCTACCGTTACTTTGCTAGCTCCTCTTTGTTTCATGGCTTCAGCTCAGGCTTATAATCCCCAAGACCTAGCACAATTAAAACGGACAAATGCTTGTCCTCGATGTGACTTAAGTAACGCACCCCTGAATAACTTAAACCTCAGCCGAGCCAATTTGCGTAATGCCAATCTTCAAGGTGCTAACTTATCTCGTTCTATTCTGGCAGGTGCAGATTTAAGCGATGCAAATCTGGAGACAGCAAATATTTCAAGTGCTAATTTATTTGAGACATTACTGATTGGCGCAAACCTCAAGTCTGCTGTTCTTGTCAACTCGAACTTGACTGGTGCTGGTTTAATGGCTGCTAACTTAGAAGGTGCTAACCTCAGAGGAGCAATTATGGATTTAGTCAATTCACGAGGGGCAAGATATAGAGCGACAATCATGCCTAATGGTACGGTTACCCCAACTCCAACTTGGCGGTGACGATGGTAATGGGTAATGGGTAATGGGTAATGGGTAGTTGGTAGTTGGTAGTTGACAGTTGAGAATTGAGTGTTAACCTTCAACTATCAACCTAACCCCTAATCCGCAATCCATAATCCCCGTTCATGCGATCGCTACCTAATCTCGATTCTCTTTCCTTGACAGAACTAGTGGCTCAGATGCTTGTGGTGAGAGCTTCTGGCTACTTGTTCGACCACCAGATTCTCTATCCTAGCTGGGAACCAACTACAGATAAGCTCAAGCGGTTGGTAGAACTAGGTGTAGGTGGTGCGATCCTGTTGGGTGGAAGTGCAGCAGAAATCGCTTTAAAAACGCAACAATTGCAATCCTGGGCGACAATTCCGTTATTGATTGCCGCTGATATTGAGGAAGGGGTAGGACAGCGTTTTGCTGGTGCGACTTGGTTTCCTCCACCAATGGCAATAGGAGCGATCGCATCCCACAACCTCAGTCTCGCCCAAACGTATGCAGCTCAAATGGGGGCAGTTACCGCTCAAGAAGCCTTAGCAGTTGGAATTAACTGGGTGCTTGCTCCTGTAGTAGATGTCAACAACAACCCTGACAATCCTGTAATTAACGTCCGTTCCTTTGGCGACAATCCAGCGATCGTCAGCCAGCTAGCTAGTGCCTATATTCAAGGGGCAAAATCTTATCCCGTACTCACAGCAGCTAAGCATTTTCCTGGGCATGGGGACACGGCTGCTGATTCTCATTTAGATTTACCAGTCATTCCTCATTCTCCGGCAAGATTGGCAGAAATCGAACTACCACCTTTCCAAGCGGCGATCGCGGCTGGGGTAGATGCGGTGATGAGCGCCCATTTACTTATACCCAGTTGGGATGCAGAACATCCTGCTACCCTCTCATCGCACATTTTGACGCAACAGCTACGCCAGAACATGGGTTTTGAGGGTTTAATTGTTACCGATGCCTTAGTTATGGGAGCGATCGCCAATCGCTATGGAGCCAACGAAGCGCCTGTACTCGCAGTGGAAGCTGGAGCAGATATTTTACTGATGCCAGTCGATCCTGAAGGCGCAATTCAAGCTGTCTGTACTGCTGTTGAAACCGGACGCATCTCCAAAGAGCGAATTCGTGCTTCTGTAGAGCGGATCTGGAAGGCTAAGTTACAGGTTAGCGGCGAAAATAGGGAGCAGGGAGCAGGGACGAGCTGGGAGCAGGGAAGAAAGACAAGGGAGAGGGGGGAGACAGGGGAGACAAGGGAGAGGGGGGAGACAGGGGAGACAAGGGAGACAAGGGAGACAGGGGAGACAGGGGAGAGGGGGGAGACAGGGGAGACAGGGGAGACAAGGGAGAGGGGGGAGACAAGGGAGACAATTTTTGAGTTGGCTAAACCGGAAGCTTTTGCGGTCGTGAATGAGATTTTAAGTGCTTCCCAGGTTGTAGGGGGAAATGTGCCTTTGATGCCAGTGATGCCAGCAGCATCTGCCTCAGAGTCACAAAATTTGCGGAATTTGATTGTGGTCGATGAGTTGCTTGGATGCGATTTCTTGCACCGCAAAGCACCTGCGATCGCTCTCCCTACTTTACACGGCTATACAACACAGCTTTGCGATCGCCATACCCCTGTTGTTTTTGAGACTGATGACGATTGCCCAACTTTACTCCAGCTGTTCATTCGCGGTAATCCTTTTCGCGGCAGTGCTGGAATCGCCCAAGTAGGACAGGTGTGGGTTAAGAAATTATTAGCTTCAGGTAATCTTCAAGCACTGGTAGTTTACGGTAGTCCGTATGTCCTCCAGCAGTTGCTGCCTATGCTACCGTCTATTCCTTATGCTTTCTCTTACGGGCAAATGCCAACAGCTCAAGCAGTTTCCTTGTCCGCGTTGTTTGCTAGGTCGATTTAGTTCTCTATCTTAAGATAGATTTTTTTGACTCTTTTATCTCACCTGAGTTAGATATGACAAAACCTTAACCCATTCCTAAACCAAAAAATATAGGATTAAAAGGGCTATGCACCAGCTCTTGAAAAAGTTCAAGCATAGACAGGTGGCGAACATTTTGTCAAGAATTGTTGACTGTCTCAATATTTGTTAATATATAGTTGAATGATATAACGTCAAAATAGGGATAATTTCAGTATAGTCAACTACAAAATTTTCAACTTCAATTAATTATTTACTCATCTGCCACCTTGAGAGAACAACACATCCGATACCCCGATCGAAACTTAGGTTAAAACTATGAGTGTAAATACGGTGCCACCAATCCGATATTCTTTGGACGTAATCCAAGATGAAGCCCGTCAGTTGGTCCAAAAAGGATTGGTTAGCCGCCAGCAGCCAATCTATACTCTGTGTCAGTACATTCCAGCACGGGAATGGGTTTGCATAGAGTGCGAATTAGAGCAATGTGATTTCTTGCTACGCGATCGCATCGGCGATCTGATTGGTAGAGAACAATGGGATAACGATTAAAAGGGCTATGGAATTAGAAACTAAGGGCTAGTGCGTCGTTGCACTAGCCCTTAGCGTTTTTAGCAAAAGAATCGTCAACTGAACAGCTCTTGAGAAGAGTGGCTAATAGTCGCGAATAATTAACTATTAGCCATTAGCAATCGTGCTCAAATCTTCATCCATTGTCTATAAACCCCACATTCTCGCTCGGAGAACGAGGATTTTTCTTGCTTTTTTCGGTTTGACTCTGTAATATCTATGACCAGATAGATTAAATACGGTAGTTCTACCAAAGATTCGTAGATTATTAGGAGACAATGACATGAGGTGGTGGCAGCAGACCTGGAAGCAATGGCAGCGGGCGGTTGAGCAGCTTGGTAGACTCAGGTGGAATTCGGTCAAAAGCTTGGCATCGCTATTTTTAGTTGGGGTGAGTTTGAGCGTGGCGATCGCCGCTTGTAGTGGTAATGGTAGTAATTCTGCTCAAAATCCTGCTGCTAGTCCTGTAGCGGCAAATAAGCAGGATGTGGAACTGACTCTCGTTTCCTTTGCCGTCACCAAAGCCGCTCACGATGCGATCGTTCCTAAATTTGTCGAGCAGTGGAAGCAAGAACATAATCAAAACGTGACCTTCAAGACGAGCTATGGTGGCTCTGGTTCCCAAACTCGCGCCGTGATTGATGGTTTGGAAGCAGATATCGTTCACTTAGCCCTTGCCCTCGACACGAGCCGGATCGAGAAAGCGGGACTGATCGAACCAGGATGGGAAAAAGAAGTTCCCGATAATGGCATTGTCTCTAAATCTGTTGCCGCATTAGTCACTCGTCCAGATAACCCCAAAGGTATTAAGACTTGGGCAGATTTAGCCAAAGATGGAGTCAGCCTGATTACAGCCGACCCGAAGACTTCCGGCATTGCCCGTTGGAATTTCCTGACGCTGTGGAATTCTGCCATCAAAACTGGTGCAAGCGAAGAACAAGCACTCGACTTTGTGAGCAAAGTTTATGGCAACGTGCCAATTTTAACTAAAGATGCGCGAGAAGCAACTGATGTCTTTTTCAAGCAAGGGCAGGGAGATGCTTTAATTAACTACGAAAACGAAATTCTTCTAGCACAGCAAAGAGGCGGCGAGAACGTTGCTTATATCATTCCCGATGTCAATATTTCCATCGACAATCCCATCGCTGTAGTGGATAAAAATGTAGACAAGCACGGCAGTCGCGAAGTCGCCGAAGCTTTCGTGAAATACCTATTTACACCCGAAGCTCAGCAAGAGTTTGCCAAAGTCGGATTTCGACCCGTGGACGAGACAGTAGCTCAAACCAAGGAAAATACTGACAAATATCCCAAAGTGCAAAATCTCGGATCGGTGAAGGACTTTGGGGGATGGAACGCAGTCCAAGCTAAATTCTTTGAAGACGGAGCAGTTTTCGACCAAATTCAAGCCAAAATTAATCGTTAATTGTTGCGTGGTGCGTGGAAGAAATTTTACATACATTCTTCTGACTCCTTTTCGGGCGGGTTTGACGGAGAACATATCCGTCTAGCGACAGCTAACGCGAATAAACCCGCCCCTACGACTCCTGATTCTTGATTCTTAACTTTTAACTTTTGACTTTTAACTTTTCAGATGGCTGTATCTCCTGCACCTCGATTTGGTTTTCGCAATTCAGTAGCTCAAAAGTTGCGGCAATGGTTGTTTCATATGCCTTGGACGTGGCGCATTACGCTGGGATATCTCACAGTGATGTTATTCCTTCCCATTGCGGCAATGTTCCTCAAAGCGAGTACAGAAGGTCCTGTTAACTTTTGGCGCATTGCTACTAGTCCCGTGGCGCTGGCAACATACAACGTCACATTTGTGACATCAATCTTGGCGGCTTTGATGAATGGACTTTTTGGCACTCTGATTGCCTGGGTTTTAGTGCGCTACACATTTCCCTTCAAAAGATTAATTGACGCTTCGATCGATTTGCCCTTTGCCTTACCAACTTCGGTAGCAGGGCTAACGCTGGCAACAGTGTATAGCAATAATGGCTGGATTGGCTCTTTGCTTGCTCCTTTGGGAATTAAAGTGTCCTTCACCCGTTTGGGCGTATGGGTAGCCATGATTTTTATTTCGCTACCTTTTGTGGTACGGACAGTGCAACCTGTCATGCAAGAAATGGAAAGAGAAATTGAAGAAGCTGCTTGGTCTTTAGGGGCAGATCGGTGGCAAACTTTTGTGCGGGTGATTTTACCACCTCTATTTCCAGCAATCTTGACTGGTGTGGCTTTGGGTTTCTCCCGTGCTGTAGGAGAGTATGGCTCAACCGTAATTATTTCCTCCAACACGCCTTTTAAAGATTTAATTGCACCCGTACTGATTTTTCAACGCTTAGAGCAATATGATTACTCTGGTGCAACTGTCATCGGTACGGTGTTGCTGTTGATTTCATTAGTGTTGCTGCTGTTGATTAATCTTTTGCAGGCTTGGGGAAGACGGTATGACGACTAGGAAGGATATGAATTCTCGGATGAATAATAGCAAAGCTAAGTCCAGGGAACAAAAGAGTTGGGTTCCAACAATTTTGATTGTCGTCGCGATCGCCTATGTCAGTTTAGTGCTTTACATCCCTGCCTTAAACGTCTTCATCCAAGCTTTTAGCAGAGGAGTTGGTCCATTTTTTGCTAACCTGACTCGACCGGAGTTTCTCCATGCCGTCCAATTAACTGTAATGTTAGCCGCGATCGCCTTACCGCTGAATACAGTTTTTGGATTATGTGCGGCTTGGGCGCTGACCCGTCATCGATTTCCAGGTCGTGCTTTTGTTTTGAGTTTGATCGATCTGCCCTTTTCCATCTCGCCTGTAGTTGCAGGTCTGATGATTGTCTTGCTCTACGGACGACAAGGATGGTTTGGTGGATGGTTGCAAGATCGCGGGCTGAATATTATCTTTGCCTTTCCAGGTATGGTTTTGGCAACAGCGTTCGTGAGTATGCCGTTTGTTGCCCGTGAGGTGATTCCCGTATTGGAGGAATTAGGGTCAGATCAAGAAGAGGCTGCCAAGACTCTAGGGGCGAACGACTGGCAGATCTTTTGGCGCGTCACCTTACCCAATATCCGATGGGGTTTACTCTACGGCTTAATTTTGACTAATGCGAGAGCTATGGGCGAATTTGGGGCGGTTTCGGTGGTTTCGGGAAATATTTCGGGAAAAACCCAAAGTTTACCGCTATTTGTTGAAGATGCTTACAAGCAGTATGAAACTGAAGCTGCCTACTCTGCTGCTGTACTATTAGCACTGTTGGCTGTAGTGACGTTGGTATTGAAGGAAATTTTGGAACGGAAAACTCGAATTAAAGATGTGGAATAAGGTGAAATTTTGTATTTAGCTTAAAATACAGATTTAACTGGCTACAAGGGCGCACGGCTGTGCACCCCTACTCTCCTCCCCAATCATGAACTGGTGGCAAAGACTTAAAAAGAATCCCCTCGCCCGCTTTGGGGCGATTCTGCTACTCATTTTTTACATTGCAGTTTTCGCTGCTGATTTTGTCGCACCCTACGACCCTTATGAGTCTCAAGCTAATGGTTCCCTGCTGCCACCCACACAAATTTATTGGCAGAATACACAAGGGCAATTTGTTGGACCTCACGTTTACCCTACGACTCAAGGTAAGACAGATTTAAATACAGGCGATCGCCAACTGATTGTAGACCGGACTAAGCCTGCTTGGTTCCGCTTGTTTGTTGCAGGCGATCGCTACCAACTATTTCGTCTCAGCTTACCACTGGGCAATAATTTTGAAGAAGTGGAAGTATTTAGTGGCATTCCTGTTAACCTACATTTATTCGGTACAACTGGGGCTAAATTTAACTTGTTGGGAACTGACGAACAGGGACGCGATCAATTTAGCCGCCTGTTACATGGGGGGCGCGTTAGCCTCAGCGTTGGTTTAATCGGAGTCGCTATCTCTTTTCCCCTCGGCATGATTGTCGGCGGTATTTCTGGCTATTTTGGTGGCTGGATCGATAGCATCATCATGCGTCTTGTAGAAGTCTTAATGACGATTCCTGGTCTTTATCTATTGGTTGCTTTGGCAGCAGTTTTACCACCAGGACTAAGTAGCGCTCAGCGATTTATGCTGATTGTTTTAATTACTTCTTTTATCAGTTGGTCTGGACTGGCGCGAGTCATTCGCGGACAAGTTCTATCGATTAAAGAGCGAGAATTCGTTCAAGCAGCTAAAGCTATGGGTGGCGATCCTTTCTACATCATCATCCGTCACGTTCTGCCTCAAACAGCAACGTATATCATCATCTCAGCGACTCTATCCGTACCTGGATTTATTGCGGCAGAATCGGTGTTAAGTCTAATCGGATTGGGCATTCAGCAACCCGATCCATCTTGGGGCAATTTGCTCTCTTTAGCAACAAATGCCTCAATTTTAGTGCTACAACCTTGGTTGGTTTGGCCTCCCGCGATATTAATTATTGTTACAGTGCTGGCATTTAATTTATTAGGAGATGGCTTGCGCGATGCCCTCGATCCTCGTAGTGTCAGACGGTAGGAGACAAGTTGGAAGTCGTAAGTCGTAAGTCGGGAGTGGCTAGTAGTAAATAGTCACTGCTCCCTACTCCCTGCTCGGGCGCTCCCTGATAACTGTAGAGGTGGATTAAGCTGGATTATTCCTTAATATTCTTTCCAGCTTTTCTTGCTTATGCTTAGTAGTCTGTTGTTGGGTGCAAATAGTGTCATTGCGGTTTGCTACTTCGCAATATCCTTCCTGATCTTTCAGGGACTCCGACGCGGACAAAAGCATTTACTCAAGAACCCACTCGTTCTAGCAACTGTTATTATCTTTTTCACCTGTGCTGTGGGTCACTCCGTCCATGTTGTAGGTGGAATTGTTGACGAACAATATTCGCAACTGACAATGCAGGTGCAAGTTGTTGTGGACTTGCTGACTGCTAGTATTGCTGTCATTTACTTTGCACTGCGCCGACAGTACTCTTTACTCGTTGATGGTCCGTTGCTGCTAGCTCAGACTCAAAGCCAATTGGCGAAAGCGATCGCCGAGCTAGCACAAACAAAAGGCAATTTAGAGAATGCGGTTGTAGAACGCACCACCGAATTATTACACGCCAATCAACAACTGGATGAATTGTTGGGACGCGAACAAAAGGCTCGTCAAGCAGTCACCGAACTACTAGAAAGCATTTCCGATGCGTTTTTTGCCTTGGACGGCGACTGGCGATTTACCTACATTAATTCCCAAGCCGAAAACTTGTTGCAGCGATCGCCAGAAGAATTACTCAATCGTCACGTTTGGTCTGAATTTCCCGCAATTGTAGGAACTGTTTTCGAGCGCGAATATCGCCGAGCTGCAACAGAACAAGTCACCGTTCAATTTGAAGAATTCTTGGCACCACTTGACAAATGGTTAGGGGTTCGAGTTTATCCGGCGGCGAACGGATTATCAGTTTATTTGCAAGATATTACAGAGCGCAAACAAGAACAGTCACTTCTACAAGAACTCAATCATAATCTAGAACAGCGGGTAACCGAGCGCACGTCACAATTAGCAGCTGCGAATAAAGAACTAGAAGCCTTTTCCTATTCTGTCTCCCACGATCTTCGCGCCCCACTACGCAGTATCGACGGTTTCAGTCTAGCTTTACTAGAACGTTGTACTAACTTGGACGAAAAAGGGAAGCATTATCTGCAACGTATTCGTGCTGCTAGTCAAAGAATGGGAGAACTGATTGAAGAATTGCTTCACCTATCGCGGGTGACGCGCAGCGAAATGCGGTTACAAAATCTCGATTTGAGCGCAGTGGTACGAAATATCGCTTCAGAATTACAACAGGCACAACCAGAACGAGTCGTAGAATTTGCGATCGCTCCCGATCTCACCGCACCAGCAGATCCACAACTCATTCGAGTTTTATTTGAGAATTTACTCAATAACGCTTGGAAATTTACCTCGCGCACAAAATCTGCTCGAATTGAATTTGGCAAACTTCCATTAAAACAGCTCAAATTCTTTACAGAACGCTCTTTATCTCCTTTTAATTCCTCTAATGTTTATTTTATTAGTGATAATGGTGCTGGCTTCGACATGGCATATGCTGCTAAATTGTTCGTTGCCTTTCAACGCCTCCATTCAGAAGATGAATTTCCTGGGAATGGCATTGGATTGGCTACAGTCAAGCGGATCGTTCTACGTCACGGAGGGCAAATTTGGGCAGAGAGTATCATAGGTCGAGGGACAACATTTTTCTTTACATTACGGTAATGGTAATGGGTAATTGGTAATTGGTAATTGATAATTGGTAGTTGACGGTTAACCGTTGTCGTACTGACAACTTCCAACGAACAGGAAGATATGATTAACAGCTACGAATTAGGTTGCAATAGCTACGTGCGCAAACCTGTAAACTTTACGGATTTTTTGGTAGCTTCTCGGCAGCTTGGGTTATACTGGCTCCACTTAAATGAATTCCCGCTATGTAACTCATACCGTGAGTAAACCTCTACGTATCTTACTAGTTGAAGACTCAGAAGATGATGCTGAGTTATTGGTGTGTCATTTAGAACGCCATAACTACGATGTAGAGTGGCTGAGGGTACAAACTCCAGAGGCAATGTCGAGCGCCCTAGATCGCCAACAGTGGGATATCATTCTAGCCGATTACTCGTTACCAAAATTTAATGCTACTGATGCTTTGCACGTATTGCAATCTAAAGCTTTAGACATTCCATTTATCATTGTCTCTGGCAACATTGGTGAAGAAACTGCTGTCGCAGCCATGAAAGCCGGAGCGCACGACTACATTATGAAGGGGAATTTGGCGCGTCTAGTCCCCGCGATCGAACGAGAGATTGAAGAGGCTGCTTCTAGGCGAGAACGCCAACGCATTCAGTTAGAACTTAAAGAAAGTGAAGCTCGCTGGCACTTAGCACTAGATGGTGCTAATGACGGACTTTGGGACTGGGATATTAAAAATCATACAGCTTTTCTTTCAGCCCGTTGGAAAGCAATGCTGGGTTATGCAGAAAATGAAATTGACAATCGCTTTGAAGAATGGGCGAACCGCGTGCATCCAGACGATGTGGCATCGGTGATGCGATCGCTACAAGAGCATCTTGCCCGACAAACTGAATTTTACCGCACAGAACATCGCCTTCGCTGTAAAGATGGTACTTACAAATGGATTTTGTCTCGCGGCAAAGTCTCGTGGGATGAAACTGGCGCTGCAATCCGCATGGTTGGTTCCCATACAGATATTACTTCCACGAAGCAGATGGAAGATACCCTAAGACAACAAGCCGAAAGTTTAACAGCAGCAAATCGGATCAAAGATGAGTTTTTAGCTGTTGTGTCTCACGAACTACGCGCACCGCTCAATGCCATTCTTGGTTGGTCGCAAATACTTCGCACGCGAAAATTTACGACGACTACTAAATGGGAAATATTAGAAGCGATCGAACGCAATGCGAAATGGCAACAACATTTAATTGAAGACTTATTAGATGTCTCCCGCATTGTTCAAGGTACGCTCGAACTTCAGTTTACTCCAGTCTATCTACCGTCGATTATTGCTGCAACAATTAAGGCAGTACAACCGATGGCTGATGCAAAAAGAATTCAACTTAAGTTTACAGTCGATCCTGATTGGGAAGACGCAGAAATAGAAAGACAAATTTTGCTTTTGGCTGACTCTAACCGATTGCAACAAGTCTTTTGGAATTTGCTAAGTAATGCAATTAAGTTTTCTGCCGAAGGTCAACAAGCAGACATTTGCCTATCATTAGTTGCTGACGATTCTAACAGCCAATCTCAAATTGACAGCTACGCTCAAATTCAAATTATCGATCGCGGTCAAGGCATTAGTGCTGAGTTTCTGTCGCATGTATTCGATCGCTTTCGGCAAGAAAATAGCTCTAGCGCATCGCATGGCGGGTTGGGATTGGGACTGGCAATCGTCCGTCACATCGTCGAAATGCACGGTGGGACAGTTGGTGTTGCTAGCGACGGAGTTGGACAGGGAGCAACTTTCACAGTTCAGCTACCACTACCAAAACAAAAATTGAGTCAAAATCGGCAGCCTTCTACTGCCGATCTCTGGTTGGAGACATCAGAACCATATCCCTTAGTGGGGAGAAAAGTTTTAGCGGTTGATGACGAACCCGATACTTTGGAATTATTGGCAGTAGCTCTCACGGAGTACGGTGCTGAGATTGTTGTTGCTGGCTCAGTACCGGAAGCGATCGCTGCCTTTACCCAGTTCAAACCAGATATTATGGTTTGCGATCTGGGGATGCCAGGAGAAGATGGTTATGCTTTGATTCACCAAATTAGAATGCTGGAGATAGGACTAGGTACTCATACCCCAGCGATCGCCTTGACTGGATTTGCCAGAGAATCAGACCGCGAGCGCGCGATCGCTGCTGGTTTTCAAATACATCTCTCTAAACCCATCAATCCCTATCAATTAATGTCGATAATTCTGAAACTGACTAAAGATAGTTATTTAGCTGAAAAGATATAAGGGAGCAGGGAACAGTTATCAGTAACCAGTGACCAGTGACCAGTTATCCGCAACCAATGAGCTGACGGAGCCGACGGAGCTGAGGGAGAATTACTTCTGACTCCTGACTCCTAATTTTTGACTTTTAGCTTTTGACTTTTGACTTTTCAGTCTACCGGATGCTGTCCGTAAAAAGGTAATGCTGCTGACCAGTGGGGGCGTTTGCCTTGTTGCCATTCGAGTTCGGCTAATTCTAAAATTTGAGAGACAGAAGCTCCTAAATTCCCCTCAGCAGAAACTAGTTGACAAGGGGCTGAAAAATCAGCCAAAGTTTGCTGCCATGCTTCGGGAGACATAACTGTATCTGCTAATAGGGGAGTTAAGGCTTGCGAATCTGAAGTCGATTGATAAATTGCCGTAAATAATTGTCCTCGCTGGGCTGGCATTTGTACGGCGACAGGTTTTTCGCCTCGATGTCCCCAGGCGACTGCGGCTAAAGTTGAGATGGCAAATAGGGGAATATCGAGTTGTTGCGCTAGCGTCCGCGCCGTTACCACGCCGATCCGCGTCCCTGTAAAGCCTCCTGGTCCCTTAGCTACAGCAATAAATGCTAAGTCAGACCAAGTTTGAGGTTGCAAAAATTCAGCTAAATTTTGGTGCAAAAAACTTGACAGATCGCGCCCCAAATGCACGACGCGATCGCGTCTATTTTCCTGAAAATTACTAATTGCCAGTCCTAACTCTGGTGTTGTCGTGTGTAGGGCAAGGGCGTAGTTGGTAATTGGTAATTGGTAACTGGTAATTGGTAGTTGGTGGTTCATGATTAATTTTTTGTTTCCATCAACTGTTGACTCTCTGCTATTACCTATTACCTATTACCCATTACCATCTTCATGTCGGTACGAGTTCGCCGGGGCGCAGTTTTGACCATTTACCCATTTCGGCTTTGAAACTGAGGCAACCTACTACGTCCCATTCCATTTCAATGTAGTCTTCTTTAGGACGGATGTTGACGTTAATGCTTGGTTCGACTGGTTCAAAAGTTGGGTTTTCGGTCAAGTGGGGTTGCTGGTGTTGGTGTTCTACTGCATGATAGGTCATGCAGCGATCCACGTAATGGCAATTGACGCAGATGCACATAGAACCTTCTCCATTGGCTTTTCTGTTAATTTAGCTTATACAAATTGGATGTGAGTCAACTGCTGGGTTGATTTTTGTTGCGATGTCTCCCCCTTTATTATCTCAATTATTTACCAATCTGCCCTTTGAGTGGGAATGGTTGCCTCAACCATCGTACCTAGTAGGTGGTGCAGTCCGCGATCGCCTACTCGGGAGAAACTCAGATTATTTGGATTTAGATTTTGTTTTACCAGAAAAAGCGGTTGAGACAGCTAGGGCGATCGCCAAACATTACAAAGCTGGTTTTGTCTTACTCGACGCGCAAAGGCAGATTGCTAGAGTTGTGTTTAAAAATGCTACCGTTGATTTTGCCTTACAAGAAGGTGCTACGCTCGAAACCGACTTGCAACGGCGAGATTTTACGATTAATGCGATCGCCTACAATCCTCACACTCAAGAACTCATCGATCCTTTACAGGGATATACTGACTTACAGCAACGCTTGTTACGGATGATATCGCCTGCAAATTTGCAAGACGATCCGCTACGGTTGCTCAGAGGTTATCGTCAAGCTGCTCAGTTAGATTTTGCTCTCGAACCAAATACGCGATCGATAATTCGTCAGCTTGCACCTTTAATTGGACGAGTAGCAGCCGAACGAGTACGAGTAGAATTAGGCTATCTCCTCAATAGCGATCGCGGTACGGCATGGTTGGAAGTTGCTGGGGAAGATGGGTTACTTACACCTTGGTTTCCCAGTATGACGCGATCGCATATAGAGCGATTACTCAAGGTTAACTCTGCCGCTGCTAGCTTATCATCATTTCCCCAGTTAGTTCGAGAACTCAGTCAACCAGTACGAAATACAATCAAAACTTCCTGGTTGGGAATTGTCAAACTGACTTGTCTCGTTTCTACAAATTCAGCTACAGCAGAAATAGAGTTAGATAAATTAGCTTACAGTCGCTCAGAAATTAAAGCTGTTACTACAGCCTTACAACTATTACCTCAACTCCAAGCAAAATCGCCCGAACAAATGACTTTAGCAGAGCAATACTTTTTCTTTCGTGCTGCTGGTGTTGTTTTTCCCGCGATTGTCATTTTAGCTGTAGTACAAGGAACGAGTATAGATTTACTCTCTTTGCTCATTCACCGCTATCTCAACCCCAAAGATCCAGTTGCCCATCCTACCCCAATTCTGACGGGTAATGACTTAATGAAAGCCCTCCAACTCTCACCTAGTCCGCTGATTGGGGAAATGCTGTTACAGATTCAACTAGCGCAAATCGAAGGTAAAATCTCGACTGTAGAAGAAGCGATCGCATTTGCAGCAAAAAGACTAGACAGTTGACAGTTATCAGGTAGAGAGTGGTGATGGGTAGTTGGTAGTTGGTAGTTGGTAGTTGGTAGTTGGTAGTTGCGTGAAACACTTGTGACTTGTGACTTGTCTTGCTCCCTCAGCAACCTTGTCCCCCTTGTCCCCCTTGTCCCCCTTCGCCCCCTAATCCCCACTCCCTTCGGTCGTGGGGTCCCCGAGTTCCCCCTTGTCCCCCTTGTCCCCCTTGTCTCCCCTGTCCCCCTTGTCCCCCCTGCTCCCCTGCTCCCCTGCTCCCCTGCTCCCTCTAACAAATCGGGACGACGCTCGCGGGTGCGTTGAATTTGCTGTTCGTAGCGCCACTGGGCGATCGCTTGATGGTTGCCCGAAAGTAAAACTTCTGGAACTTTCCAGCCGCGAAATTCTGCCGGACGAGTATATTGAGGATAATCTAACAACCCTGCCTCAAAACTTTCGGCTTTAAGAGACTCTGTTTTTCCTACCGTTCCTGGTTGTAGCCGGATAACTCCATTCATCAATGCTAGAGCGGGAATTTCTCCTCCAGTTAATACGAAATCACCTAAAGAAATCTCTCGCGTGACTAAATGCAGTACGCGATCGTCTACCCCTTCATAATGCCCGCAGATAATGACTATTTGCTCGCAGTTACCTGCTAATTCTTTGAGCAACGATTGATTCAAAGGTTGACCTTGAGGAGTCATTAATATCGTTTCTCGACGCGGTAAAATTGGGAGTGATTCAACGGCAGCGAAAATCGGATCTGGTTTCATCAACATCCCTACACCACCACCGTAGGGTTCGTCATCGACCTTGCGGTGCTTGTCCGTGGTAAAGTCACGAGGATTAACCAGATTTACCTCAGCAATTTTTTTTGCCAAAGCTTTACACATCAATCCTGAGCTAAGAGGAGAGGTGAAGAAGTCGGGGAAGAGAGTAACTATATCAAAACGCACAAAAACTCAACCAGAAAAATGACTATATTAAACAGTTATCAGTGATTAGTGGCTGGTGGCTAGCTGCTCACAAATGACGAATGACGAATGACAAAAGTGTTGCTTATTGTTTAAATTATGTTTAAATATTGTCACGTCTGGCAAATTACTGAGCGGTCAGGGTAAAAAAAAATCAATTGGTACGGTCTCAACCTCGGATTGAATGCTTTGCAGCACTGAAGCGATCGCGGGAGCGGACTTTGAATGAGGTTGACGAGAAGGAAAGAAACAATGGTGCAATTAGAGGCTCAATCGCTGGAAATGAGGACTCCCCAAGCTACAAAAACAGCCATTTTGGTGATCGGTGGAGCAGAGGATAAGGTTCACGGAAGGGAAATCCTGCACACGTTTTTTGCTCGTGCCGGATCGACAGATGCCCATATTGCTATTATTCCTTCTGCTTCTCGCGAACCGACAATTATTGGCGCACGCTATCTTAGCATTTTTGAAGAAATGGGAGCAAAAAAAGTTGAAGTCTTGGATATCCGAGAACGACAACAGTGCGATGAGCCAAACGTTCAGGCATGTCTGGCTGCTTGTACGGGAGTCTTTTTGACCGGGGGGGATCAACTACGTCTGTGTGCGGTGTTGGCAGATACCCCAGCGATGGATATTATTCGGATGCGGGTGCAGCGGGGACAGTTGACTTTAGCTGGTACGAGTGCGGGAGCTGCCGTGATGGGGCATCACATGATTGCTGGCGGTGGCAGCGGCGAGTCACCAAATCGAGCGCTGGTAGATATGGCGATCGGTCTGGGAATCATCCCTGATGCGATCGTGGATCAGCACTTTCACAATCGCAACCGGATGGGACGGTTGCTCAGTGCAGTTGCCTGTCATCCAGATCGTCTGGGGATCGGGATCGATGAAGATACTTGCGCTATGGTCGAGAAAGATGGCACTTTAAGGGTAATGGGCAAAGGTACAGTTACGATTGTCGATCCTGGGGAAATGTCTTACACTAACCATGCCGATATTGGTGCTGCCGAGCCTTTGAGTTTGCATAACTTACGAGTGCATATTTTGAGTTATGGCGATCGCTACCATTTACAAAAGCGGATCGTTTTGGCTCCCGTGCAAAGACTACCTCAGTAGAATTCGGAATTCGGAATTCGGAATTATATTCTTTCATTGGGAAGAATATGAGTTGCATTTTTGATTTTCAGTGAAAATGTGATTTTCGATACAGTTGTCGCTAAGTCTTGAGCGAGACACTAGTTAATTGGTTGCACCCCCCATTTCCCAATCCCATGAGAATTCTGAAAATCCAGACTTTACGCGGTCCCAACTATTGGAGCATTCGCCGACATAAGCTGATCTTGATGCGGCTCGATTTAGAAGAGTTAGCCGAGCAACCAACGAATCAAATCCCAGGCTTCTATGAAGGACTGGTCGAAACTCTGCCGAGTTTAGAATCGCATTTCTGCTCTCCTGGGTGTCGCGGTGGTTTCCTGATGCGGGTGCGGGAAGGCACTATGATGGGGCATGTGGTGGAGCATATCGCTTTAGAGTTACAAGAACTGGCAGGCATGTCAGTCGGCTTTGGACGGACGCGGGAAACCTCAACGCCAGGGATTTATCAGGTGGTGTTCGACTATGAAGACGAGCAGGCAGGACGCTATGCGGGAAGGGCTGCCGTGCGGATGTGCCAAAGTATTGTGGAGCAAGGAAGATATCCCCAGGCTGAGTTAGAGCAGGATTTGCAGGATCTCAAGGAACTGTATCGGGATGCGGCGCTAGGACCGAGTACGGAAGCGATTATAGAAGAGGCAGCAGCTAAGGGAATTCCCTGGATGAATTTGGGGGCGCGGTTTTTGATTCAGCTGGGTTACGGTGCGAATCAAAAGCGGGTGCAAGCTACCATGAGCGATCGCACGGGAATTTTGGGTGTAGAACTTGCCTGCGATAAGGAGAGTACGAAACGGATTTTAGGCAATGCAGGCGTACCCGTTCCCCAAGGGACGACAATTAGCTATTTAGATGAATTAGAAGATGCGATCGCCTCTGTTGGCGGTTATCCAATTGTGATTAAACCCTTGGATGGCAACCACGGGCGGGGGATCACGATCGATATTAGAACCTGGGAAGAAGCTGAAGCCGCCTACGATGCTGCGAAAGAAGTTTCTCGCGCTGTCATTGTCGAGCGTTACTACGTCGGGCGCGATCATCGAGTATTAGTCGTAGACGGCAAGGTGGTTGCCGTTGCCGAGCGCGTCCCCGCTCACGTTGTCGGTGATGGTGAGAGTACGATCGAACAGTTAATTGAAGAAACGAACCAAGACCCGAATCGAGGTGAGGGACACGATAACGTCCTGACCAAAATTCAACTCGATCGCACCAGTTTTCAATTGCTCGAACGCCAGGGATATACCTTAGATACGGTATTAACAGAGGGCGAAGTTTGCTACTTGCGGGCAACAGCAAACTTGAGTACGGGCGGGATCGCTGTAGACCGTACCGATGACATTCACCCAGAAAATGCTTGGTTAGCGCAGCGAGTCGCGAAAATCGTTGGCTTAGATATCACGGGGATCGATATTGTCACCTCCGATATCAGCCGCCCGTTGCGGGAAACTGAGGGTGTAATTGTCGAAGTGAATGCGGCTCCAGGCTTTAGGATGCACGTTGCTCCCAGTCGCGGCATTCCGCGTAACGTTGCTGGGGCAGTATTAGATATGCTATTTCCCCCAGGTACGCCCAGCCGAATTCCAATTATTGCCTTGACGGGGACGAACGGTAAGACAACCACTACACGCCTGACGGCACACCTGATTAAACAGAGTGGTAAGGTTGTCGGCTACACCACAACTGATGGCACGTATATCGGCGATTATTTGGTAGAACCAGGTGATAATACTGGTCCCCAAAGCGCTCAGTTGATTTTGCAAGACCCCACGGTGGAAGTTGCCGTACTGGAGTCGGCGCGGGGAGGAATTTTGCGATCGGGACTGGCTTTTGATGCTAGCGATATTGGGGTGGTGTTGA
Organism: Chroococcidiopsis thermalis PCC 7203; assembly: GCF_000317125.1. GTDB lineage: Bacteria > Cyanobacteriota > Cyanobacteriia > Cyanobacteriales > Chroococcidiopsidaceae > Chroococcidiopsis > Chroococcidiopsis thermalis. The sequence goes on from NC_019695.1 coordinate 3,755,671, forward strand.
ATGTGGCTGCCGATCATTTAGGAATTGGCGACATTGACACGCTCGAACAAATGGCGCACCTCAAAAGTGTAGTAGCGGAAGCCGTGCAACCAAATGGTTATGCCGTCCTCAACGCCGACGACCCTCTTACAGCACAAATGCGCGATCGCGTCAAGTCTAAGCTGGCTTGGTTTTCCATGTCTCCAGACAATCCTTTGATTCAAGAGCATACCCAGCAGGGTGGCTTGGCAGCAGTGTATGAAAACGGCTACCTCTCAATTTTGCAAGGAGATTGGACGCTGCGGATCGAACAGGCAGCGAACGTACCGTTAACTATGGGCGGACGCGCACCGTTTATGATTGCCAACGCTTTAGCCGCAAGTTTGGCAGCTTATGCCTATGGCGTGCAGATCGAACAGATCCGTGCTGGATTGGCTACGTTCCGCGCTTCCAGCAGTCAGACTCCTGGGCGGATGAATTTATTCAACCTGGGTGAATATCATGCCTTGGTAGACTACGCTCACAATCCGCACAGCTATGAGGCATTAGGGGGATTCATTCGCAACTGGACGGCAGGAGAAAGAATTGGTGTTATTGGGGGTCCAGGCGATCGCCGTGACGAAGATTTTATTATGTTGGGTAGGCTTTCAGCAGAAATTTTCGATCGCATCATTATTAAAGAAGACGACGATAACAGAGGTCGCCCCAGGGGAGACGCAGCTGAATTAATTTCCAAGGGAATTATGCAGGTCAAGTCCGATTGTCGTTACGAGATCGTTTTAGATGAGACGACAGCAATCAATACAGGTTTAGACACTGCTTCCAACGGTAGTTTGGTTGCGATCCTCCCAGAAAGCGTCAGCCGTGCTATTAGCTTAATTCAAGCCCGTAATCCCCTAAGCGATAATTCTCTCCAGCCTCCCAGCGTGGCGGCGCAAGATAATGCAATGGGGATCGTATCGTCGGTGAATCAGATTTAGTCATTTGTCATTGGTCATTGGTCATTTGCAAAAATATGGTTTTGACTTTTGACTTTTGACTTCCTCATTCCTCTTCAGAATTGGGATCGTCTGATTGGGGATTTTTCAGTTCTTCTTTGAAGCCACGTAGGGTTTTACCCAGGGAACTGCCGATTTCGGGAATTTTCTTGGGACCAAAAATTAGAATTGCAATAATGAAGATGATTCCGACTTCCGCCCATCCTAGACCAAACATAAAATTCTCCTGTCAACCTTCCTTCTTACTAATCATAGATGGGGTGCGATAACTTCGTAACAGGGAGCAGGGAGTAGTTAAGAAATGAGTCGCTACTGTTTTGTAATTGGTATTTCCAGCCATGCACTGAGTTCTTGGGCTAGCCAGTCAATTTCTGAGGGAGAGATTGAACCGTCGTTACCCAGTTCGTATTTTTTGGTTCCCGCCCAAATTGTCAAACGAGAGACATTGCCAAAAGATGCGATCGCCAGTTTTTCAATTTCTTGTCTCGGCAGTTGATGGCGCGGCTGTTTAAATCGAAAGCCGAACATTTCGTAACTGCGGGTTATTTGTTGAGGATCTATAGTAATTCGGACTTTCCCAAATAAAGCTGATAATATCCGCCAGACCATGCTTGCACCCGCACCCAAAAAAGGGAGTGAAAATAAGGCGAAGAAAAGATTCATTCCCATTGGTGCTGTGATGAGAGCCGAGGCTAGCCAAAATACTAAAAACGAATTCCAGGCGATCGCAAATAAGCTTAAAGAAAGAATTTCAGGACTAAAACCTTTGCTAGGAAGTAAAATTTCTACAGAATTGGCATCTTGATGTAATTTAATCTTACTTCCAAACGGTTGCGAAATTATCGGTACGATATTTACAGGTTGTTCTAAAGCTGCTAATGCTTCCCGAGCCGAACTCAAACGCCGATCTAAGTTTGGTTCAATCATCCACTTCAACCAGCGGGTAAATTCAGGACTCAAATTTGCCACTGATTCAAATTGAATTTTGCCGTCTTTGTGCGGCAGATCGGCAGGATGAATCCCCGTAACCAAGTAAATTAAAGTTGTACCTAAGCTGTATAAATCGGAGGCGGGAACAGCGCGATCGCCAAATTGTTCGGGTGGCATATAGCCATATGTCCCCACAACTGTCATAGTTCCGCCTTCCTTAGAAGCTAAAGTTTGTACGGAACCGAAATCGACTAAATATATTTTTTCTATGCGATCCCCAAGCAAAATGTTACTGGGTTTCAGATCTCTGTGAATGACTGGTGGTTTTTGTCCGTGGAGGTAAATCAAAATTTCTAGTACTGACTTAGCTAATTGTTTGACTTCCGCCTCGCTAAACCTTCGTCCAGCTTTGAGTTCTGTTTCTATAGATTTCCCTTCTACATAAGACTGTACTAGAGCAAAACCTTTAGTGTAGGGTGTATCGAGTTCAAAAAAATCTAAATATTTAGGAATAGCGGGATGAGATAAAGCTTTTAAAGTTTCTGCTTCCCGTTCAAATAATTTCAATGCCTCCCATTCAAAATCTATCCCGAAGGAGAGGAGTTTGATAACAACTAATGCTTCTGTTTTCAAATCTCGCGCTAGTAGCGTTTTGCGCCCGGCTTTTTTTGCCAATTGCTGCTGAATTTCATAGCGCGAAGTGAGGCGATCGCTATAGTTCATATTTCGTAATTCGTGCTTTGGAGGGTGCAATGCACGTGTCGCACCCTACAGAAATGGTAGCAATTGGAGCCGATTGAAAGAGAATATCGCGCAAAGACGCAAAGGCACAAAGGAATGAAGGGTATCTTCGCGGGCGATCCGAGTCTCAAGGAGATCTCACGTATGCAATGCTTAGCAACAAGCTACTAGTCCTCAGTAACGCTTTGCCCTTCTGCGTCTTTGCGCGACCAAAATTATAACAGCCAGCCTTTCAAGCGTTTAGCAATGTGAGGACGACGCAGTTTCCGCATGGCTTTACTTTGGATTTGTCTGACTCTTTCGCGCGAGAGGTTGAACAAACAACCGACTTCCTCTAAGGTACAAGGTTCGCTTGTCGTTAACCCGTAACGCAGAGAAATTACGTCTTTTTCCCTGGGAGTAAGGACATCGCCTAAAACATCCCATATTTCCTGTCTCATCATGGTTTCGCTCATCTGTTGTTCGGGAGATTGAGCGTCGTTGTCTTCTAAGAGATCGACTAATTCTGTATCTTCCTCTTTCCCGACTCGATGATTGAGAGATAAAGCTTTGCGCCGTAACTGTTGTAATTGACGTAGCTGTTCTGGTGGAACTTCTAATGCTGCGGCTAATTCAATTTCTGAAGGATTGCGTTGGAGTTTTTGTTTTAACTCTCGTTGATATTTTTTAAGTTTATTTAATTTTTCAACAATGTGAATTGGTAACCGAATTGTTCTAGCGTCATTAGCGATCGCCCGCGTAATTGCTTGACGAATCCACCAATAGGCATAGGTAGAAAACTTATATCCCTTGTCGGGATCGAATTTTTCCGTGGCGCGGTTGAGTCCCATTGCGCCTTCTTGAATCAGATCTAGAAATGGCAAACCACGATTTAAATAGCGTTTGGCGATAGAAACTACTAAGCGTAAATTGGAACGGATCATTTTTCGCTTTGCCACTCGTCCCAAATACAGTTGATGTTCTAATTGCTTGTCTGAAATTCCTAACTCCGCTATCAATTCTTCTCGGTTTGGTTGACGTTTGAGTTGCTTTTGCAATCCTCTTTGAGTTTCTTCAACTTCAACTAAAAACCGAACTCGACGCGCCAATTCTACTTCTTCGTCTGCTTTCAGCAGGGGATAACGCGCCATTTCTTTAAAAAACGCTCCCACTGCGTCGTCAAACTGAGTTTTTTGATACTCCGAAGCTCTTGCTGCTCCAATCCCATCAAAGTCTCGTTCGTCAGCCTCCCACCCTTCTGTCAAGGCGATCGCTGTTTCTTCTATATTGGGTGTTGTTAGCTCGGGTAGCTGCTCTGGTTCCGATTCGACTTCTCGATTCAAAGCGGTAATTACCTCTATTTCGGCAATATCTATATCGCTGTTGAATTCAGGGGTAGGGAAGCGATCGTGTTGGTACGGCTGCTTTCTTTCGTACATAAACACTGGCACAAGGTAGATGGGAGACTACTTAATTAAAAATTAAGTTTCAGGCTTGAAACTTGTCTGGGTAATTATCTTCTGATTAGAAGCTTATTATCAGTTTTTCTCGACTTGAAGACCTTTCAAATTCGTATTTTTTATCACCAAGTTCGCTCGGCAATAAACACTGTAAATTGAGAGCGAGAGTTTTATTAAATTTTCCAACCATGCTTATCGTAGGCTAATTATCGTTTGAAATGCAATGTAAATAGTTAGAGATTTCCTGTTTTTCTATGGCAAACCTATTAAGTTTTTATTAAAATTTGCTCTGTATTTCAGAAAAATGAATAGGTTCTCCAAAAGTTATGAGATATACCAAGCCAATTAGATGTTTAGTATTCCTAAATGTAGGCTAGCTCTGTTAATAAAAGTTACCAATTATACACATATAATTAGCTGATTCATTAAATTTTCTTAAAGTATTTGTTCCTAAAAATTAGGATGGCATAGAATTAACGGTTTAAATCTCTATCAATAGGGAGAAAATACTTATTGGAAGTCAAAAGTCGAAAGTCAGAAGTCAAAACTAACTGCTCCCCACTCCCTTCATTGCGAATTCAGAAGGCAAATTGTAATATGGATTACCACAGGTCGCGCCAAGGATAATTGTAGGAGTAGGCTAATTTAGGTATGGTCGGGGTAAATTTAACAGGCAGATCTGTGGTAGCTGAATTACAAGGATACTACCAATCGCAAACGAACCAGCGTTGGCTGGAAGTTTTGGTAGATTGTCCTGGAACGCAGGAAGTCTATACTTATAAGTTGCCAGCTCAATTGACGGTACAACCGGGAGATATCCTCAGCGTGCCGTTTGGGGCAAATCAAGTTGGTGCGATCGCCTTACGATTTGTAGAACATCCTCCCGTCGATCTATCGCCAGACAAAATTCGTGCTGTTGAAGATGTGGTGAGTCGGGGCTTTTTCCCGCCTGCTTACTGGGAACTACTCAATCGAGTGGCAGCATATTACTACACTCCCTTGATTGCAGCGATTCGCGTTGCCTTGCCACCCGGACTATTGGGGCGATCGCAGCGTCGGATTAAACTAATTGGGGAAATTAAGCCTGGTGTTGATGCGTTCTGCACTCCGGCGGCGAAAGAAATTTTGGCACTGCTGCAAGCTCAACCTAATAAAGACTACAGCTTTATTTATCTGCAACGGCAAGTTAGAAATGCCTATCGGGGAGTGCGAGAATTGTTGCGCCTGTCGTTGGTAGAAAGTTATCTAGAACCACCCCGCCTGACACGACCCAAGTTGCAAAAAGCTGTAACGTTGGTAGGTACGGGATTAGAACGAGATATTACGTCTCGACAACAGGAAATTTTAGACGTGTTGCGACGGCAGGGCGGCGATATTTGGTTGAGCGAATTGTTACGACTGTGTAACGCCAGTCCTAGCACCCTCAAAACATTAGAACAAAAGGGTTATGTTGTCATTGAAGAACGGGAAATGCTGCGGCAAGAACAAGGAGTATTGCAAGCAGCAGACGAGCCAAAAACGCTGACAGCAGCTCAGTCACGAGCAGTAGAAACAATTACTCAATTAGCAGGATGCGATCGCGTCTTATTGCATGGAGTGACGGGATCGGGTAAAACTGAAGTCTATTTACAGGCGATCGCGCCCATATTACGTCAAGGCAAATCGGCTTTAGTTTTAGTACCGGAAATCGGTTTAACTCCCCAACTTACAGACAGATTCCGCGCCCGCTTCGGTAGCAAAGTATGCGTTTACCATAGCGCCCTCTCAGATGGAGAAAGATACGATACCTGGCGACAAATGCTCTTAGGAGAACCCCAAGTTGTCATTGGTACTCGTTCTGCTATTTTTGCCCCCTTACCCCGTCTTGGCTTAATTATTTTAGACGAGGAACACGACAGCAGCTTTAAGCAAGACTCCCCCATCCCCACCTACCACGCCCGTACCGTCGCCCAGTGGCGCGCTGAATTAGAAAACTGTCCCTTAGTGTTGGGTTCTGCAACCCCTTCTTTGGAAAGTTGGGTGATTAGTAGGGAGCAGGGGAGCAGAGGGGCAGAGGAGCAACAACAAACAACTACCAACTACCAACTACCAACTACCCATTACCTCTCCTTACCAGAACGCATCCAATCCCGCCCTCTCCCACCTGTAGAAGTGGTGGATATGCGTCAGGAGATTCAGGAGGGCAATCGCTCGATTTTCAGCCGGGCGCTGTTGGAGGCTTTGCAGCAGTTGCAAGCACGGGGACAGCAGGGAATTTTATTTATCCATCGACGGGGACACAGCACGTTTGTTTCGTGTCGCAGTTGCGGTAACGTGCTGGAGTGTCCTGCTTGCGATGTGTCGCTGTCCTATCACCATACGGAAGAAGGTGCGCCGCAGTTGTTGCGGTGTCATTACTGTAATTACAGTCAATCTCATCCTCGTAATTGTCCCGAATGCGGTTCCCCCTATTTGAAATTTTTTGGCAGCGGGACGCAACGGGTGGCGCAGGAAATTACGCGGTTGTTTCCCCAGTTGCGGTTTATTCGGTTTGATAGCGATACAACTCGGACTAAAGGGGCGCACCGGACGCTGTTAACTCAGTTTGCCAACAGAGAAGCAGATTTATTAATTGGGACGCAAATGCTGACGAAAGGGTTGGATCTGCCTCAAGTTACCCTGATTGGTGTGGTAGCGGCGGATGGGTTATTGCATTTACCCGACTACAGAGCCGCAGAACGTGCCTTTCAAACTCTGACTCAGGTTGCGGGAAGGGCGGGACGCGGTGACGATCCTGGTAGAGTGATCCTACAAACGTATACTCCCGATCATCCGGTGATTCAAGCCGTACGGCAACATGAATATGAAGGGTTTGTAGAGGCGGAGTTGCAACAGCGAGTGGCGTTGAATTATCCGCCTCACGGACGATTGATTTTGTTGCGTTTGAGTAGTGTTGAGGCGAGTGCGGTAGAAAATACAGCTGGAGCGATCGCATCCTATCTCAATAATTACATTACGCCTAGTTGGGAAATTTTGGGTCCTGCCCCAGCGAATATTTTGCGAGTGGCTAATCGTTACCGTTGGCAAATTCTCCTGAAGATTGCGACCGATCTGCAACCAGTGTTACCTGATTGGCAGCAGGTGCGTTCGCTTTGTCCTAATAATGTGAGTTTGACCATTGATGTCGATCCGCTCAATTTGATGTGATGTCTCTCATCCAATACCCATTACGATCGCTGCTTGACCAAACTGCATCATGACCAGCGCTAATCTTCATTGTCAACTGAGCGCGATCGCTAAACAGTTCCAGATTTTTGAATGTGTTCCCTGCGCCATTGCTCTGCGCCAATTCCTCATTGAGCAGCGTGTTTTTGGCAAACAGATTAGCCTTTTTACAGGTAGTATAGAAGATCCATTCTGTAACATTTATCACGAACGCCTCCAACAAAATATCTCCGTCAACGGACGACATGAAGCTATCTCTGTTGAAATTGACGGACAAGAGCTGATTTTTGACAACATCCATCCCGAAGGAATTTCCAAAGTAGACTGGATTGATAACCTCTACTGTCCCGCTCAGGACTTAGGTGGCAGCTTCCAAATTACTGAAACTGCATTTTAAGCTGGAGGAACAAATGATTGATTTGTACGATCTCATTCGCAATATCCAGAAACGTCCTGCTATGTATTTGGGACAAGCTTCCGTGTCCAATCTCCGCACTTTTCTGGCAGGCTACTGCTTTGCTCGTCGCCAACTAGGAATTCCTCAAACTTCACAAGAACAGCGATTTGCAGAATTTCCAATTTGGATTCAGCAAAAATTTAATCTAACTTCCAATCAAACCTGGGATCGGATTGTAATGTTTTTCTCTCAGGACGATCGTGCTGCCCTAGAACAGTTTTTCCAGCTGTTTGATGAATTTGTTCACGAGCATCCTATTGAACTTCAAGCAGATACAAAAACCAATCCGATCGCGGCTGCAAGGACTCAAGAATAATAACAACTGAAGTAGAAACAGGTGCGAGCGCTTTGTCCTCATAATGTGAGTATGATCGTCGATGTCGATCCGCTCAATTTGATGTGATTTGTCTCATCCAAGGATCGAACTATGAGCTAGCTCAGAGATACTAGCGAGCAAGTTTGTCAAACTAAAAGTACGACCAAGATGAAGGTTGCGAGTGCGAATGTGGGTTGAACTGAGTTCGACTTGCACGATTCGATTTGCGATCGGCATTCTTTTATCTTTATTTGGAGGTGCGGCAATGACTGATTCTATATCGGTGAATGGCGATCGCGCCGCAACTGGAGGGCGATCGCTCAGCCTACCTGCCTGGTTAGTACTCATCTGCATCATTGCCTTTACGACTTTGCTAGCTGCCGGAGCAGCGATCTGGAAAAATGCCCCACCCGTCCCCGATGTGGTGCAATCCCCGCAGCAAGAAATTATCCTGACACGAGCCGAGATCCAAGCGGGACAAGAAATCTATCTAGCTCGCGGCGGGCAACACATTGGCAGTATTTGGGGACATGGCAGCTATCTCGCGCCCGATTGGACGGCTGACGTGCTGCATCGCTGGGGATTAAGCACTGCTGGCGTTCTCTATAACAGTCAGCCAGATTTTTCTCAAGCAGACTTGGATGCTTTACCCGCTCCCGAAAGAGCCAGTTTGGCAGCAAGGGTAAGCGAGCAGTTCAAGACCAACCGCTACGATCCCCAAACCCGCACGCTACTCCTGACGGATGCTCAAACTCAAGGCTTGAAACAAGTTTTTCAAGATTATCAGCCACTTTTAGCGCATGGTTCTGCCATCCACTCTATTCCTGATGGCTGGTTCAAAGACGATACCCAAATTCGCAATGTCACTGGCTTCTTTGCCTGGACTGCTTGGGCAGCTTCTGCCAATCGCCCCAATGCTCCTTTTTCCTATACGGCGAATTGGCCCGCCGATCGCCTAATTGGTAATCAAGCTCCAGGACAGTTTATCACCTGGTCGATCCTATCTGTGGTGGTTTTGATTGCGGGTATTGGCGTGTTTCTATTTATCTACCTGACGCAAGAAGAAACAGATGAAGTCCAGCCCGTTCCGGCTCGTCCAGCCGTCCGCATTCCTACGCCCAGCCAGAAAGTAACCTCGCTATTTTTTGGCGTGGCGATGACATTGTTTCTGGTGCAAATTTTAATGGGGATGTTTACCGCGCACTATGCCGTGGAAGGGGAAGGATTTTACGGTATTCCCCTGATGCAATTCCTTCCCTATGCTGCCTCGCGCACCTGGCATCTGCAACTCGCTCTGTTTTGGATTGCTACCTGTTGGTTAGCGGCTGGATTGTATTTTGCGCCTCGGTTCGGTCAACACGAACCCAAGCATCAAGCCTTGGGCAATACCGTTCTGCTGGGAGCGTTGGCGATCGTAGTGGTCGGCTCGATCGTTGGCACTTGGCAAGCCGTGACAGGGGTGCTGGACGTAAAAGATAGCTTCCTTTGGGGACATCAGGGCTACGAGTACATTGAATTAGGGCGAGTTTGGCAACTGCTGTTGATTGGCAGCATGGTCTTTTGGTTGTGGCTGCTGTACCGTGCCTTCAAGCCTGCCCTGAAACAGGAAAAAACTCCGACGGGGTTAAGTCACTTTTTCCTCTACAGTGCAATTACGATTCCTCTGTTTTATTCGGTGGGGTTAGCCTACACCAACCACACATCCCTGAGCATTGCAGAGTATTGGCGCTGGTGGGTGATTCACTTATGGGTGGAAGGTTTCTTCGAGGTGTTTGCGACAGTGGTAATTGCCTATTTGTGTAGCGAACTGGGATTCCTCAAGAAATCCTCGGCATTACGCGCCACCTATCTCACCACGATTCTCTATTTAGGCAGTGGGGTAATCGGTACATTGCACCACCTATACTTCTCCGGTACGCCGACATTTATTGCCGCGATGGGAGCGGTATTTTCGGCGCTGGAAGTCGTACCCCTGACACTGATTGGCTTTGAAGTCTTGAAGACCCTAAGACTATCTCAGGAAGCAGAAGGGTTTTACCGTTGGCCGCTACGCTTTTTCATTGCCACCTGTTTCTGGAATTTAATCGGTGCGGGAGTGTTTGGCTTTTTAATTAACCCTCCGATTGTCTTGTATTACTCTCAAGGACTGAACACGACTCCAATTCACGCCCATTCTGCTTTGTTTGGCGTGTATGGTTGTTTAGCTCTAGCGCTGATGTTGTTTGCCTTGCGGGAATTTGTGCCAGAACAGGCTTGGAACGAGCGGCTCTTGCGTTTTAGCTTCTGGACGATTAATGGCGGTTTAGTTGGAATGCTAGTTTTAGGACTAATTCCCAATGGCTTCTACCAATTGGCGCAGTCGATCGAACACGGCACTTGGTATGCTCGTAGTGCTGAGGTGATTAGTAGCCCGTGGATGCGATGGACTGTATGGTTGCGGATTCCAGGTGATATTATTTTTGCGATCGGTGCGTTGACAATGTTTGTGTTTACGATGAGAGCGATCGTTGCTGTCTTTCGCTTTCCGGTCAAAACGACACAATCGGAGTTACCAAATAAGGCAATTGAGGTATTGCGCTAAGACATCACTGAGAATGACAGGGGTAAAACGACTGTGAAAGTCGTTCCCTGCCCCAGTTCGCTGTTGACATAAATCTTGCCTGAGTGCTGAGTTGTAATTGTCTTGGCGATAGCTAAACCCAAGCCATAGCCGCTTGAATGATAGGAGCGAGCCTCATCTGCCTGCCAAAAGGGATCGAAAATTCGATCCCTATCTTCTGTCGCAATGCCAATTCCAGTATCTCGAACGTCAACTTGAATCTGCGTGCCTTGAGTCCGCGCTGTTACCCAAATTCGCCCGCCCTTTGGGGTGTATTGAATTGCATTGCCAATTAAGTTAGAGAATAGTCGATTGATATGAGCGATGTCTCCCAATACATATAGCCCTGAAGTTAAATCTGATGTTAGGAGAATTTCTTTTGCTTGAGCTTGGGGTTCAAAGGACTCTACTAAACTTTTTAATGTTGGCTCCAGATCTAAAGGGGCTTTTGCTGAGTGGGGTATCTGTTGAGTTTGGTCGGAGCGGGCGAGAAAGAGCAAATCCTCAATCAGGTTTGTCATTTGGTCGGCAGCCCAGGCGATCGCTGCTATTCTTTTTTTATCCGCAGCATGAATTCGCTCTGGATGATTTAAAATCAAACCGATATTACTTTTAATCACTGTCAAAGGGCTTCTTAGTTCGTGAGAAGCGTTGGCAGTAAACCATTTGACTCGCATCAGACTTTGTTCGATCGGTTGCACTGTTTGGCGCGTCAGCCAATATCCACCCAATCCACACAATCCCAGTTCTGTAAGCAGACCGAGACTCAACCGCCAGCGCCACTTTTCCAGCAACTCATCCACTGTTCTGAGAGATTTACTGACTCGAACATAGCCCTGCAATTGTCCTGCTCTTTGAATGTCAGGACTACGAACGGCGATCGTTAACTGGCGTAACTGCCCAATTTGCTGCACCGAGTCAGACACTTGGGGGGGCAGCGACGATCTACGCCTTCCCTGTGTTGCCAAGGGTTTACCATTAGCATCGAACCATTCCAATGTCACGCCGCGAATTTCTAAATCATCCCAAATATCATCATTCAAATCGATCTGAGGATGCTTCTGCTTGCCTAGACTCAAGGCTGCAATTCTTGCCATAGCCGTCAGTTGCTGGTCTAAATCCCAGTAGAGACTGCGAGCAAATAACCAATAGGTCACTCCCGCAAACGCACCTAATAGCACTGCCATAATTGCCAAATACGTGCCAAACAAGCGGTATCTAAGAGCTTTTGAATTCACGATCGCTCCTTGAGGCGATAACCCAAGCCGTGGACTGTTTGGATTGCGTCTTTCGGGACTCCTACGTTTGTCAGCTTATGGCGCAGGCGCTTAATGTGCGCCCTCACGACTTCTTCATTCGGCGAATCTTCTAATGCCCAGAGGCGATCCAAAAGCTCAGCTTGGCTGAAGATCCGCTGGCGATTGCGCAAAAACAATTCCAGCATTTGATATTCTTTGGAGGTGACATTAACTGCTTGGGAGCCATAGGTGACAGCTAAGGTGCTGGGGTCTAACTTTAACTCTCCCCAACTGAGAATCGGTTGTCGCCCCGGACTATCTCGACGTAACAAGGCGCGGATGCGGGCTGCTAATTCGTTGACATCAAAAGGTTTAATGACGTAATCATCAGCCCCACTATCCAAACCGACAATCTTATCAGCAGAGGAGTCCCGTGCTGTCAGCATCAAAATTGGTTTTCCATAACCAGAACTACGCAGACGCTTGCAGAGACTAATGCCATCGAGCTTAGGTAGCATCAGATCTAGCAAAATCAAGTCGTAGTCGAAAGCCTCCGCCTGTTGCCAACCAGCTTCTCCATCGAGGGCAATATCTACGACATAATGCTGGTCTTGCAGCACGTCTGCTAATGTCTCCGCAATCAGTTCGTTATCCTCGACTACTAAAATACGCATCGTTTCGATCTCGATCGCATTTAAGTTTCACAAATTAGTCACATTCGTTGCCTATGCTTACGTTATAGCTGAATCTTAGAACTTGGCTAACGAATAATAAAAATTATTTCGGCTTGGAGTTACGTAATGCTGAGCGAAATTACCTTAAATCCCACCTTATCCGAGCAAACATCTGAATGCCACATCGGTGAATGTCTCATCGATCGCGCTGAAATCGATTGCTATCCCTACGCGACTCGGGGAGTTTTGTTTGGAATTCTCTTTGGGAGTCTGTTTTGGGGGGCGATCGCTGGTGTCTTCATGCTACTACTGTAAAATATCTTAAGCTTGACTAACTCGCTAGCGATCGCGGGAACTCAAAAGCGAGAACAGCTACTTTTATGTTGTTACCAGTCAAAAATTACCGATTTCAGATATCGATCTCCCGATCTTTCAGGGTTTGCTGTCTTTCCTACTTTCAAAAAGAGATTTTAATGCATTAATTAAGGTGGGCAATGCCCACCCTACTAATAACTAGATAAACATTACTGATAACTGGTCACTGCTCCCCGATCGCTGATATATGTTGCTGGCGTTGGTGAATTCTTTCTGGCGAACCCGTAGGGATCGAAGCGATTAATTTGCGCGTGTATTCTTGTTGCGGTTGGGAATAAATTGTTTCTGCACTTCCCTGTTCTACAAGTTGTCCCTGATTCATCACCAAAATGCGATCGCTCATGAATTTTACCACGCTCAAATCGTGAGAGATAAATATATAAGTGAGCTTTAATTCTTGTTGTAATTCTTTTAAAAGATTGAGTACCTGTGCTTGTACCGACACATCTAATGAGGAAACAGATTCATCGCAGATAATAAATTTAACTTCAGGATAAAGAGCTAGCGCTCTAGCAATACAAATTCGCTGCCGTTGTCCGCCAGAAAATTCATGAGGATAGCGGTTCATCAATTTAGGTTCTATCCCAACTTTAGCTAAAAATTCTGCGGCTCTTTCTCGTCGCTGTCTCGTTGTCTTACTCGTGCCATGAATCCACATTGGTTCCATCACTGCATCGCCAATCTTCATCCGAGGATCGAGAGAACTATATGGATTTTGAAACACGATTTGCATTTCGCGGCGGAGTCGCTGTAACTGTTCGCCTTTAAGTGTGGTGACATCTTTGCCAGCAAAAAAGATTTTCCCGCCCATCGGTTGAATCAGCCGTAAAATCGTTCTCCCCAAAGTTGTTTTGCCGCAACCAGATTCACCGACTAATCCTAAAGTTTCTCCTGGATAAACTTGAAACTCAACGTTATTTACTGCCATGAAATAGCGCTTTGCTCGACCGAAACTTCCTCGAATGGGGAAGCCAACTTGAAGATTTTTGACTTCTAACAGAGGTGGCTGTTGTTGTAATTGCTCTACCCGTTGGTGAGTGGCTTCTGATGGAATTAAAGCGGGATAATGCGGTTGTTTTGACTCAATTTCCAATTCTCCTGTAGGGGTTTCCCTCACGGTCATGAAGTCGGCAACTGTCAGGAGTTTTTGCGGTCGGGAATCTAGCGCCGGACGACAGGCTAATAAGCCTTTCGTGTAAGGGTGTTGGGGTTGGGAAAAAATCTGCTCTACTGCACCGTACTCGACAATTTTCCCCTTGTACATCACCGCGATCGCATCGGCAATTTCTGCCACCAATCCCAAGTCGTGGGTAATAAACATCATCGACATCTGACGGCGATCGCGCAATTCCCGCAACAAGTCCATAATCGTCGCTTGTACGGTCACGTCTAGGGCTGTGGTAGGCTCGTCAGCAATCAAAATGGCGGGATTGCAGGAAATTGCCATTGCAATTGTCACCCGCTGTAATTGCCCTCCTGATAGCTCGTGGGGATAGCGATCGAGTATGGCGAGTTTTTGTTGGTTGACCCAGGTTTGAATTTCCCTTGACGATGCATTTGGCTGCTTGACGGTGGCGAAATATTTCTGTTGTAACTCTTCGTCACTGGGTAAAAGTTTGACTTCCTGCAACCGTGCCGTGGCTTGACGACGGGCTTCAGCTTGAGATACGTTTTGATGCAAGCGAATGGCTTCAGTTAATTGAAACCCAATTGTAAAGACTGGGTTGAGGGCGCTCATCGGCTCTTGAAACACCATTGCCAAGCGATCGCCCCGATATTTCTGCATCTGGGCAGAAGATAGTTGCAATAAATCTACTGCCTGCCCGTCTGCTGCCCAAAATTTGATTTGTCCCCCCGTCACCTTCCCAGGAGTCGGAATCAGTCCCATCATCGCCAAGGACGTGACTGATTTTCCCGAACCCGATTCCCCTACAATTCCCAGGGTTTGCCCCCGCTTCAGTTCAAACGAAATGCCGTTAACAGCTTTAATGAGTCTATTGTCATCTGTAGCAAACTCTACGTGTAAATCGCGAACTGTGAGGACATCACTCATAGGAGTTAGCGGGGCGATCGATAAATTAACTGGATCTTAACAGCACCGCTTGGTAGTTGGTAATTGGTAATTGGTAGTTGGTGAGTTAAGCAAGAGGCGAGAGACGAGAGAAATAACTCGTGAATGTTTGAATTCTTCTGGCTCCTGACTCCTAGTTTTTGACTTTTAACTTTTGCCTTTTGACTTCCCCATTACCCATTACCCATTACCAGTTAAAACGGAATATCATCCTCATCGACTTCTACAGGCGCTTTGGGTGACTCTTGAGGTGCGGCTACGGCGACAGGGGTGGGTTGTCTTTCGACTGGCGCTGAAGCACGCGGCTGGGGCGCTGGTGGGGTGTAGCTACTTGTTTCTTCCCGTTCGGTGGCGGAAGACATGAGGTTAACACCATCCAGCCTGTGAATGCGTTGTGCGGTTAATTCAGCGCGTTTCTCTTTAAAGCCCTCTTGTCGCTCTACAGTATTCATACCTAAACGACCTTCAATAATGACGCGATCGCCTTTGTGGTAGTTTTGCTGAATTTCGTCTGCCATTTTGCCCCAACCGACAACTCTTAGAGTCGCTGGGGGGTCTTCTGCCCGTAGCCCAGGAATACTAACCATCATTTCGGCGATCGCCAGCAGGTTGTCGTTATTGACGTGACGTAGTTGCGGCTCTTCTTTAATTTCTGCCATCAAAATACAGCTGTTCATGTCTTCGTCTCCTTTGTGTAGGGTGTAGGGAGTCGTTATTGGTGGTTGAAAGTAGACGGTTAACCGTCTACTTTCAACTCACTTCTCCTTTATACTTCATCCCTATCTTGCCTCTAGTCCTTCAAGAGATGAGACGGATGGCTCCACTCCTTGTTCTTGTTCCACGAACTCTTGAACGCGGTGGCGGTATTCCCGCAGGGATTCATCTATCCAATCTCGATCGTTACTATTTGCGAACAAATGTACCACTGGTTCCCCTGCATCTGGCAAGATCAAAATCCAATTATCTTCATGGCGATCGAGAATCTTTACACCGTCGGTCAGTTCGAGTCTTTCTGCTGGATGGGTTTCGACGAGATGGCGCATCAAAGCTCCCTTGACCGTCCAAGGACACCGGACTGTATAAGATTTGTGGTAGACGCGGGGGAGTTCGGTGCGAATAGCGGCAAGCGATCGCTCTTGAATGGTCAGCATTTCGATTAGCTTGGCAATGCAGAACATCCCGTCGAACCCTGGATGTAATTGCGGGAAAATAAAGCCTGTTTCTCCACTTCCGCCTAAAACTACATTTGGCGTGCGACGGCATTCTTCCATTAAGGCGGTGGGGTTTGCCTTGGTACGAATGATTTTCGCATCGTGGCGACGGGCAATTTGCTCGACAGCGCTAGAAACGTGAACGGGTACGACGACAGTGCCTCTGGGGTGTGCTGTCAGCATCATGTTGACCATCAAAGCCGTCAGCATTTCACCCCGAATTGGGATACCTGCTTCATCTACTAAGGTCATTTGTTCGCCATTCGCAGATACCTGCACGCCGAAATTAGCTTTGAGTGCTTCGACGACGTGACCGAGTTGCATCAGTAATGCTTCTTTCTCTACGGCACTGACGGCGGTTGGTTTGAGGCTAGCATTTAACACCACTGCATCGCAGCCAAATTTAGCTAGCATTTGCGGCAGGACTGCCCCAGTCACCGCATAAGAGTAGTCGATCACGACTTTAGAGTTGCTGTGGTGAACCGCTTCGACATTGAGGTGCTTTTCAAAGGCAGTGCAGTAGGTAGATACCATTTGGGTCGGATAGACGACATTACCGATTTCGTGAATTTGTACGCGCCGCAGGTCTTCTTTGAAATAAGCTCCTTCAATTTTCTTTTCTAGAGCTTTAGAAATATTGATGCCTTTGGGGTCGATAAATTCAATCAAAATGTAATCTGGGCGATCGGGATGCACTCTTACGTGAATGCCTCCAGACACTCCCATTGTTGAGATTACAGTTCGCGCCATTGGAATTGCAGTCGCATCGAGATTTTGAATGTTGATCCCGACCGACATCAATCCCGCAATTAGCGATCGCGTGACCATGCGAGAAATACTGCGCTGGTCGCGGGAAACCGTTACCTGCGCCCCTGGTTTTAATGTCGAACCATAGGCGGCTCCCAGTTTGACGGCAAATTCGGGTGTAATGTCAATATTTGCCAATCCCGTCACGCCTCGCTGACCGAAGAGATTGCGCTGAGCGGTGTGACCCCAAATTAAGTTAATATTTAGCGTTGCGCCCGATTCAATTTGCTTGCTGGGCCAAACTCTGACGCTGGAACTGATCAGGGCTTCTTCTCCCACGGTAGAGAGAGAGCCTACTACCGCGCCTTCAAGGACGTGGGCGCGACGGTCTACCCGCGTACCGCGAGAAATAACGCAGGCTCTCAAGTGCGCCTCATCTCCAATCAGCGCTCCATTCCAGACAATCGGGCGCTTCAGGTTGGCATCAGCGCCAACGGTAACGTTGTCGCCAATGACCGTACCCGCAGAAATTTGAACTCTGGCTCCAATGCGGCAATTATCACCGATTAAACAAGGGGCTTCTAGGCTGGCAGTCGGATCGATGTGAGTATTTTGTCCTATCCAGATTCCTGAAGACCGCTCTTCGTAGGCATAGTCGAGTTTGACTTTGCGATCGAGTGCGTCGTACTGACTTTCTCGATAGGCATCTAAGTGACCGACATCGCACCAGTAGCCTTGAGCAATGTAACCGTACATTGGCTCGTCTTTTTCCAATAATAAGGGAAATAATTCTTTAGAAAAGTCACTTTCTTGATTTTCTGGCAGATATTCCAATACTTCTGGTTCCAAAATATAAGTACCAGTATTTACCGTGTCGGAAAAAATTTCGCTAGAAGAAGGTTTCTCTAAAAAGCGGCGGATGCGTTGCGATTCATCTGTAATTACTACACCAAATTCAATTGGGTTGGGAACGCGGGTTAAAACTACAGTGGCTTTCGATTTTTTCTGTTTGTGAAATTCTATGGCTGCGGTGAGGTCAAAATCTGTGATGCTGTCACCGCTAATCACTAAAAACGTGCGATCGAGCAATTCTGCGATATTTTTGACGCAGCCTGCCGTTCCTAGCGGCTGATCTTCCTCAACGGCATAAGTCATCTGTACGCCAAAGTCGCTACCATCTTGAAAGTAGTCGCGCATTACGTCAGGTAAGTAGTGTAGAGTGGCAATCACTTCTGTAATCTGATGCCGTTTGAGCAGATTAATAATATGTTCTGCGATCGGTCGATTCAGCACTGGAACCATCGGTTTAGGAAGATCGCAAGTCAGCGGTCGAAGCCGCGTTCCAGATCCTCCAGCCATCAGTACTGCGCGCATAATTCCTCCTTAGATGTTCCACCCATTAGTGGTGTAAAGCCAACACTTCGAGCAACGCTAGTCTTTATCTAGTTTCCTATGTCTCTCCCACTTGCGGCACTCCCACAGGTTACATCCCACCAACAAACTCGATGGATTCTACCTACCACGCTTTCCAACTAATCATGCTACGGGCATTCAAGCAACTGCAATAGCGCTAGAAGCGGTATCAATTGTGTCAGCTAAACTGGGAGAAGGTGTGGAGTGTAGGGCGTGGGGTGTGAGGACAAGGGAGACAAGGGAGAGGGGGGAGACAAGGGAGAGGGGGGAGACAAGGGAGAGGGGGGAGACAAGGGAGACAAGGCAAGCAGAGGAGAAATTACCGATCGCTGGTCACTGGTCACTGATAACTGATAACTGATAACTGTAGAGGTAGATGCGGAATGAGTAGTTTAATTACTTTGTTATTAGTCTTAGCTTATGGCGGTGGTGTTTGGAAGTTCTGGACTGGATTTCACCGCACAAATTTCTCTCGCTCTTTTACTAACAGGCTAAGATTATCTCTACTGTGGCCTGCTTTGATCGTGGCAAATAAGTCTTATCGCCAGAATTTTAGAAGAGCGCTGAAGGGATGATGGAAAGGAGACAGAAGGGGGACAAGGAAGACAAGGGGGATAAGGGAGAGATTCACTCTCAAATCCGAAATCTAAAGTCTAAAATTTCCCTCACTCCTCAACGCCAGATCTTTCAAGTCGAGGAACCGCAAGAGCGCACTGGCTCCTCGTCACTCCTCACTCCTCTGTGGCTCATTGGTGGAACGCAGGAAAGCGCTCAATTGGCTGAGGCGATCGCACGGGCTAATTTGCCGTGTATAATTTCTGTCACAACGGAATCAGCTCGCGCGCTCTACCCCGATGCGGCTTGTCTGCAAGTACGGGTGGGGCGTTTTACCTGTTTGGAGATTGAAGCATTTGTACAACAGCAAGGGATAATTGGCGTATTGGATGCTTCCCATCCCTATGCTGTAGAAATTTCCCAAAGTGCGATCGCGGTTTGTCAAAAGTTGGGAATTCCCTATTTGCGGTACGAGCGTCCTGTTTTCAAGGGAGTAGGGACGGGCTGGGAGCTGGGAGCAGAGGAACGAATAGATGGTTTTGAATCTTTGCTGTCGGGGGACTACTTACAGGGACAAAGGGTGTTACTAACTGTAGGTTATCGACCTCTGCATCTGTTTCAATCTTGGCAGGATAAGGCAACTTTATTTGCTCGCATTTTACCTAGTGCGATCGCATTAGAATCTGCTTTGAAGGCTGGGTTTGCTAACGATCGCTTAATTTGTCTGCGTCCACCAATTTCGGCAGCTTTGGAGGCGGCTTTGTGGCGACAATGGAATATTTCTGTAGTGGTGACTAAAGCTTCTGGTGCGCCTGGGGGAGAGGATGTGAAGCGGACTGTGGCTGCTGAATTAGGGATCGATTTAATTACGATCGCTCGCCCAAATATTGAATATCCGCAGCAAACTAGCGATTTATCAGTGGCTCTAGATTTTTGCCGTATGTTATTTGGATAATTGAGGATTGGTGGCGGGCGATCGCAACTTTCCTAGTTTTGTTACTTTTTTGTTCCAGTTCTGTCACTTTTTTTAAGTTAAATTGTAGTCGAATGTGAAATCAAAGTTCCAGTTCTATAACTTTGTTTCCTATCTTTTTGTTTTCAAGCAAGTTGTAAGTACTCGCTTCAAATTTATATGCAGTTTAGTAGAGGAATACGGTAAAAGTATAGCTATATAATCCTAACATTTAGGAGGAATTTTCATGAATTCATACATTTTCTTTGAAAGTGCGCTTCAGCTTTTAGTAATAGCTTATCTCATCTCAGTGATGCTATTACTTACAGTTGCTAAAATTGGTTTAGCCGTCATTGAAACTATTGAAGACGCTCAAGACTAGTGGCAATAAGAAGAGATACGTCAACTCGACTAGAGTACATCGATTTGATGCCCAAATTGTGAAAATTCTACCCAGTTATACCCCGAGGCGATCGCTTATCAATGACGCTCGATCCCACGTTTATACCCAAGCAACAACCAGCATACCCAAAACTACTTTTTTCTCTTTGAAGACTGATTCACTCTTGACTCGACAGTAAACTTTGGGATTTCCCGCAGTTCAGACTCGCTCAAACTATACTGTTCGCAAACTAAGCTGAGGCGCTTTCCTGGGGTTTGTACGGGATTGACGGAATGGGTTAAATTGCCTTGAAAGTAAAGTAAGGTATTGACTTGTGGTTTAATCTGTCCGACTTGACGTTTATCGCAGCGCAATACTAATTCTCCCCCTTGCATATCTGGTGGTAGTTGCACGTAGAGGACGCTGACAACAGCGGGTGGTTCGATAGTTTTACAATAGGAACGTAAGGAGCGATCGATATGCGGATCGACACGGGAGCCTGCGGTTAGGAGTAAGGGATTGAGGTAAAAGGCATTACAATCCGATCGCAGGGCTAGATTGATATATGGTTTGAAGTAAGGAAATTTTTGTTCTACTTCTGCTATTCCAGCACGTTGAAATACTACAGAAAATCCTTTGGTTCCTACAAAGTCACGGTTGAGATTGTTGGTAGTAAAGTAGGGACACGCTTGAATTTCTCCCCATAAGTCGTTGAGGTAGTTGCTGGGAAAGCAAGCTGGTTGTTGGTGGTAGTATTTCAGTTTCACAAGAAACAGAGAGTAGGGGGAAAATTCGGAATTCGGAATTCAAGACTTTTGACTTTTTTATTTATACCCAGTATGCGGGATTAATACCCAAATTTAACTGGGACGAAAGACGCGATCGAATGGCTGCTTGCGGTAGCGTCTGTAGATGTCGAAGTCTGCATCTAATGTGGCGATCGCGCTGATATCCAATCTTTCTGATATAGTCACCAAAGTAAGATCGGCAAAGTCTGGCTTCAGATCGGCATACTGAAGATTTAATTCTACGATACGGGTGAAATCGTTTGGTTGCAGGTGTTCGATCGCAATTATTTCCTGTGCGACCATGAGCAATAGGTCATTTTGTACCAGTGGATTTCGCGGTAGTAAGTGTAGAGATTCCGTGATGCAAGCTACCGTTGTCAACATGATACTGGTAGAGTTCATCATGAATGGATAGACTTGAGCGTGATAGCGATCGTTCCGATTAAAGAAAGCAACGAGTATACCCGTATCTACCAGAAAAATCGGATAATAGCTCATTCTGGATTTTCTTCCAGCAATCGTTTGGCAATATAGCGTTTACGCGCTTTCCGTTCTGACAAATCTGGCACTCCATCAAATAAGTGGGGTTCTCTTCCCATCCGTTCTGCTAGTGTTTGCTTACCAGCTTGCAGGCTTAACCACTTCTGATTGATGATTCTCCTTATTGTCTCGCTTCTATCTGCTTGTTCGTGCGCCACAATCTCAGCTAGCCGCGCCTCGGTTTCTGCGTCTAGTCTGACAGCTATTAGTCCCATGTTTGTACTCCTGTTTGTTATACAAGTATAACGCAAGCGATCGCGCTTGGATACGATGCTTTGCGTTGTTGTAGAGCGAATACATCAAATGCATACCTAAATAGAAAACAAAATACCCAAAACCTAAAGTGCGAGGAGAAAATCTGATGTAGCGATATGCGATCGCGATCGCCAGGTGGTAGGGTTTTAAAGTATGGAACCGTTTGCTACATACACCCATGCTTTCGACCATGTAGGTGTACTAGGAACTTATGTAGATCTGTCATACTAGAAAGCTATTTGCAGTCATGTTTGAGGCTTCACGCCTGAAGGGATATGAGAAAATATTCACATTCATTCATGCAGATAACACAGCAGCTTTAACGACATATCTCAACCAAGGTTTTCAGATTGTCGGTACGGCAAAAAGACATGCCAAGATCGATCGAATCTATCTAGACGAAATTATTGTCGAACGATTTTTGTAGAAATTGAGCAGTGGTGAGAATTATCAAATTTCAAGCGATCGCTCTACTAGAGTACGTCCTGCTTATACCCAGAAATTGAGATTTATACCTATATATTCAACTTGAAGCATAAATCTGATACTCTAAACTTGAGTAGAATTCAGTTTTATAGTTATGTCACTACAACTGAAGGTTCCGAGTATTGTCTGTGATGGCTGTGCAGAAACAATTACCAAAGCGGTTAAATCTGTGGATGCAGATGCTCAAGTTGATGTGGATGTCTCGGCTAAGACTGTTAAAGTGGAAGGCGCACAGTCTGAAGAGTCCATTAAACAAGCTATTACGGCTACTGGTCACACGGTAGAGTAGAATCGACAAATTCTAAAATGTGTTGTGCTGTCATTTGTGGCTGTTCTAGATGAGGAACGTGTCCGCAATCTTGAATCCAAATCAGTTGACTTTGGGCGATCGCGCGTTTAAATCTAGAAGCATCGGTAGTACCCAAGATCCGATCGTCTTTTCCCCATAAAATTAGTGTTGGTGGTTGGATTTGGTTAAGTCTGTTTTTAAAGGAACTATATCCACCACTCTTGGTAAAAGCAATTAACGCCTGACTCCACTGAGAACATTCTAAATGCAGTGCGGCGCAGACTTGAGCGTCAATGGAAGCAAGTGTCTTATTTTTATAAGCAGCACGACTAATACTATGACGGATTCTAGGATTTTTTAAAAACTCAGTCGCTAAACGATCTAGTGGTGGAAACATATATTTACTCATCACCGAACCACCAGCTACTCCAGCACTATCAATTAAGACTAACTTTTGCACCGCATCTGGATATGTCAGCGTGAAATCTATGGCTGCTGCGCCTCCCATCGACGCACCCACTAAAATTACAGGCTTTTGAATCAGAGTTTTCCAGAAATAATATAGATGAGTCTTAATCGTATCGGGAGTAATCTTAACTCCTGCAACTCTGTCGGTAAACCCAAAACCGAATAAATCTACTGCCCAAGTTTCGTGATGAGCTGCTAATAGTGGTAATAATCGACGAAACTCTAACACGGAACTATCAAAACCGTGAATTAATAATATGGGGATTTCTCCACTACCTTGTCTGACGTAGGTCGTTGCGATCGCTTCTGGAGATAATGGAGTGGCGATCGCCTGTTGCTGTATATTCTGAGCTAATGCGATCGATGTCGCTTCAGTGAGTTGCGTGACAAGCTGGGGAAGAAATTGGGCAAACATACAAATTGTTTTCTATTTCGATCTTAAATTGTAATTCAATATTGATATACTTTGTATATCCAAAGTATAGCTATAAGACAATGCGAAGTTCAATCGGTAAATGGGGAAATTCGCTGGGATTGAGGATACCCAGACATATTGTAGAAGAATTATCTCTGCATCCAAATGATGAAGTTGAGTGTCGCGTTGAAAAAGGTAGATTGATTGTTGAGGTCGTACACAAGCGCAAATACACCTTAGAGGAATTGCTTTCTCAAGAGATGGAACCCGAACCAGAAATCGACTGGGGTAAACCTATGGGTGAAGAAGCGTGGTAGAAGTTCCAGCGCGAGGTACTTTCATTTGGCTGAATTTTGAACCGCAATCTGGACGCGAACAAATGGGTAGAAGACCTGCTTTAGTTGTTAGCCATACAGCTTTTAACCGCAAGCGTGGTTTTGCGTTCGTTTGTCCCATCAGTAATACTAGGCGGAAAAATCCTTTTTATATTGCGATTCCAGAAGGTTTAGCTGTAACTGGAGTCATCATGTGCGACCAATTGCGATCGCTAGATTACCGCATCAGAAATGCAGAGTTTTTAGGTGAATGTCCTATTTCCCTACTAGAAGAAGTCTTACTCCGAATTCAACCGATCTTCTTGTAGAGAAAACTGGATTTTTTGTGTATAATACACTTAGATAAACACATTATACACATAAAAATGCGAACAAATATCGAGCTTGACGATACATTAGTTGAAGAAGCCTTTCGACTTACCAACGTCCGTACTAAAAAGGAACTTTTGCATCTAGCGTTGCAAGAATTAATTCGCTCTCAGAAAAAGAAAAATCTACTCGATTTGGCTGGAAAAATTGAGTTTTACGACGATTACGATCCCAAAGCACTCAGAACAAATCGCCATGCTGCTGATTGATACATCTGTTTGGGTAAGTGTATTTCGAGATAAAACAGGACTTGTACGCCAGCAACTTCAATCAATCATTAGCGATCGCGATGTGATTCTAACTCGTTTCAGCCAGTTAGAACTGTTACAAGGATGTCGAGACGATCGCGAGTGGAGACTACTACAAAACTATCTGCAAACCCAAGACTATGTTGAATTAGATGCTGAATCTTGGCAAGCTGCCGCACGTATATACTTTGAATTACGCAGACAAGGATTAACCGTGTGTAGTCCGATTAACTGCTGTATTGCTCAATTAGCTATAGACCATGCATTAACTCTAATTCATGACGATCGCGACTTTGAAGTTATTAGTAGCGTGCGATCGCTGCAACAAATCCGCTTTCAGCCAAAATAGTTGAAAACTCTAGACATATTGATATATGGAGGTTATAGTAGGTTGCGGAAAGGCGCATTATCGTAACCATGAGCCAATTAAGTCGGCTGACAGCCCCTAAATCGAGTTTCAACATTCAACCCCAAGAAGATATTTTGGGAAATTTATTGGCAAATAAGCGCAGCGAAAATACTCGTCGCGCCTATGCTAAAGATTTAAAAGATTTCTTCGTCACGATGGCAGGAGTTGAACCAGATCGCAATTTGATTGCCGAATTCCTGCAACTTTCTCGATTCAACGCCACAGCCTTAGTACTTAAATATAAGGCAGTTCTGATCGATCGCAATTTATCGGAAGCAACAATTAACCGTCGATTAGCCGCAATAAAATCTTTAGTTAACTACGCACGTCAAATTGGGATGTGCGATTACAGTTTGGATGATATTGCAGGAGAGAAGGTAAAGGCTTATCGCGATACGAGTGGAGTGAGTTTAGAAGCGTATCGTCAGGTGTTAGATATTGTCGATCGCAACTCGCTTAAAGGCAAACGCGATTATGCGATATTACGATTGCTGTGGGATAATGCCTTGAGACGCGGAGAATTAGTTAAAGCGAATGTAAGTGACTTCGATCCAGATAGGCGATCGCTAACTATATATGGAAAAGGTCGAGGCACTCAAGCCGAGACAGTCAGTTTATCTGAGTCTACAGTAGCAGCATTACAAGAATGGTTGTGCGAACGCGGTAAAGCTAAGCGTAACGAACCATTATTTATTGCACTCGATCGCGCCAGTTACGGGCATCGTCTCACGGGTACTGCTATATATAAGATCGTACAGGCAATGGCAGAAACAGCAGGATTGAAAAAACGCCTCAGTCCCCACAGAGTTAGACACTCTGGAATTACAGCTGCATTGGATGCAACAGGTGGAAACGTTCGCATGGTACAGAAATTATCTCGTCATGCCAGGTTAGATACATTAATGGTTTACGACGACAATCGCCAAAATCACCAAGCCGAAGTCACTGGATTATTAGCAGCATTGATTGAAGGAGAATCGTAGGGGCGGGTTTAGCAGATAAATTAATAACTCCAACAGCAAATCTTCATTCAAAACCCGCCCGTACAGAGGGAAAAATTACCCATTAGCGTACAAATCTGGAAGCACAGAAACAGACGGAATATACTCAGCATAATCGCGATCGAGAGATTGCAGATCGCAACCAGTAATTTGAGCCACCACAGCCGGATTTACACCCGCACTCAAACACATACAAATAAACGTGTGTCTTGTATTAGAAGGTTTGCGATATTCTACACCAGCCAACTCCAACATTTTCACCCAAGCACGGTTGCGAAAATTGCGATCGTCAATTGGCAATCCTTCAGGACTCGGGAAGATAAGATCTTCTAGTAAATAATTTTCGGGTTTTCTAGTTTGAAGCAATAATCTAATTCTGTCATTTAAGGGAATAGAGCGAACTTTATTTGTCTGAGGGACACCCCGACTCATAGATTCTCCAATCCAAATACTTGACATATTAGAGTTAATATGCATCCAACGTAAAGCGATCGCCTCTGTAGTTCGTACCCCAGTTAAAAATAAAAATTCGACAAAATCGGCATAGTGTTTGTATTGAGGGTGAGTTTTGAAAGCAGCGAGAATTGCCTTAACTTCCTCTTGTGTAAATGGTTTGAGTGGTTGTTTGGGTGCTGACTCCACCTGCTTTTGTAAATCTTTCCAGGGGTTCGCTTCCACAAAACCCTTCGTTATTCCCCAACTCCAACAAGCACTGAGTAAAATCAGCCTTTCTTTCCTGGCGCGTTCGGCGTTCTTACTCTGAAGCCAAGCATTGAATTGTTCTACATGAGTTTGTAGAATTGCGATCGCGTTTTGTGCGGCTAGTAATTTCCGCGTCTCATCCTCTCGATAGTAAAACTGGTGCAGGTATTTCAGAGTTGTCTTGTACCGATCTAAACTTCTGGGATGTAAAGACTGAGACTTATACTCCATAAACTGTTGGAATAATTCGGCACAAGTAAGAAGTTGCGCGTCATTAACTGGTTTTTCAGCTAAGCTTTGGGGTTTGTATTTAGCCAGAGTGGTGTCAAAATTACCAGAAATCGCATCCAACTCAATTTGACGCGCCTTCAACTCTGCCAACATTCGACTCTCTTGAGTATCCGGCAATCCTAGAGATAAACAATACCGCTTTCCCGAAACTCGCCAACGCAGTCTCAACCTATCTTTAAAACTTTCTACAACAACCGAACCTTTACTTGCCTTCATTATTGGGTATTTATTTCGTGTTTTAGGTATACAAGCGAGAGGACAGGGACAACAAGCGCTAGAGAATATCAGGTATAGATTAAACTATTTGGGTATCAAAACGAGATATTCCAATGTAAAAATATTGATTGTTTAAGTTTGGGTATAAGTAGCATATTTTAGGTATTTAATTGACTGAATCTTCACTCGATCGCGTTTCAAGAGTTTTTCACCCAGGTTTGGGTATAATTCATGTATTCTAGGTATAAAACTGATTTTTTAAAATATTTAGGTATAGCATCCCAAATTTGGGTATTTTTTTGATGTAATCTAATCCTGAAAATATATTGCTTTGCACATCTATATTCATTTGCATAACTGCGTTTCAATAATTCTAGAAACGAAGTACTGCAAACCCAGTGAAACTAGAAACATTACTAGCACGCGATCGCACCATTCGCGTTATCGGTTTTGACGATGCGCCATTCGTGCGCCGACGCAGTAGCAGTGTCTCAATCGTCGGTGTTATTTGTGCAGAGACGCGATTTGAAGGGATGGTATGGGGAAAAGTGCGACAAGACGGCTGGAACGCTACAGATACAATCTGTCAGTTACTTTTAGGCAAAAAATTTCTGCCTCAACTCCACATATTGCTATTAGATGGAATCGGCTTTGGTGGCTTTAACATCATCGACTTACCCAAACTTGCAGACAAACTAAAAATTCCCTGCGTTACCGTCATGCGCCGACAACCAAACATGACAAAGATAGAAACAGCACTACAACGCTTACCCCAACCCCATCGCCGTTTAGAACTGATGCGCCGTGCGGGAAAAGTTCACGCATATCCGCCATTTTTCTTTCAAGTCTGCGGGGAAGATCCAGATGTTATCTCAGCTGTATTACAAAGATTAAGCGATCGCGGTCACGTACCAGAAGCCCTAAGATTAGCACATTTAATTGGTGCGGCAGTCGTAAAAGGAGAAAGCGGGAGTTCAGCTTAGCGCCTACTCTACGAGAACGCTGCGCGTATGCGTCTTTGCGCGACACGATCTTCGATCGCCAACTTAAAAACTAGCACATTTACCGAGAGTTAAATTTCCCTACAATCGGCATGATGAGGTATGCGCTGAGATAGCTAGCCATGACCTCACAACCAGAGCGAATCGAGATAAAACTAACAATACCAGCTACACAACCCCAGTTGTTAGAAGGATTAGATCTGTGGTTGCGCCTGGGGTTGCTTTCTGAAACTCAAGTTATCCAAATTTGTCGCACTTACCTAGTTTGTGCCTTACCCCTACCTGAAGTAACTCCTCAAGCAGACTTTATTACGACAACACAAGCAGAAACACCCGTTCCAATTAGAACTCGTCCCGCACCCATACTCAGCCGGATTTTATCTTCCTTGATGGAAGAAATTAGCGTCGTGTGGCTGCTATTTCTAGGCGTGTTCATGGTAGTCGTATCCTCTGGGGTACTAGCTGCGAGTCAGTGGCAGAACTTTTCCTCAGTCGGACAATATGCCATTTTATTCGGCTACACCTTAGCATTTTGGGTTGCTTGCTGG
Organism: Chroococcidiopsis thermalis PCC 7203; assembly: GCF_000317125.1. GTDB lineage: Bacteria > Cyanobacteriota > Cyanobacteriia > Cyanobacteriales > Chroococcidiopsidaceae > Chroococcidiopsis > Chroococcidiopsis thermalis. The sequence continues at coordinate 3,784,313 of NC_019695.1, forward strand.
TGGACGCGACAACGACCGAATTTGAGTTTGACAAGCAGGATTTTACAAGTCACCACCCTATCCCTAATTCCAGTTAACTTCTGGGCAATCGATGGGTTTCAACTGTGGTGGGATGGATTGGGATTAATAGTAGGAGCGATCGCAATTTTAAGTTTATCTGCGATCGCCTGGATGTTACTGCAAGCTGCATTACCGATTAGAGTGAATACTCTTGCACTGAGTTGGCTGCAATTGGGTTGGATAATACCCGGGTTTCCCCTCATTGCTATTTATAGCGGTACGTTAGGGACAGCAGGAGTATTATGGCATCGGGTAGAAAAGCGTCAGGCAAGTTTAATTGATTTAGGGATGAATGGCGTTGTTCTGGCTATTTCCACCTTACTGCTTTTAGGTAGGGGAGTCCTACGTGCAGGCGTACCCATAGATGCAATTGGACTGGCGTTAGGGATTTGCGGCTGGGTACTTTGTTGGTTAACTCGCCGTCAGGTACAACCTCTATTGACTCGCACGGGTATCGGGTTATTAGTATTGGGTTGGATAGTCGCTGTCAATGTCGAACCACCTTGGCAAGCGATCGCAGTTAGTATTTTAGGTATCTGGTTATTAGCAAATCGTCTGCAAAGACTTTGGCAAGTATGGGATTTACTCGCCCTATTTTTTGTTGGATTGCAGGCTTACTGTTTGCTATGGCGGCTGATTCCCATTGCAGGGAGGCAACAAATTATTGCCTTGGCAACCCAAATCGCCGGAGGTTATTTATTCCCAGGAGAACTCATCGGGCTAGCGCTTTTTCCTTATATTATTGTCACCTTAATTGTTGCCTCGCGCCTCCGGCGTGCCTCTCAACCAAATTTAGCTAGTTATACCGAAGGCGTGGCATTGATTTTAGGAAGCGTTCTTGCTTTATTTAGTTTATTCAATCCCTTGGTGCGATCGCTCTACTTATTAGCTTCTACTCTTACCTTAATAATTGTCCTCCGTCAGCGTCCAACTCGCGCCGCATGGTTAATTTATCTCACGCACGTCACTGGAATATTAACTTTATATGCATGGATAGGCTGGAGTTTTCCCAATCTCAATTCTCAATTCTGGGCAGTTATTTTATTAATTGGGATGATAGCAGAATGGGGGTTTGCATGTAGGGGCGCACAGCCGTGCGCCCTTACGCATCCAATTTGGCAGCGCAGTGCGTGGTATATCGGCTTAGCCTTAGCAGGATTGAGTTATCCCCTACTCATAGAAACAAATTCATACTGGGGATTAATTTGGCTAGCCACTCCCACCTGTCTCACATTTCTCGGTAGTCGTACCATTCCTCAAGCAAGATTGGCAAGTTGGCTGAGTGTTGTTGCCTTACTTCTAGCCCAAATCCTAACTGAAGCTAGAGTAACTCCTTTATTAATAAGTACGGCAGTCGCCACCAGTTTAATGTTAGTCAATACGCAAAAATTGCGATCGCAACTTGCCGCAGCAATAACTATTGGATTTGGCTTGAGTTTTGCGGGAACTTGTCTGTGGCAAATTTGGGGGGTTCCCCTCAATTGGTTACCAACATGGATTGGCGTTGCTTTATGGGGGTTGTGGATGTTACGGCGATTTCTCCCCACGGGAATTTATACCCCAGCATTAGACGGTTGGGCGATCGCGCTGAGTATAATTAATTTAACTTTGCTAACTTTAGGTAGGCTAGAAGTTTACCCCATACAAGATTTATACATAATTTTTGCAGCACTTATAACCACAGGAGCAATTACTTATCGTAACTGGGAACAGCCGACAAATTTAGGTTTTTATGGGATTGCTTGGGGTACAGAATTAGTAGTAGCTAGTATCGTATGGTGGAGTGTACCGTCTTTTATAAATATTGCGATCGCTAATTTAGGATTAGGACTAGCAACGCAATTAGGTGGTGATTGGTGGGTACGTCGTTCTGCCTTACCTTACCTTTCTAGTTGGCACGTTATCTCGCTTATATATGCAGTCATAGGATTAATTTTCGCCCACTATACATTTACTGCCTACACAGGACTTTACACGTTAGCAGCAGCATTAGTAGGAATTGGTGTTGGAAGGCGTTTACCTCTGCTCAAACCAATTACATTTATATCTGTATTTGGTATTTCCTTTGCTGCTTACGAACTTTTAATTTATCAATTGATCCAATCCAAAGGAGGGCAAGCAGGGGATGGCATAGTCTTACTATCAACCCTAGCCTGTGCGATCGCAATTATCTATCGTTTCTGTTCTCGGTGGTTGCTATTCTATTGGAGACTTACATCTCAAGAATTACTCGTAATTACCCATCTTCACTGGGGAATTGGTAGTCTTTTTTCCTTATTAGCATTAGGAGTAAATTTAAGTAATTTTGGCAGCAATCTTTGGCTAGTGGTTACAGTAGCATTAGCAGCTTATGCAGCTTGGCAAGGACGGAATCGAAATTTCTGGGTTTATTTGGGAGTCATCCAATTAACAATTGCAATTGCTCACCTCTTGAATCGAATTTTACCCCTATCTGCATTCCTGGATTGGTCAGCCGCGATCGCTTGTGTCTACGCCTACCTTTTATACTCCTTACCTTGGCAAACTTGGGGATGGTCGAAACAACCTTGGCAGCGTTCTGCTACTGTTTTACCAGGGGCAATTGTCTTGCTTACATTTAGTGAAATTTCAATTCAAGGCTTATTTATCGTCGCTGCTTTTTACGCTTGGTTAGCAAGAGTAGAAAATAAGGTTCGTCTCAGTTATATAAGTATTGTTTTAGCTGATTGGGCAATTATTCGACTGATTCAAAATTGGCAGTTCACCGATCCTTTGTGGTATGTTTCCGTATTGAGTAGTTCGTTGCTATATGTTGTCCAAGTCGATCCAACATTGCGATCGCCTACCGAAAAGGAAAAGCGTCACATTCTCCGCACTTTGGCTGTAGGGTTATTTTGTTTAACGGCTTTATATCAATCAGATAACAGCTTGTGGCAAGGAATTTTAACTATCTTTCTGGGTGTAGGTTTAATTTTAGCAGGAATCGTATTTCGCACCCGCGCTTATTTATATGTTGGAACGCTAACTTTTATTACAAAAGTCTTGCGTCAGCTTTGGCTATTTATCGATAATTATTCTTTACTACTATGGGCAATTGGAATTGTAGTCGGATTGCTATTTATTTGGATTGCTGCCACATTTGAAGCGCGTCGCACTCAAGCGATCGCCTTGATGCAAACTTGGATTCGAGAATTAGAAAGCTGGGAATAAAGCTGTAATCTTACGGAAAGTTTCTAGCTAATCACCCCACACAAGGAGTTATACAAAAAGTTTTCGTATAACAGTCAAACGTGGGGTGTTATACGGAAAAAGTCCGTAGAAATAGCCTATATAAGATTAGATATACGGAAACTTTCCGTATAATAAACAGCTTAGACGGACATAGCAATGTCGCGACACCAAGAAGAATCATAGCAACCGATGGTGCCGCACTTATGTAGCGTAGTATGCGCGCAAGCAAAAAACTCAAAGCCAAAGTCGGCTCGGAGGTGAACAATGGTACGAAAGGTTTTGCTCGTCTGCGGTATCTTGTCTTCACTACTCTATGTTGCCACCGTCGTACTCGCAGCTATACGGTGGGAGGGCTATAGCTCCACCTCTCAAACCGTCAGCGAACTAATCGCTATCGACGCTCCGACGACACCACTCGTCGTTCCGCTTTTCATCACGTATTCCCTACTCGTGTACGCATTCGGAGTGGGCATCTGGCGATCATCGGCTGGTCGAAAGCGCGCTCTGCGCTTCGCGGCGGTCGGACTGGTCGGAAAGGAGGTTCTCGGCTTGGTAGTAACGCTATTTTTCCCGATGCACCTACGTGGGGTCGAGGGAACGCTTACCGATACCATGCACGCAATTCTCACGGGTGTGGGCGTTCTCTTCATGCTGCTCGCCATAGGGTTCGCGGCTACGGCATTCGGAAAGCGGTTTCGCCTCTACTCCATCGCGACAATCCTGATACTTCTCGTGTTTGGCATTTTGGCAGGTTTGGACGGTTCCCGGCTTACGGCAAACTTGCCTACGCCGTGGATGGGAGTTTGGGAGCGTATTAACATCTTTGGCTACATGCTATGGGTCGTGGTGCTGACCATCATGCTCTTACGCATCCAAGATACTGTAGCCCCAGATGACTCCGGCGGGAGAAGCAATTTTGGATCGGTTGGTTCTTGATGACCGAACCTCCCATCTAACAATCCCTTTGCACGCCGACCGTATAGGGCAGTATCTGGTTCTAGATCTAGGCTGGAATGGCGATAAATATCTCCATGCGACACCTAAACATCTGAGTGCGATCGGTGATAAAGTCTGGGTGCAATATGATGATACAGAAGAAAGTGTAGTCACCGATCTGATGGAAGCAGGTATTCCTAGAGAGAATATAGTGCTTGGTTTTCGACATCCAAAATTAGGGCAGCATACAGGTTTTGCTGTGGCATAACGCTCGAAAGTGGCGATCGCAACATCACAAGTCACTGAACGTAATGCTCTGAATTGGATTCGAGAATAGTCTGTTCCGCAAATTTTAGCCACTCAAAGCTTTTCTGAAAAAATATATCTTTAGGGAAATAGACAATAACAACCAAACTGTTTCTTCAAGCTCATGCCTCAAAATTTCTGAATATGTTTCCTGTGACAGATGTAAGCAAGTATTTATTCTTAATACCTTAAATGGCAATGGCTGTAGATCCGAACTAAATTCGATCCTCCTTCAGTTCATTTACACTAAGACTTGAATTGAGTCAAGCACTAGAGGGACTGAAAAACAATTTGTTGGTTCTCTTTAGCTACAGTCAAAATCTGCATAAAAAGCTAAGGGGTAATTTCATGACCATTCCATTAAGAGAAGATGTTGCCTACATTATTTTGAAAAAAATCAATGAAACTGGGCAAGAATTGCATCCAGTAAAATTTACTGCTGATGACTTTATCGGTCGCGAACCAACAAAAGCCGAACTATTAGGACACTTGGATTATCTGAATCAAAAGCAGTATATTAAGGCTGAATTTAGTGGTAATGCTTATGGCAACCAGGAAGATGTTCCCGATGCTGTAAATCCTAAAGAAGTTGATTTTAGAGTTGCCAATACTTTTGGTTCATCTGATGGTCCTTTGCCACATTTGATTACTTTCAAACAAGCAGAATTGACAGAAAAAGGTCGCCGAATGTTGGAGAAGATGGAGGCAAAACCTCCAGAAGAATTAAAAGAAGGTCCCTCAGTTCCCATTGCGACTAAAGACATGCCTTTCTTAGAGAAAGTCATGCTTAAAAGCGGACTTGAGGATCTGTTTGATGCTAGAGATGTCACAGAAGTCGTCTATCGCGTCATGCGCGATTTAATGACAACGGAAGCATCAGATCGAGTGGCGGAAGAATTAGAAGATAAGGAAGTTCTGCCAACAGAAGACAAAGCGTTACAAATGGATGTAGCAGATCTTTGGAAAGATACTAATCCTATCGTTGGCTTTCTCAGCCGCGTCCGTCCACCTTTTAAAAAGCATCACGGTCCTGGTCTATTTAATATTGATGACGATCGCTTTTTGTTCCGAGTCAAAAACGAAGCACCAATGGCAAAAACTGGTTTCGATTTAGACCGCGAACAAGTTGTTTCAGCCGTATTTTCTGCCACTAAAGAAGAATTATCGCAGGAACGGATTCAAGAGATAGCTCAATACCTTCCTGGTAGAGTTCGCGAGTTGTGGGACGCAGCTTAGGAACATTTGAAGTTAATTTTGAGTCAGGGTAGGAGTTGTCTCCTACCCTGTTTTGTCATTGGTTATTGGTCATTTGTTACTAAACGATCCAACCCCTCTTGAGAAATAGCAGGTGGTATGTATTATTTGTTGCTATAATTCAATGTCGAACTACCCAAATGCTTCTCGAAAAGCAAAGTTTTAACTAACTATTGCTAGAGAAATTTGGTTGATTTATATAACTCATCAGTTCAGATGCAGCCTTGGCTGGAAAAACAGTCAAATCTAGATTCACGTAAATATATATATGTAACTGGAGAAAAATGAAGAACTGTAGTATGAGGCTGCGCGGCTCGATCGCAATGCTAGGTGTTATTTGTAGCAGTTTGACAATCGATTTACCTGCCGTTGCTATACCCCAAGCAGAGCAAAAGTCAGTACTTACGTCTCTTTCTCAGATCGTTACAGTAGCACCACACAATAGCTATATTTCACAAACTACACAAATTCCCCAAGTTTCGCCTGCTCCCGTTCAACCACCCCTACCCGAACAGCAGCAGCCTCCTAATACGCAAGTGTCCCCTACTCCACAAGTTTCGCCTTCTCCCATTCAACCACCCCTACCCGAACAGCAGCAGCCTCCCAGTACGACAGTGCTATTGAATCAAGGCAAAGTTAGTATTAAGCTGATCAATCAGACAGGAGCAAAAATCACTTATCAAGCAATTGGCAATACAGCACCGCGATCGCTCCCAGGAAAATCGGATGTCACGCTCAAAAACTTAGTTACACCTACAACGGTGACATTCAAGCGCGAAGATGGCGGATTGCTGAACGCAACTGGGCGATCGCCAACTCCAGGAGTACTAGAATTAATGCTAGATGCAACCACCGACCTCGGGATAGATAAGCAATCTCTGCAAATTCAACCGACTGGAGACGTATTTCTGAATTAGATCCGACTCACTACTGACTCAATCACAATTTACAAACGAATAATTCTCCTCTTGATAGACTAGTATCATTGGGTTAATTTTGTGCTAGCACACGAAAACTCAAGTTATTTATTCCCCATCACCCATTCATGGTTACAGCAGTGAGTTCGACATCGTTTCTGCTTCCGCCTACTTTAGGTGCTTTTTTGCCCTCCCTACCCCTGGATAGCCTCTTCTCTACACAGGGGATTATGGTGATGCTACTAGCAGCCTATGCGGTTGCTATGTGGATGTTTCTCACCAGCGCCCCGAAGGTCTATACCGTTATGGTATCTGACTTAGAGATTGCCCGTCAGCTTTACGAAGGAATGCTCAATCTCCCCGCTGCCGAAGTTCCTTTACACTACTACTACAACTACGAGCAAACCTTGGGCGCAGCTGGAACGATCGATCCTTACTACATCTCTCCTAGTCCGAGTTTTACCAGCACCAAAGGATTTAACGGTCCCGATGGATTGTGGTATCAACTCAAGAAAAACACCCAACTCCACATCATTACTGGAGCTAGTTTAGGGAAGAAAAACCAGCAGCGCCATGTCTGTTTCGATCGCGAATGTTTGGAACAAGTCTTGATGCGGGTGGAAATGATGAATTTAAAGCACAAAATTCTCAGCCAGAAGCCATTAAACTTTTTGGTCAAAGATCTTGAAGGACAGATTATTGAGATGGCAGAAGTGTCTAATTAGGAGTGAGGAGTGAGGGGACAAGGGAGACAAGGGGGACAAGGGAGACAAGGGGGACAAGGGGGCAAAGGGGGACAAGGGAGAGCGGGGACAAAATTCTCTCTTGTATCCTCCCACACTTCCCACACCCCACACTCCACACCCCATTCATCGCGCACCACATATTCTCTTGACATCCATGCAGATTTATCTCGACTACAGCGCGACAACGCCGACTCGTTTAGAGGCGATCTCGACTATGCAAGCAGTGTTAACTCAACAATGGGGCAACCCATCTAGCTTGCACGAGTGGGGCGGACGCGCTGCAACGGTGTTGGAACAAGCCAGAATGCAGGTGGCTAGCTTAGTCAACGCCCGTAACGCCGAGTCAATTATCTTCACTTCCGGTGGTACAGAGGCAGATAACTTAGCAATTATGGGGGTTGCCCAACGCTATAGTAGTCCCCAGCACTTGATTATTTCTAGTATCGAACACTCGGCGATCGCAGAGCCAGCAAGGTTACTAGAACGGTGGGGTTGGCAGGTGACTCGTTTACCAGTAGATGGCAACGGGTGCGTGAATCCCGATCGCTTGCAAGCAGCACTTCAACCAAATACAGTTTTAGTTTCAATCGTTTATGGTCAAAGTGAAGTTGGCACGCTACAACCAATTGAGACTTTGGGCAAGATTACCCGTTCCCACGGCGCATTGTTTCACACAGATGCTGTCCAAGTTGCCGGACGCTTGCCTATAGATCTGCAAGAGCTACCTGTAGATTTATTATCCCTTTCCAGTCATAAAATCTACGGTCCTCAAGGGGCAGGAGCGCTTTACATTCGTCCTGGGGTGGAGATTGTGCCGTTGCTGGGTGGTGGCGGACAAGAATCAAAACTGCGATCGGGAACGCAAGCAGTACCAATTATTGCTGGTTTTGGCATTGCCGCAGAACTCGCCGCTCAAGAAATGCCCACGGAAACATCGCGCTTGGTGTCATTGCGCGATCGCTTGTTCGCTCAATTAGCTGACGTACCTCAACTCATCCCTACAGGCGATCGCCAGTCACGTCTACCGCACCACGCTAGTTTCTACATTAAAGGCGCAGATGGCGAGAAAGTCAGCGGGAAAACTATTGTGCGGCAAATGAATTTGGCGGGAATTGGGATCGGCGCTGGTTCTGCTTGTCATAGTGGTAAGCTTTCTCCCAGTCCCATATTACTAGCAATGGGATATGACAAAGCTGCGGCTTTGAGTGGAATTCGCTTAACTCTAGGTAGAGAAACCACAGCAGCCGATATTGACTGGACGGCAACGGTACTGAAACAAATTTTAGATCGCCTCATACCTGTAAAATTACAGTTATCAGTTAACAGTTAACTGTTATCAGTTATCAGTGGTAGTTGGTAGTTGCTCTGCAATTCTCTCTTCTCCCCCTCAGCTCCCTCAGCTCCCTCAGCTCCCCCCTGCTCCCTCTCATATGACAGAATTTCCCAAAACGCTAGAACAGGCGATCGCCCAAGCAGCAGTAGCCACTTCAGCAGCGATCGCGGATGGATATACTCGCCTGCAAGTGGAGTTAGCGATCCCAGAACTCAAACCGATGTCTGTTGCTGAGCAATTTTTAGCAGAATTTACTCAGTTCGGCTCCCAACTTAAGGTGTTTTTTCCCGATGCGGGTGCGGCGGCGCTAGCACGGCGGGATTGGGGAGAAGTACCATTTAAAATTGTCGATATCGGCACGCGATCGCCGCTGGAAGAAAAAATAGAACCAGAAGATGAGGCTTTGTTATTTATTTCGCCTTCTGCGGTAGAAGTCGAACGAGTAGAAAAGTTGTGCGAGTTAGCTACATGTCCTACAGTGATGCTCAATCCTCGTTTGGAAGACGTGGCGATTGTCGGGATTGGTTACGCTGGAAGACAATTACGCACCCGCTTTCTCAATAATATTGAATCTTGCTACTATTTGCGCCCCATCGAAAATATCTCCGTATTCCGTTCCTACCCCGGTGAATGGCAAATCTGGCGGGAAATAGAAGAAGAGTTTCAGTTAATTACCGAACAACCAACAAAACCAATGGGCGATGAAATCGATGCCATTCTCTACGGAGGTACGAGTCAATCCAATTCAACTGAAACTGCTAATGCTTCTGGATCGAGAAAACCAGGAATTTTCGCTAGTATGCAAAGATTCTTACGGACTTTGAGTCGCTAAGAAATTCATTTTGACTTTTACCTTTTGACTTTTGACTTTTTTAAGCTACCGGATCGAGAGGTTGACAGAATTCATCCACGCCTTGTTTTTGAACGTATAACAAAACAGGCATTACCAGTAGGGTAGGGCAGATTTTAGCTGCTGTTAGTTGTTCTACTACTGGCGCAAAAGATTCATTTGCTAACGCAGATCGCAATTCTTGGCGACAAATAAAGGCACGACATTTCTTTGCCAAACTCGATAACCACTCTGCATTTGCTATATCTGGTTGCTGTCCGGCTCGAATTGCTAGTACCATAGCTGCATCTTCTAAATCTCCCTCACACTCTTCTATTTCTTGCAAAGCAGCAAGAGCATTGGGATAATTTGTCAATTCAACCTGCAATTTAGTAATTTCTTCTAAAGTAACTTGCGTCATGGAAAGGTTGGGAGCGAGAATTAAATCAGTGACCAGTTATCGATGACCAGGCGCGACAGTGACTCCTGACCAACAACTTATGGATTATTTGTGATGATAACTGATAACTGATAACTGTTCTTACAAACCTACTAATTCTCGCGACTCAAAATCAGTGAGTTGCTTGGCAATTTCTAGTCTTGCTTCTAGTTTGGCAACACTAAATTGATTGCGTAAATATTCTAAGTGCGCGATCGCATTAGCTTTATCAGCCGTCAGTCGCATGAGTGTATTGACTGCCGTTTGATATTCTTGATGAGTTAGCAGAACTTCAAAGCGACGTGCCTTACGTTGAGTGTCGTTTTTTAAGTCTATATCGAACGCCGATAGCCGATCGGCGTTTCCTTCTTCACGGCTAATTAGCTGTTGAACTGCCATAATTTGCGAGTCCAGTTCGTTTACTCTCTGGGCTGCTTGGGCGATCGCGGCTGGGTAGTGATTCAGTTGCGTTACCATTATCAATCTTCGACCAACTCAAATTTTTTCACGAAAAAGCAAGTGAAATTAAGCTATTAGCAGCGATTTATTGGAGTCAATCTTGATGCTAATTAACCTGCTGCTTTCCTCTTTATTTTAGCATTTTTGAATTGAATTGAAAGGTAGAAAAACCGTTCTGGGTAAATCTTGACAGCTTTCTACATAACAAAATTTTCTTGCGGCTTGCTAGAAAATCTTAACTTTAAATCCATCTCTAAAATAGTTGCTCATGGTATCAGTAAATCGTATATCGTGAAGCAATTGATTGCGATTTTGTGTTATAATTAAGAATAAAGTTTTTAATACAATATAGTTACTTTCATTAGCGATCGAAGAAAATCGCGTTGACGTGACATTTGTAGGGACGCACGGCTGTGCGCCCCTACAGATCGTCTGTTTTACCCAATTGAAACCCGCTATCAAAATTTCAATTCAAAATTTCCCGGTACGGGCGGGTTTTGGGTCGAGATTTCTGGTCATTAGCCGCGAACATACTTGCTAAACCCGCCCCTACAACTTTTGTTCGCTGATAACTGACCTACTCGTGTCTTAAATTGGAACAGAAATGGGTTCGGGATTGGTGTAGAAAAAGTAGGAATTGCTCAAATTTAACTTTGTTGGCGATATATCCTTAACAATGCCGATGAGTTCATCTGGTTCGCTTCCAGGTTTGTTGATGTATATTCCCGTACCTGCGGGTAAACTGCCAGAGGTTGCTTTTAGCAGGTAGTCAGTCGGTTGTCCGATCAGTGTAATCTTGTCCTCTTGAAGGTTAAAGTCTGTAATTAACGCATAGTCATTGTTGCCAACAGTTGTAGCGTTGTCATCGTCGTAGTAGCGATAAGAGGAATAGTATTTACCACTTAATGACTCGCCCAGCCAAAAGTTATCTTTACCTGCACCACCTGTAAGAGTGTCTATCTGCCCTTTGCCCAGAACTGACGGATTGGGACGACCGCCACTGACGAAATCTGAATCCATCGGGCTAAATGGAGTTGTTCCTAAAAGTGAATCATTACCATTACCACCTAAGAGGATATCGTTGCCTTTGTCGCCAACAATGAAATCATCACGATCGCCACCTAATAAGGTATCGTTACCGTCAAATGCCCTGACGTAATCATTTCCTACCCCAGCGTCAAAATAATCGTCTTGAGAGGTTCCGTAAAAGTTATCCTCAGCAGTGGTAGTAAAGTAGCGATCGCTCAATTTTAATCCCGATTTGTTTTCGACAATTGCTAATAGTTCATCTGGTTGACTGCCCGGTTTGTCAAAATAAATTGCCGTACCTTGAGGTAAACCTTGAGGAGATGGTTTCAGAATATAGTTACTTTTAGCGCCATTCAGCCGGATCGTATCTTCTTGGGGATTGAAATCTTTAATTAAGCTGTAATCTCGCCTGCCGTCTGTGGTTGGATTGCCATCGTCGGTACTGTAACCGATTCCAAAAGTGTCTTTTCCCGCACCGCCAAATAACAAATCGATGTCGTTTTTGCCACCAATAGAATCATTCCCGCCAAAGCCAATGACGGAATCGTAACCGCCAGCGAGAAAGTCATCCCCAGCCCCACCATATATCGTGTCTTTGCCTCCACCTCCTACCAAGTGGTCTTTACCATCGCCGCCTTCTAAGATATCGCGATCGCCGCCACCATCTAGAAAATCATTGCCGATATTGCCATAAAGCTTGTCGTTACCGCTATCGCCTGAAACTTCGTCGTTACCCTCTCCGCCTTCTAAATAGTCTTCGCCATCACCTCCATGAATGTAGTCATTGCCACTCTGACCGAAAACTTTGTCGTTTCCAGAGTCTCCCCATAAGGCTTCACTCTCATTTCCTCCGACTAAATAGTCGTTGCCGTTACCACCCTCTGTATAGTCGCTACCCTCACCCCCTTCAATGTAGTCGTCGCCGTCACCCCCCTGAAGATGGTCGTCACCGTTCCCACCAAATAAGCGATCGCTACCATTGTCGCCATAGAGGTAATCGTTTCCGTCTTCACCGTAGAGGCGATCGTTACCCGAATTGCCTTGCAAAGTGTCATCCCCAGCTAAACCGTAGATTTGGTCGTCGCCTACAGTGCCAGTTAACGTGTCGTTATTTATCGTGCCTCTAAAAATCGCCATATAGTTATTTCTGTATTCATCGATGCAAAATTAAATCTGTTATAGTGCTGTATTTCGGAGAAAGATGAACCTTTGTGATAAAAAGTAATTGATACACCGTATCTTTTCTAACAATCGAACCTGCACTCTTGCTTGGCTCAAAGATGAATGAAGGGCGACTTAGATAAAATTAACAATGCGAAGTGCAGAGGAATCGATTTAGAGTAGTCGTGACAGAAATTCATTTACAGGTAACAGCCAGTGACGATCGCCTAGACCGTTACCTTGCCCAACAACTCACACAATTGTCGCGATCGCGTCTGCAACAGTTGATCGAACAAGGCTGCGTCCAGATTAACGATTCAGTTTGCACGGCAAAAAAAACAGAGGTGAAAACAGGCGATCGCATTCGGATCGAAATTCCTGCCGTTCAGCCGTTAGAACTCAAACCCGAAGCAATTCCCCTCGATATCCTGTACGAAGATGATTCGCTACTCATAATTAACAAACCTGCGGGGTTAGTCGTTCATCCCGCCCCAGGTCATGCTGATGGTACTTTAGTTAATGCTTTACTTGCCCACTGTCCAAACTTACCAGGCATAGGCGGAGTGCAACGCCCTGGCATCGTTCATCGTTTGGATAAAGATACGACGGGGGCGATCGCGATTGCCAAAACTGACCTTGCCCAACAACACCTACAAGCACAACTCAAGGCAAAAACCGCCCGCCGCGAGTACTTGGGTATTATTTACGGTGCGCCGCGATCGCCCAATGGAACTGTAGATTTGCCCATCGGTCGCCATCCTACAGACCGCAAAAAAATGGCGATCGTCCCTGTAGAAAAGGGAGGACGGGCAGCGATCACCCTCTGGCAAGTTAAAGAAAGGTTAGGGAACTATACTTTAGTTCATTTTCAATTAGAAACCGGGCGCACTCATCAAATTCGCGTCCATAGCGCCCATATCGGTCATCCCATTGTGGGCGATCCGATTTATGGGTCTGGGCGTTCTGTTGGTGTAAATCTTTCTGGACAAGCTTTACACGCTTGGCGACTCACGCTACAACACCCAGTAACTGGAGAGGCGATCGAGGTGACAGCAGCACCTCCAGCAGAATTTAACACGCTTTTGGAAGTCTTACGGCGGAGAATAGTGGCTTCTCGTTAGGCAAAAACATAATTTACGCATTGATTGTAAATTGTAGGGGCGCACAGCTGTGCGCCCCTACAGATATGTTTTCTCGCGATCGCCATCTTTCATGAGAGTGAAAAAACTGAAAAATATTTCTACGATTTCTTAACTTAGCTTTACAAAACGCAATAAAACTGAGTTGAACATTGGTAAGCATTAATACTCTCAAAACTAGATGAGCCAAGGCATGTATCTGTAAAAATGCTTAGTCAAATCACATCAAGTTTTGACAGAAACAATTAAGTTATATAACTCAATTTTCATTTCAGATAACTGAAAGCTATTTGAGCAAATGAATTCGTTAGTTTTCAGTGCATTTTTACACAGTTTAATATTATTTAACCAATTGGCGATCGAGCGCATTGTATAAAAAACTTACGAGGAATTTATAGCGAATAAAACTTTCGTTTCCAACGATATTTTCTCAAAATACTTTATAGCTAATCAGTGATATTTATCGTATTAGCTTATTGTTGGCATAGAGAAATATTGTGGCTGAGACAAAGTTTTGTTTGTGCTTTCCCGTGCGCTCGCACCGATAGAAATAGAAGCAATAAAATTTAGGAGAATTGAAAAAATGCTTGACGCTTTTTCTCGCGTAGTCGAACAAGCCGATCGCAAGGGTTCTTACCTGAGTGGTGATGAACTGAACGGACTTCAGGCGATGGTATCTGATAGCAACAAGCGTTTAGATGTAGTTAATCGTTTGACGAGCAACGCTTCTACAATTGTGGCAAATGCGTATCGCGCATTAGTAGCCGAAAGACCAGAAGTATTTAACCCTGGTGGTGCTTGTTTCCACCATCGTAACCAAGCTGCTTGTATTCGCGATTTAGGTTTTATTTTGCGCTACGTTACCTACTCCGTATTAGCTGGAGATGCTAGCGTCATGGACGATCGCTGTTTGAACGGACTGCGGGAAACCTACCAAGCTTTAGGTACTCCTGGTGATGCAGTCGCTTCAGGAATTAAAAAAATGAAAGATGCAGCAATTTCAATTGCCAATGACCCCAAAGGCATTACTCGCGGCGATTGCAGCCAATTGATGTCTGAAGTAGCTGGCTACTTCGATCGCGCTGCTGGTGCAGTTGCTTAATTTATCAGGAGCCAGGAGCCAGGAGTCAGGAGTCAGAAGAAAAGAAGAATTCAGAATCTACAATTAATTCTTTTCACGACTCACGGCTCATCACTCATTACTTACTAATTAGTTTGGAGAGAATTCACAAATGAAAACACCTTTAACTGAAGCGATCGCTGCTGCTGATGCTCGTGGTTCGTATGTTAGTAATACCGAAATGCAAGCAATTTTCGGTCGTTTCAATCGCGCTCAAGCTGGTATAGAAGCAGCCAAAGCTTTTGCTAATAATGGGAAAAAATGGGCAGAAGCAGCTGCCAATCACGTTTATCAAAAGTTTCCTTACACAACTCAAATGCAGGGTTCTCAATACGCTTCCACTCCCGAAGGTAAATCAAAGTGCGTGCGCGATATCGATCACTATCTTCGCACCATTAGCTATTGCTGCGTTGTCGGTGGTACTGGTCCCCTAGACGAATATGTTGTCGCTGGATTGAAAGAATTCAACAGCGCCCTCGGTTTGTCTCCTAGTTGGTATATTGCTGCACTAGAATTCGTCCGTGACAATCATGGTTTGTCTGGCGATGCTGCTGGTGAAGCCAATACTTATCTCAACTACGCGATCAACGCTTTGAGTTAAAACAACATCAACATAGATTTTTGCCTAATTGGTAATGGGTAATAGGTAATGGGTAATGGAATGTTTCCAATTCTCAACACCAATTATCAATTACCAATTAATTGTTAGTAATCAGCAAAATCAAGGGAATAAAAAATGAGTGGAACAGTTATAGCTCAGTTTGTAAATGATGCGATCGCCGATGGAAAAGTCGAGCTGCGACAAAATTGGACTGAAGACGATTTACAAAAAGTCTTTCGAGCTGCTTACGAGCAAATATTCGGGCGACAAGGAGTCTATGCTAGCCAAAGGTTTGCTAGCGCTGAATCGCTGTTGCGCAATGGCAAAACTACAGTGCGGCAATTCGTGCGAACTTTAGCAAAATCTGAGTTTTACAGAGAATGCTTTTTCCACAATAATTCTCAGGGGCGTTTTATCGAATTAAACTACAAGCATTTATTAGGACGCGCACCCTACGACCAGTCAGAAGTTGCCTACCATGTCGATTTATATGCCTCAAAAGGCTTGGATGCAGATATTGATTCTTACATAGATAGTCCCGAATACGATGCAGCTTTTGGCGATTGGGTTGTACCTTTCCATCGCGGGTTTCAATCTCAACTCGGTCAAAAGACTGTAGGCTTTCCTCGGATGTTTGCTTTGTATCGCGGTGCAGCTAGTAGCGATAACTCGCAATATGGGCGGCGTAATGCTCGCTTGAGGACGCAAATATCTCGCAATCAAACTAACTGGATTACACCACCTTCATCGCCCTCTGGCTTGTCTTTTGGCTCCAGATCGGCTGGAACGCTGGGAGTTTCTCCCGCTCAAGGTGACAGTCGGATGTTTGTCATCGAAGCCATAGCGGGTACAGTTGGCAGTAGAGTACCCGTGCGCCGTAGCGTACAAGTATACAACGTACCTTTTGAGAGGCTGTCAGCGACTTACCAGGAAATTCATAAAACTGGTGGCAAGATCGTCAGAATTACGCCTGTGTAGATTTGGGAAATAACAGTAGGGGCGCACGGCTGTGCGCCCCTACTATTTAAGATTTAATCCGAATGAACGAACCAATTTTGACCCCAGAAGCCGCGATCGCAGCTTTGGCAGGAGAAGATAATCAAATTCGCTACTATGCCGCTTGGTGGTTGGGAAAGCATCAAGTACAGTCGGCTTGTGCGGCGCTGTGTGAAGCACTATTTGACGATCGCTATCGGTTGGAAACAGGGGGATATCCCTTGCGTCGTCAGGCAGCTAGAGCATTAGGGCAACTGAAAAATTCCCAAGCCGTGCCAGCTCTAATTGAAGCACTAAGCTGTCAGGAAGATCTACAACTGCGAGAAGCAGTCATTCAAGCTTTAGCTGCTATTGGCGATCGACGTGCAATTAACCCTTTGCTCGATTTGTTACATTCTCAACAGCAGCCAGATGAGGCTTTGATTGAAGCTTTGGGAACCCTACAAGTTTGGTCGGCTCGTCCGCAGATCGAGCCTTGCCTACAGCATCCCTCAGAGCGGGTGCAGTGTGCGGCAGCGCGGTATATGTATTTATTAACCCGCGAATCGCACTACATAGAACGTATTATCAAAACTCTCAACCACGACAATGTTTATTTACGCTGGGCAGCAATTTTCGATTTAGGCGCGATCGGTCAAAGTCAAGAGGTTATCCAGGCAATTATTGCGGCTAGGGTTCCCAACAATTTGAAGCTGTTGAATTTAAAGCAGATTCTAGAAGCTGGATTGAATGGTGATGCAAGAGATACAATCTCATCTGATTCTGGGCTGCTTTTCAATGCGATCGACGATTTGTTAATTCAGCTTTAGAAAAGTCAAAAGTCAGAAGTCAAAAGATTTGTAGGTCAACTTTAGAAAAGTCAAAAGTCAGAAGTCAAAAGATTTGCAGGTCAACCCGCCCGTACAGAAATCAAAATGACTCAATTTGATGTTAGCCAAGCTGACTGTACTTCCGTGCGAGTCAGTGATTCATTAGAAAATATTATCGAACAGTTACGTGCTAGCTCGACTCCAGCAGAGGCGATCGCGATAATTGAGGCGATCGCCGCTTATCGTACCCCCGATGCGATTCCCCCTCTCATCGAGGCATTAAGCCATCATCATCCAGGTGTAAGAGCAGTTGCTACCTCTCAACTCATTCAGTTGGCTTCTCTATCGTTAGAAGCCCTAATTTCCACCTACTACACGGCTACAGACCAAGGGGTACAAGCACACATCATTCAAGCTTTAGCTCAAATTGGTGATTGTCAAGCGATCGCCATTTTAGAAGAAGTCGTCGGGGTATCTGTAGCAAACCACTGTCAGGGAAACGTTCGGCGCATTGCTGCTAGAGGTTTGGGCAAAATTGGTAGTACGGCGATCGATGCTCAGATAATTCACCGTGCCGTGGATAAGCTGAGTTGGGCATTGCTGTCACCCGAAGATTGGGCGCTGCGTTACGCTGCTGCCTTATCCTTAGCAGAAATAGGCACGCAGGAGGCGATCGCTGTCTTGCAACAAGCCTTAACTCAAGAATCAGACCGTGTAGTTCAAATCCGCATCCGCATGGCTCTGGCGGAGAAATTCGGGGTTGGGGGTTAGGGAAAGGACAAAGGAGACAAGGGAGACAAGGGAGAAAAAAATTTACAATCTCCACACCCTACACTCTACTAGCCACCAGTCACCAGCCACTAGCCACTCTCCCGACTCCCATATTTTCGTAATTATCGGTAATATTTATCAGCAAACTATTCATATTTATTTACATTTATTTCATAACTATAAAGATTTAAAAACTCTGTATTTGCTCTTTTTACTTACATCAAGAAAATATTAAGAAAATATGAAAACATATTTATACCGAATAATAAGTATAAATACTACTAAGTTTTTTAAAGAAAATCACAAAAATTAACCGTGAAATCTCTTATATGTAAAGGATTTGGAGCTTTTATTGACGGAATCACGTTAAGCTTAACAATTCGTAATAAATAATGCACTTATGGCGTTGTATAAACATAACCTGGAGGGATCAATAACAGACAGAAGCTCAGCAAAACTCAGGAAAAAAACAAGTTGGATATTTTCTCATAAAAGTGGAAGTTTTTCTCATAATTCTGACGACAACATAACAATCGTTGGTAGAGGAAATAAAAAACCAGCTTAACCGAGGATGCGGCTTGTGTTTGTTGTGATTCATTCCAAACTTGATAAAACACCGCCAATTTTAATCAAAAAACTGCGCTCAACTTTCGCAAGTAGGAGAAATTAGTTCATGTTAGACGCATTTGCAAAGGTTGTTGCTCAAGCCGACTCCAGAGGCGAGTTCCTGAGCACCGAGCAATTTGACGCTCTTTCCGGTCTAGTAAGAGATGGTAACAAGCGCCTGGATACCGTAAACCGCATCACCAGCAACGCTTCCACCATCGTCACCAACGCTGCTCGCGCTTTGTTTGAAGAGCAACCCCAGTTGATCGCTCCTGGTGGTAATGCTTACACCAACCGTCGCATGGCTGCTTGCTTGCGCGACATGGAAATCATCCTGCGCTACGTAACCTACGCTGTAATGGCAGGTGATGCAAGCGTACTCGACGATCGCTGCTTGAACGGACTGCGCGAAACCTACCAAGCTTTGGGAACTCCTGGTTCTTCCGTAGCTGTAGGCGTTCAAAAAATGAAGGAAGCTGCTGTCAAGATTGCTAACGATCCCAACGGTATCACCCAAGGCGACTGCAGCCAGTTGATGTCTGAAGTTGCTAGCTACTTCGATCGCGCTGCTGCTGCTGTTGCATAAGTAAGGCTTTTAGCGATTAGCAATGACTAGCTAAACGCCAATCGTCCTTAACCTGACCCAAGTTAACCAACTGCAAATATTTAGAGAATTTCAAACAATGAAAACACCAATTACTGAAGCAATTGGCGCTGCCGATACCCAAGGTCGTTTCTTAAGCAACACCGAGCTACAAGCAATCAACGGTCGTTTCGATCGCGCTTCTGCTAGCATGGAAGCTGCTCGCGCTCTGACCAGCAAAGCTCAACAACTCGTTGACGGTGCTGCTCAAGCTGTATACAGCAAGTTTCCTTACACCACCCAAATGCAAGGACCTCAGTACGCTGCTGACTCACGCGGTAAATCCAAGTGCGCTCGCGATATCGGTCACTACCTGCGGATGGTTACCTACTGCTTAGTAGCTGGTGGTACAGGTCCAATGGATGAGTACCTAATCGCTGGTTTAGACGAAATCAACCGTTCCTTCGATTTGTCTCCTAGCTGGTACGTTGAAGCTCTCAAGCACATCAAATCCAACCACGGTCTGTCTGGACAAGCTGCTAACGAAGCTAACACCTACCTCGACTACGCTATCAACGCTCTAAGCTAGAGAGCGTCAAGCTTGCCCAGAGAGGGGTGCAAGTGCTGGATCGAGAGAACTAGCAGTTGCACCTAGCTCTGGGCATTGTTTTTCGCATTTGTCAGAAAACCAATAGTCAGCAAACCCATTTTAAGATTAGTTGCTTCGGGAGAGCGGTGTATGAGCGTTTTACCAGCAGATATTTTAGCAGCAGCAGGACGGCTGGGGATTTCTGCATTTGATGCCTCATCCAGAGTCGAACTACGACCAGATTGGACAGAGGACGAATTGCAATCGGTCATCCGAGCCGTATATCGTCAAGTTTTAGGTAACGATTACGTGATGAAGGCAGAACGCCTGACTTCAGCTGAATCTTTACTACGGCAAGGAAACTTTACTGTCAAAGATTTTGTCCGTGCTGTTGCCAAATCAGATTTATACAAAAACAAGTTTTTCTATCCCAATTCCAACCAACGCTTTGTCGAACTCAATTTTAAGCATTTGTTGGGTCGCCCTCCTTACGATGAGGCAGAACTAGCCTATCATACAGAGCTTTGCGAGGATGTGGGCTACGATGCCGAGATCGATTCTTATCTAGATAGTGTTGAGTACGACAACAACTTCGGTAACAATGTCGTACCGTACTATCGTGGATTTTCCGTCGAACCAGGATCGAGAACAGTAGGCTTTAGCCGGATGTTCCGCCTCTATCGCGGTTACGCTACAAGCGATCGCGGTTCGATTGGAGGCAAATCCCCCCGCCTCATGGGAGAAATCGGTCGCAACCAATCTTCGACCATCGTTCAACCGTCTAGCGGTACGCGCTGGAATTTTGGTGCAGCGATTCCTAAAGATTCAGCTCCCAAAAAAGCGATCGGCGGGACACAAGAAGAAAGCGGACGAGTCTACCGGATCGAAGTTACGGGACTGTTGCAACCAGGTTATCCTAAAGTGCGCCGGAGCAGCACTGCGATTATGGTTCCCTACGAGCGGTTATCGCAGAAGCTACAGGAAATCACCAAAAAGGGTGGCAGAATCGTCAGCGTGAATCCAGCTTAGCAGTCATTTGTCATTCGTCATTTGTTCCAATCAATGACAAATGACAAATCACAAACCACACATTTAATCATTGCAGCGCCTCTTAAACTATGTTTGGTCAAACCTCACTTGGCAGTGGTAGGCTCAGTAACGCCGAAAATCGCATATTTCGCTATGAAGTTGAGGGGATGCGTCAGACTTACGAATCTGACCAATTGAGCTATCCCATTCGCAGTAGTGGCAGTTTTGTGGTTACGGTTCCCTACAACCGCATGAATGAAGAAATGCAGCGAATTCACCGCATGGGTGGCAGAATCGTGAGCATTGCACCCGTAACTTTTGATGGCGACGGTAAACCTAAAAGCGATGCGACCGCAGCTCATCAAAATGTCAAAGCCGAAGGCAAAAGCAAGGCGACAAAAGCCGATAAATAAAGATCGGAGATCTGCACTTAACTGAATAGCTTACGGTTATATGGAGATATAGAAGCAATGTTCGGTCAAACAACTGTTGGTGCAAACGGAGTTTCCTCCGCCTCTAGCCGGATGTTTCGTTATGAAGTCGTAGGCTTGCGGCAGAACGACGAAACCGACAAAAATAACTACGAGATCCGTCGCAGCGGTAGCGTATTCGTCACCGTTCCTTACAGCCGGATGAACGAAGAAATGCAGCGGATTACTCGCTTGGGTGGCAAAATTGTCAAGATCGAACCACTATCGACTGTGAAGTAGGCATAGGTTTGACGCAATGGAGTCTAGTGCGGAAGAACTAGAGGTAGGAGCAACGGGATTAACGGTGGAACAAGCGATCGCCAACCTGCGATCGCCAGATCTGAGCTTGCGTTATTACGCAGCTTGGTGGTTGGGCAAATTTCGCGTCCGAGAACCAGCCGCCGTTGATGCTTTGATCGCTGCCCTAGAAGATGAAGCCGACCGGACAGAATTAGGCGGTTATCCCCTGCGCCGTAATGCAGCAAGAGCCTTGGGCAAGCTGAGCGATCGGCGAGCAGTCCCAGGGCTTATTTGCTGTTTGGACTGCGACGATTTCTACGTCAGAGAAGCCGCAGCCCAATCTTTAGCCATGTTAGGCGATCCATCTGCAATTCCCGTGCTAATGAAACTGTTAGATGGCGGCGTTGATGCTGCCGTTGACGTACCAGGTAGACCCCATCTGACTCAGCCCTATGATAGCGTTCTCGAAGCTTTGGGAGCGCTACAAGCCAAATCAGCCATTCCTCTGATTCAGCCATTTACAGAGCATCCGAGTCCCAAAATCCAATATGCGGCACTGCGGGCAATGTACCAGTTGACTCAAGAAGATAGCTACGGACAGCGCTTATTAGCTGGGTTGAACAGCGACGACCTGAAATTGCGACGGGTCGTTTTATCAGATCTAGGGGCAATTGGTTACGTCGGTGCAGCCGCAGCGATCGCCTCCTGTAGGGCGGAAAATAGCTTCAAACTCCTCTCCCTCAAAGGACTCCTAGAGTCGCAACTGCAAACCCAGCCTACTCAACTTTCCGATTCAGCCATCCATTTGATGAGTCTGATGGATTCCTTATTGTAAAGGCAAGAGGCAAAAAGTGTAGAGTTTAGCCTCTCTCTCTTTCCCCAGTCACTAGCCACTAGCCACTAGCCACTCCCATGACCACCTCAACCCAAAACCTCATTCAAGCCGTAGATCGGGCAGATTCGTCCGAAAGCTTGGTGGCGGCGGTGCGATCGCTGGCAGCAGCAAAAGATGAGGCGGGGATTGCAACTTTAATTGCCGTACTGGGTTACAACAACCCAGTTGCCGCAGTAGCAGCGGTAGAGGGGTTAACGCAATTGGGTGCGAAAGCAGTAAAGCCATTAATTGATAAATTGGATGGCTATAACTACGGGGCGCGGGCTTATAGCATTCGCGCTATAGCTGCGATCGCCGATCCTCTTGCTTTAGAAGTATTGGCGACAGCAGCAGCGACGGATTTTGCTCCTAGCGTCCGCAGGGCAGCTGCTAAGGGTTTGGGTAATCTGCATTGGCAGAATATTGCCACTCCCGCCGATCGCGCCGCAGCACAGCATCAAGCCCTGGAAACCTTACTCTCAGTCTCTCAAGACTCCGACTGGTCGATTCGTTACGCGGCTGTGGTGGGCTTGCATGGTTTGCTACAACTATCAGACCTACAAGCAAAAATTCAGCCTCATTTAATCCAAATTATTGAGTCCGATCCCGATTCAGCAGTCCGCGCCCGCGCCCAACTCGCGCTCGGCGTTTCCGCAGATCGGTACGGGCGGGTTTAACCGCAGAATTATTTGTTCTAGTACAGCTTGCTTAAAAAAACCCGCCCCTACGACAACCAACAACTGTCAACTGATAAGTGAAAAATGTCAATACCATTACTTGAAGTCAAACCCTCCAGCCAAAATCAGCGGGTTGAGGGTTACGAAGTTCCTAGCGAAGATACGCCGATTGGCTATCGCTTAACAGATACTTCCTCGGCATCGGATATCGATGAAATTATCTGGGCAGGTTACCGCCAAATCTTTAGCGAACACCTGATTATTGAAAGCTATCGCCAGCCTTTCCTCGAATCTCAACTCCGCAATCGTGCTATTACCGTGCGAGATTTTATTCGCGGTTTGGGTAAATCGGATGTCTATCGCGAATTAGTTGGAGAAACCAATTCTAACTATCGCTTAGTGGATATCTCCTTTAAGCGGTTTTTGGGAAGGGCTACTTATAACCAAAAAGAGCAAATCGCTTGGTCAATTGTCATCGCTACCAAAGGTTTGAACGGCTTTATCGATGCGATCGTCGATAGCGAAGAGTATCGGGAAAACTTCGGCAACGACATCGTACCCTATCAACGCCGTCGTTATAAAGGTCGTCCCTTTAACTTGGTAAACCCACGTTATAACGGCGACTGGCGCGATCGCGAAAGCATCCGCAACTTGCAAGGTCGGGGCTTCTACAGCGCCCGCAAGACTGGCGATGTTACTAAAGAAGTGGTACGTCGGGCAATTCCCTCTAACTTCTTGGCAATGGCTGGTAGTATTTTGACCCCAGAAGTCAACTATCAACGATCGCGCGATCGGGTTCTCTCTCAAATCTCAACAATGGAGATCCCCGATACAACACGCAAAGACACATTGCCCCAAACTACGATCAAACCTACCAAAGTCGCTTTACCCTACGACTACATTCCCTCCGATCCGAGGAATTAAGGACAAGGAAGACAAGGAAGACAAGGGGGACAAGGAAGACAATTCAATTGGCAATTCGCAATTACTCCCGACTCCCACTCTCCCACTCCCCACTACTCACTACTCACTGTACATATGTCAATACCTCTGCTCGAATACAAACCCAGTTCGCAAAATCAGCGGGTGGCTGGTTACGAAGTTCCAAGTGAAGATACTCCTTGGATTTATCGCTTGGAAGATTGTACAGAACCCAGCGATAATCAAGAATTGATTTGGGCTGCGTATCGCCAAGTTTTTAGCGAACACGAAATTCTCAAATTCTATCGCCAAGAACAGCTAGAATCTCAACTGAAGAATCGCGCTATCACCGTGCGGGACTTTATTCGCGGTTTAGCTAAGTCAGCATCGTTCCGCCGCTTGGTGGTAGAAACAAACTCGAACTATCGACTCGTAGATATTGCCCTAAAGCGGTTGCTAGGACGTGCATCTTACAACAAAGACGAAGAAATTGCTTGGTCGATTAAAATTGCTACCCTTGGCTGGGGTGGTTTTGTCGATGCCCTAATTGATAGCGAAGAGTACCAGCAGAATTTTGGCGATACTACCGTACCCTACCAGCGGCGACGGTTCAAAGATAGACCGTTTAACTTGGTAACACCACGTTACGCCGACTACTGGCGCGATAAAGAGGAAACCGAACGCTATAAATCTGGTGCGATTAGCAACTTCTTTGATATGGCGCGATCGCTGAATATTAGAACCGTAACACCCCAGCCAGTTAGCACGGCTAATATTAGCATTCCTGATACGTCACGGAAGGAAAAATCAGCAACGCCAGTTTCCATCAATCCCTCAGCAAGTTTTCCCGTGCGGCTGTAATTTTGCAAGTTTAATAGTAGGAAAATCTCACAGCCACAGATTGACTTACTCACGAACCAACATTCTGCCTACCCTACGTGGGATAATAAGCTAGAAAGCTCTATATATATAGGCTTTGCTTGTTTCAAAAACTTTCCAATTCCTGGAAAGCGATCGATAAATTCAGTTTGAATTTATCTGTTTTCATTTTGTGCGATTAACCTAGACGGGAGAATCCCTCATGGCACTGCCGTTACTCGATTACAAACCAACTACGCAAAATCACAGAGTTCGCAGCTTCGGCATTGCGGATCAAAACGAAGACACTCCATACATCTATCGTGTGGAAGATGCTAACTCTCCAGCAGAGATTCAAGAGTTAATTTGGGCTGCTTACCGTCAGGTATTTAGCGAACACGAAACTCTTAGAATCAACCGCCAAACTCAACTAGAATCGC
The DNA here is from genome assembly GCF_000317125.1 of Chroococcidiopsis thermalis PCC 7203. Taxonomy (GTDB): domain Bacteria; phylum Cyanobacteriota; class Cyanobacteriia; order Cyanobacteriales; family Chroococcidiopsidaceae; genus Chroococcidiopsis; species Chroococcidiopsis thermalis. The sequence continues at coordinate 3,809,715 of NC_019695.1, forward strand.
AGTTGAAGAATCGTGCAATTACCGTGCGCGACTTCATTCGCGGCTTAGCTAAGTCGGAAAGATTCTACGAAATGGTAGTTTCAGTTAATAATAACTATCGGCTTGTAGATATTTGCCTCAAGCGTTTCTTAGGTCGTTCTTCTTACAACAAAGAAGAACAAATTGCTTGGTCAATTGTCATCGGTACGAAAGGATTCTACGGTTTAGTAGATGCCTTGCTAGACAGCGATGAATACACCGATGCATTTGGGGATTACATCGTTCCTTTCCAGCGCAAGCGGATGGAAGGTAGACCCTTCAATCTCGTTACCCCTCGTTACGGTGACGATTTCCGCGAAACTGCTGGTACAGTCAAAACAGACTGGCGCTTTACCCTGGATCAGTTCTACAGCCGCAAGTCGAAAGAACGACAACTACGGGAAGGCGATCCTCGCAAGTATGCTGATATGGCAGCATCGATTAATAACAAAGGTAATTACGCTCAGCGCGTTTCTGCCTTTGACCTTGACTATCTAAGTCTAGTACCATCCCGTGGTAGAAAATAGAGTTGATTAAATTTCAGCTTTATTTTTGATTTAATTCACTGGGTCTAGTTTCCACGCTGATTCGACTTATAACTAACGGTTTTGCTGTAAGTGATGAGTTGAGTCAAGTGGCGATTAGATCCAGTAATTTTTTGTCCTCGATCTTTAGTCATCTGTCATTGGTAAGATATTTTATAGTCAGCTTGCATGTCTGGGCGGGTAAAGATGCCCAATCCAGAAGAGTGAGAATGGAGAACCATTTTACAATTGAAGAAAGAATTCAGTTTCTAATTAGTAAGTTGCGCAAGCAAGTTAAGCCAATACACAGAGATAATGCTTTGCGATTATCGGCTGATACCTTGGAACAAGTTGAAACGATCGCCGATATTGCTACTAAAGCACATTACTTAAACGAATTGGCGATCGCGTGTATAGAAATAAAATTAGCAGATAAGTGTTTGGAAATTTTAGATCGAGCCTTAGAAACTACTCAAGCAATTCCCACTCGAATTACAAAAGTAACTGAACTTATTAAAATAGGTAGTATGTATGTCAAGCTCGGTATAGAAGATCGAGGATTAGATCTATTAGATCGAGCTTTACAACTTGCCAAAACGTTAGAAGACGTTGACGAGCGAGATTATGCTTTAAGCGATTTAGTCTCTGCTTGCGAAGACATTGGATACAATACTTTAGCAATTTCGATTGCTAAGCTAGTATAGCAGTTCTAAATGATTTGTAAAGTAGGCTTCTAGCCTGCTCCACGTTCATGAATCAAATAGGATTGCTTATAGAAGATAAATAACAAGCTGGTGCGATCGCAAACGGAACAAACTTACCCTCGCAACATCTCTAGTTCTTCTCTTACAGAAAGCGGCTGATATCCCAAATGAAAAGCCTTAGAACTATCTAAAGAAACATCAGCAGGGCGAGGCGCAGCCATTTTTACATCTTGCTGACGACACGATTTTAACCTAGTTGCAGGAAGTTGAAATACCTCTACCAATAACCGACCAAAATCATAACGCGATAACCGCTCTTTTCCACCTAAATGAATCATACCTTGAACCTGCTTCTCTAACACCATCAACAACCCTTTAGCCGCCGTCGTACCGCTAGCAGGAGTACGAAATTCATCTGTAAATAATGCTAATTCTTTTCCATCTTTTAGAGTTTGCATAAAAGGCTGTATAAAACTAGTAGCTGTTGGCGTTGCCATACCAAACATTAAAGGCATTCGGCAAATTGTTGCTAGAGGATAGCGTGCTAAAATTCCCTCTTCAGCTTGAACTTTTTGTTCTCCATAAGCATTCACAGGAGATACCGGATCTGTTTCCCGATAAGGCGCATTTAAACCGTCAAAAACTAAGTCAGTAGAAGTAAAAATAAAGGGGATGCCAAAATCTGCACACAATCCAGCAATATTTAAAGAAGTCGTAACATTGATCGCGTATGACTCTTCTGCATGAGTTTGGCAATAATTGGGACTTGATTGCGCCGCAGTATGGATTGTAGCTGAAGGTTGAATTTGTTGAAACAGATGCTTGAGTGCTTGAAAATCCCGTAAATCGATTTTAAGCATCGTCACGCCTGGAATTTCTATTTCATGGGAAAAGTACGTACTATATACATCCCATTGCTGTTTTGCCAACTGACATAAATGCCAACCTAAAAAACCACTTGCGCCAGTAACTAAAAGTTTTTTCATGCGATCGCTTTATGATAACTAGCGGATGTTACCCCTTTTTTCAGGGGGTTGGGAGATCGAAAATCTGCGCTACTCACGAAAAGAGCCGAATCGGTTGGATATTTCAGTAGGACGTATGGATGTTAAGTTGTTATCAGATGAGCAATTTTATTGACTATCACGACTATCTAAACATATAATTAGAGATTGTCTGTCTAATTCTGGCTCGGATCAGGTAGACCGAAAACAAAAGCTGAACTGTTCTCAAATCTGAGCAATCAGCTACCTGTACGGCACAATCATTATAATCTCATGACCTACGCAATTATTGAAACCGGTGGTAAGCAGCTGAGGGTAGAACCAGGGCGTTTTTATGATATCGAACTCCTGGCAGCCGAACCTGATGCAACAGTGACCATTGAAAAAGTTTTGTTGGTGCAGCACGATGGCAATGTTACCGTCGGGCAACCGTTAATTAACGGAGCAACCGTAGAAGGAACGGTGGTGCGCCACCTGCGGGGACGTAAAGTCTTGGTGTACAAGATGAAACCCAAGAAAAAGACGCGCAAAAAGCGGGGACATCGGCAAGAAATCACCAGACTGATGATTGACTCGATTAACCTTAATGGTTCCAAGTTGACAGCTCAAGCAGCGGCTACGACTGAGACTTCAGCTAGTCAAGCACCTGCTGAAACCACAGAGGAAACTGCATCAGAATAGAATGAGGGCGCGATCGCTACATTCTTAAATCTTGGGTAGATCGCGCTTGGCTCGCAATAATGAAGTAGAGATAGAAAAAATAGCGCAGAGGACACAATGGCTCATAAGAAAGGAACAGGTAGTACTCGCAACGGTCGCGACTCTAATGCTCAACGGTTAGGTGTTAAGCGTTTCGGCGGTCAAGTCGTGCGGGCAGGTAATATTTTGGTACGGCAACGGGGAACGAAGTTTCACCCTGGTAACAATGTTGGCATCGGTAGCGATGATACATTGTTTGCCCTGATTGATGGCGTGGTGACATTTGAAAGAAAGGGTAAAAGCCGCAAGAAGGTGAGCGTATATGCTCCTGCAACTGCGGCTGAACCCGCAGCAGCTACGGCGTAGAAATATTAGGGGCGAATCGAATTCGCTTCTACACAGGCAAAGTCTGCCAAGCGGACTAAGAGTTATTAAGGCTACTGGCTACGTGCAGTAGCCTTATTTAGTAGCAATGTGTTTCAGCTCAAGTTGACCAAAACAATTCAAAATTCAAAATTCAAAATTCAAAATTTAAGAGAGTACAGTCGAGAACAGCCATCTACGATTGAGCGTGGTTTTCGGTCAGTAGCGTCTACAAGCTCAAACGCGACCGTAATGCGTGAATTTTGAATTCATAATGCGCGAATTCCAAGGGAGGGGTTGACTGCCTACTTTTTGGTGTTTACAATGTAATTACAATATAAGCATACTCAAAATTATGGGTACGGGTATCAGAACTCGCATTGTCAGAATTGGTAATTCTCAAGGCATCCGCATTCCTAAACCACTATTGGAGCAAAGTGGTATTGATACAGAAGTAGAGATTGAAGTTCAAGACGAGTGCTTAATTGTGCGTGCAGCATCGCGATCGCGTATCGGCTGGGATAAAGCATTTGCTGCAATGGCAGAACAAAAAGATGATGTTTTACTTGATGATGTCAATATAACAGAGTGGGATCGGACTGAGTGGAAATGGTAGTTAAGCGTTTTGATGTGTTTCTGATTAACCTCCATCCTCCCACAGTTGGTAGTGAAATTCAAAAAACAAGACCGTGCGTCATCGTCTCACCAAATGAAATGAATCAGTACATTGCCACTGTTATCGTTGCGCCGATGACAACAAAAGGTCAGCCGTATCCTACAAGGATCGCTTGCCAGTTTCAAGGTAAAGATGGGCAGATCGTTTTAGACCAAATTCGCACTGTTGATAAAACTCGATTGGTCAAAAAACTCGGTCAAATCAATTCCAACGAACAAAAAGCTGTTTTGGATATCCTCGCCGAAATGTTTGCAGAGTAAAAATGACTATCAATTGCTACCAGCAACTCGCTCAAGCATTAGAAAAAGGAGCAGTCGTAATAGCAACCGCGATCGCCATTCAAGGCTCGGTTCCCAGAGAAGTAGGAGCCAAGATGATTATCTGTGCTGACGGTCGTACCTACAATACCATCGGTGGGGGTGCGGGAGAGGCAAAAGTCATTCGCCAAGCCATGATAGTGCTGGAAACAGGCGAAAAGCAATTGGTAGAGATCGATCTGACTGGCGCACCCCAACGGCAAACTCAAGGAATTTGCGGTGGAGTCATGCAGATATGGTTGGAAAGGTGGTCTGGTAAAGAGGCGATCGCCCTTGTCGATCGAATTCTCGATTTACTCCAGTCGGGGCAGACAGCTACTCTCGTCACTCCTTTTACCCTTGACAAATCGCCATATTTATTATCAGAAAATACTTTAATTGCCACCGAAGAAGCTTTTATTGAAACTCTACAACCGCCACCAACTTTATTAATTGTCGGAGCGGGACACGTAGGAGAACAATTAGCAAAAGTCGCTCATACAATTGGATTTCAAGTTATTATTCAAGACGATCGCCCCCAGTGGGCAAATAGAGAACGCTATCCCCAAGCAACAGCGATTTATAACCAAGCGATCGCCTCAGTTGTAGCACAACTATCAACTCATACACAACTTTATGCAGCACTGGTAACGCGGGGTTTTCAGTACGATTTAGCAGCTTTAAAAGTTTTGTTAGCTCGAAATCCTGAGTGTAAATATATTGGTACGATCGGCAGTGAAAAACGGGTACGTCAGGTGATTCAAGCGTTAGAAACAGAGGGTATGGCTGCAAATAAATTGCGATCGCTCTATGCACCAATAGGTTTAGATATTGGGGCGCTGACACCAGAAGAAATTGCTGTAAGTATCTGCGCTGAATTAATTTTAGTGCGTCGAGGTGGTACGGGTCGTTCTTTATCGCAGCTAAGCTTGGGCGAATAGAATTCGCCTGATGCTAAATTTAGCGCCTTCATTATCAGATAGTGTTACTTCGACATCAGATTAAGTCTCATGTAAAATTTGCCGTTTCTAATTGCTTCGCCTGCCTTACCAGCCTGCTGAATACTCATTTCATTTTTAGAGTTCGCAATCAGATTAGCACGCAACGGAAAAGGGCGATCTAGTTGCATCATCAATCGCCCATCACCTTTGGATTCAAGCGATTTTAGAGTTACAGTAGCTCCATTTGGTATCCCTGGTAGAGTTAATTTTTGTGGGTTAGCGTGCTGCTCAAACCATATATTTAAAGTTGCTATATTATCTTTTAGATTAACTAACTCATATGTTATTGTTTGCTGAACGCTCATTCCCAAAAGAGAAGGTGTAGTTGTGACGCGCCATTTGGCTCCAATACCAATAGCTTCTTGAGGTAAAGGTGAAGACATTTGGTCGAAAGAAGTTGACATCTGCTCTGAGAATTGTTTTAAGTTTGCATCTGACTTCTGAGATGACGCAAATTTAGCTGTTTGAATTTGTCCCCGATTATCAATTATGAAAGATCCACTCGTGCCAACCATCTTTTTCATTTGCGATCGCATTGCTTCCAATACCTGCGGTGGCAAGCTGCTAGAATTCATCACATCTACATTAGAGTAAGACGATTTAAAGTGAATGTTACCGTTAGGTTCGACTTTTGTTACTACTGTATCTATAGCAACTGTTATCGGTGGTAGATCGACTTTCGGCATTGTTTGACCTGCCATAGATACATCTGTATCCATTTGTAAGGTCATAGTAGATGTTTGTTTTGCATTTGCCTGGGGACGAAAGCGTAGTTCTTGCCGTGGTTCATTTCCTACTTCTAATAGTTCGACTTGAGGCTGTGCCGTAGCAGCTGCTATTTGAGTTTTTGCTTGTTGCTTAACTAGGGATAGGGTTTCTGCATTTACCGTTAATCCCGAAGCAGTAACTAGACAACAAATAGAACTGTATAACAATAGTTTTTTCATATGTTTTTGGGTAATTGATAATTAGTAATTGGCGATCGTGTGTCACGCACCAAGCACCACTCTCTACAAAAACATATGCTTTATGAAGATATATTTCCAACAGTGAAAATACAGATTTAAATATCTGGTATTCTCACGGAAGCAAATTTAGCGCGATCGCACGGATTATCGAAATAATTACCGTTTGCGTATCTATGGTTTTCTATTTATGAAAAAGAACTCTATTACTTGGTTTCCCGCTACAGGTGCTTGGATGAGTGCCATTCTACTAACACTGTTAATGGGAGTGGTCACGCTAATTATTAAACAAACTAGCATTCCCTTGATTCGATTTATTGGAGAACATTTATCGACTAAAATGAGTTGGTGTTTATCCGTTTTATCTTTGCTTGCACCAATTCTGATTATTGCCTTCATTCATCATTGGCTCCACCTCTTATTAGACCGCTTTTTCCCCGATACTCAATCTGCTACAACAGAGGAAAGCGATAGCTTTTTTCCTGGTTTAATGAGTTGGTGGGAAGGGCTATTTGCTTGGTTAGCGATCGCAGTATCTACAATCTTGGCTATAGCAATTATTATTGCAATATGTCCCTACGATTCTTCAGAAAATTCTGTAATTAAATACTTATTAATGTTGTCTGCTTGGGACGATCCAAAACATTTATTTTCAGCACCAGTTATCGGGCGGACTATTATCGCCGCTTACCTATATCATTTTGAATATCTCGTTCGCTGTCGCGTCCAGGCTGAAGTCACTTCCAGCCGTTGGTAATGCTATTGGTCTAATTTCCAATTAACTCTACCGCATCTCTGCCATCCAAATCTTGCAAAAATACCTTGACTTGTTCGTCTTTTGCCGTAGGTAGCTGTTTGCCGATAAAATCTGGATGAATTGGCAATTCTCGATGACCGCGATCGACAAGTACCGCTAACCAAATCGATTCTGGTCTACCATACTCGTTCACAGCATTGAGGGCGGCGCGGATCGTCCGCCCTTTGTAAATGACATCATCTACTAATAAGACTATTTTGCCAGTTAGATCTAGCGGAATGTCACTCTTAGCTGGTGTTCGTACACCAATTTTATCTAAATCGTCCCGATAGAAAGTAATATCTAACGCCCCCACATGAACAGAAACACCTTCTAGCATTTCAATTTGGCTGGCTAAGATTTGCGCCAAGGGAACGCCTTTAGTGTGGATGCCTAAAATCACCAACTGGGAAAGGTCGCGACATCTTTCCACAATTTGGGAAGCAAGGCGGTTAACTGTTCGCCGGAGTTCATCGGCGGAGAGTATCTCAACGACTTTTGGAGACATATGGGGGACAAGGGGGACAAGGGAGACAAGGGGGACAAGGGGGAACAAGGGGGACAAGGAAGCAACCACCAATTACCACTGGTCACTGGTCACTGGTCACTGTTATTTGGGTACTCCTGCGGTTAAGATTTCGTGTCCGGTTTCGGTGACGAGGACATCATCTTCAATCCGAATGCCGATTCCTTCCCAGCGCGGATCGATCGCGGGTTGTCCTTCGGCGGGTTGAGTCTGCGGTACAATGTAAAGTCCTGGTTCTACTGTCAGTACTTGTCCTGGTTGTAAAATTTGGGGGGAGTCACCGTGTTGATAAACACCGACATCGTGAACGTCTAACCCTAGCCAATGTCCGGTACGGTGCATGTAGAAGGGTTTGTATTTCTCTTCTTTGATTAAATCGTCGATTTGCCCTTGCAGGATGCCGAGTTCGACTAGACCTTCGGTGAGGACGCGGACGGCGGTATCGTGAAAAGCGCTGTAGGGATTGCCTGGTTGAACTTGGGCGATCGCTTGTTTTTGCGCTTCTAGTACAATGTCGTACAGTGCTTTCTGCTCGCCTGTAAACTTGCCATTCACGGGAAAGGTACGGGTAATATCGGAGTTGTAATAACCGTAGGCGCAGGCTGCATCAATTAATAGTAAGTCGCCATCCTGCATCTGGCGCGTATTTTCGATGTAGTGCAGGATGCAAGCATTGTCTCCCGAAGCCACAATTGAAGGGTAGGCTACACCCGTCCCACCCCGCAAGCGAAAGATGCGTTCCATTTCCGCTTGAATTTCGTACTCGTAACGTCCTGGACTGGCGATTTCTTGGGCGTAATTGTGTGCCTCAACAGAAATAGCAGCAGCTTGTCGCATCAATTCTAATTCTGCTTGACTTTTTACTAGTCTCATGCTGTGTAAAATTACGCCAGCATCTTCAATGGCGATTGGTCCCGTACCGCGTTTGGGATAAGTTGCCATGAGACGCTGCCAGTGGTGCAGGACTTTTTCGTTGAAATTGCGATCGCGTCCCAGACGATAATAGATTTTGTCTGCTTTTTCTAAATACTGCGGCAGCTTTTCATCAAGTTCGGTAATCGGATAAGCTTCGTCTGCCCCATAGATTTCTTTTGCCCCTTCTACGCCGCAACGATAGCCCGTCCAGACTTCTTTTTCTCTTTCTTTGGGGCGGACAAATAAAATAAAGCGATGTTCGGTGTGGTGAGGTGCTAAGACAGCCACGGCTTCTGGTTCGTCAAACCCTGTCAAATAAAAGAAGTCGCTATCTTGGCGAAAGTTATATTCTACATCGTTATGCATGACTGCCATTGGCGCACTGCGAAAAATTGCCGTGCCGTTGCCAATCTTAGCCATCAACTGTTCGCGACGCTGGCTGTACTCTGCTTGCATAGCTGCTCGATCTGTAGGCTTTTATCAGTATTGTAGATGGAACAGCTATTTTCAGTTATCAGGGAGCAGTGACCAGTGACTTCTGACTTCTGACTTCTATACGGGCGGGTTTACCAATTGTCTTTGACTCTGACCAGTATTTCTGGTGAACCCGCCCCTAAAATTTTTGACTTTTAACTTTTGACTTTTGACTTACTAGCCAGCATATCCCTGAATGTTTTCTGGTTCAAACGATCGCAGTATCCGTGTTGCTTGTCGGGTTAGTTCTTCTGTACCTTCTATGACAATTAGATACTTGCCTGCGTTCAGGCGGTTGCGATATGGTAATGCGTCGCCACTACCTACAGATAAACCTACGCCTCCACCGACGAAATACGCGCCTAATCCGCCGGAAACTGCGCCTAAGACACCTGCAATTAGATGGTTGCCGATCGCGCCTATTGCAGGGATAATTTCAATACCCGTGAGTAAGTTGAAGAGATAGCCTGCGGCAAAGCCAAAGGGTACGAGCCAGGTTACGAGTCTACTTGCTCCTTTACGGGCTTGTTCGTTGGGGTTGATGAAACCGAATTCGTCTGCACTTTTGTAGCCTTGACCTAAGATGTTAATTTGAGCTTTGGGTAGTCCTTCTTTTTCAAGTGCTGTATAGGCTGCTTCTGCTTGGATGCGGTTTGGTAAGACTGCTACTAGATAATTCATGGTTTTAAAGAAAATGTCACGCAAAGACTAGCCAGTGCGTTGCGGGGGTGGCGCTATCGCGGACTTCGTCGCCCCCCGTTGAGCAACTGGCGTGCAAAGGCGCAAAGGGTTGCCTTAGATTTTTGTAGGGATTGGGAAGGTTTTTTAAGAGAGAATGTGCTAGTGAAAGTCAATAATAGGTTGGAGAAGTAGCATAATTGCACCTACAATTACAAAGGACAGAGTTGTCCAAAAAAAGATTCTCATATTGTTTTCCTAATTTATTTAGATATTATCTAGCTGAACAAATATAAATAGAGATGACATCTTTCTATAGAGCCACTTACAAAATGTATGTGTCAGACTTTAGAGAGAAGCGGTCGCTGAAAATAGCGATCGACGATAGTTATAAAAAATAATAAAAAAGATGCGAAATTTCGCATCCTACAGGAAATTTAACTTAGCATAATTTTCAGCGATCGCTACACTAACGCTGATTTCATTACCCCCTTTTTAAGGGGGGTTGGGGGGATCTTCCATGCCGGAGTCTGAAAAAAATGGTAAACCTTTGGCAATCTATCGATTACTATTGGGCGTTTGAACTTTACGATTTTGGCTGCGTTCTAGCATTTGACGCGCATCAGGACTGGGATTATAGTTATATCCCATAGATGACGATCGCTCTGAATCGTCAATAATTTGAGGAGTCAACAACACGATGACTTCTTGACGCTGATTCTGTTTATTAGTGCTTCTAAACAATGCGCCAAGAATTGGAATATCTCCCAGAATGGGAACCTTATCGACGCTGGTTCGGTCTGACTCTTGAATGATACCTGACAAGATTAATGTTTGATTGTCTCGGAGACGAATTAGACCAGAAGTTAGCGATCGCTCGTTAATTAAAGCAATCAAATTACCAGTTGGATCTTCATATTGATCTTGTACTGCTCTGACTGTAGGAGCTACAGATAGGGCAACAAAACCATTGTCATCAACCCGTTCGATCTTAATTCCAACGGTCAAACCAACTCGCTCTTTTTGAATTGTCGTGGTATCTTGACCGAGACCACCCGTACCCTGACTAATGGTTCTAGTGACATTACCCACCACTTCTTGAGTTAGGTTGACAGCGGCTTGCTGTCCCTCTTGAACGATCAGAGTAGGATCGGTCAAAACCTTAGCATTGCCACTTGTAATTTGAGCTTGCAAACGAGATAGAAATTGTCTGGCAAACCCTGGAGGAGACCCATTGAAGCTAGTTCCAGATGCGGGGTTTCTCACACCAAAGTTGATGATTCCACCAATACCGCGACTGTTTTGAAAGAAAGTGTCACCCAGCCCAAACGAAAAGCTAGTATTAATGTCCTCAGTTGCTAAGAGGTTAATATCAGCAATCTTGACGTTAATTGCAACCTGACGACGGCGAGAGTCGAGTTGGATCAATTGAGCGCTAGCCACCTGAACTTGCTTGGGAGAACCAATCAGCGTAACGGAGTTCGTCCGCTCGTCACCGACGACCTCTAATCCCCGTAGTAGGGGTGTAGAATCTTGAAAATCGATCCGTTGGGTTTCAATCCGCGTCTCTGTACTCGTTTGGGTTTGGGTTGCGGGAGCTTGTCCGCCACCTACAGGTACGGCTTGAACGCTGGTGATCGTGCGTTCGCGACTAACGGCACTTTCTGCACCCATCGCGACTAAAAAGTTAAGTGCTACGCCTACCGTGACTTGATTTAGCCTGTAGCTGCGCGTGACTAGATTACGAGCATCATTAGGCAGTCTGGGACCGACAAAAATCGTGCGTCCTTCCCGATTGGCTTGCAAGCCTGTAATCCGCAGTACGTGATTGAAAACATCTTGTACGGACTCGTCTTGAATATCGAGAGTGACTCTGGGTCCCTCAGCCCCCCCTGCTCCAGGCGCAGTCGGAGCTGGTTGACCTTGTTGTCCTTGAGGTGTGGCTGTCGTGTAAGCTAAGTTGAGACCAGCAGCACGGGCGAGTAAGGAGAGGACTTCGCGCACGGGAGCATCCCGCAAGACTAGGCGCGGTACTCGTTCTTGGCTGCCAAGATCGATCAGAGCTGGAGAAGCATCGGTGTTGGAAATTGCCATATCTCCCACGGGTGGGGCAACCGCTCTAGGCAAGAATGGCGGTTCGGCTTGATTTCCGCGCATTGGTGAGGGTGGTACTGGCTTTCCGTCAACCGTAATTTCTGGATTGGGAAAAAGGGGTTTTTGAACTGTTACCGATTGCCCTGGTTTAAATGTCGTACTAGATGTTGGAGCGGGATTTGCTTGGGCAATTCTTTCTGGCGTAGAGCTAACGCTAAACGTTACACCTTGACCATTACGTTGCATTTGACCGCTGGGAGCATTGGTAGTACCAGTGACCATCAGCCGGATGCTATTAGAGTCGAGTCGGGTAACAACTACTGAATCAATGCCTGAAGCTGGCTTGGTTTGACGGAAATCTTGTCCTTCGGGTAAGTTCAACTGAGCGTTACTAATATCTGCAACTAGAGTTTTACCCTGCTGGCTGGTTAAGACTTGGGGACGAGCCGTGGTGGAGGTCTCCAAAACCACATTTAAGCCGTTATTTGTTGGATCTAGCTTGACTGCTGTTACCTTTGCAGGTTTTGCCCATACTGGCGGCGCTGCAACGAGTGCGACTGCTACCCCGATAAATAGTATGTTACTACCTTGAAGCTGTTTCACAGTTCTGTTTCTACTTTGAGTAAAGTTTAGGTATTCTACGCGCATTGCAGGCGATCGCCTTAAATTTGAAAGCGAATAAACGCAAATTCGCCTGACAATTTACAGAAATAGAATGAGTTATAACAGTTATCAGTTATCAGTTATGATTTCATTCCTTAGATGAAAGAACTATTTTTTAAGAACTGGAAAGCGCTTTTGTAGGATAAATTCCTGACTATGCACTTGATAACTGTTTGCTGAATTAAGGAGATAATTTCACCTGAAAAACTCCACAAGCAAGCTAACTTTATTTCGGCATTTTTCCCAAGCGAATTTTTACTTATAAATCTTTGACTTCATCTTGGTATTATCTCTAATCTCAGTAAATATACGGTAATTTTGTTACATAATGATATCTACAAAATTAGATAATTAGATTGCGATCGCAACCTCATATTTTAGCTCCAATGCCACATAGCGATCGCCATACTTGTATGGGACGGATTTAGTAGCGTGTCTCGAATTTATACGAGATTTCACTAGAAAATCCACCCCTATTAACAATTCAAAATTATATAGCAAGCCTAAATCATTCATGAATAATAGATGATTTAGCTTTGGTGGGCAACGCCCACCCCTACATCTCGATTAGTGATGCAAAGATCTTGGAAGATCCCCCAACCCCCTTAAAAAGGGGCTTAAGTTCCCCCCTTAAAAAGGGGGGTTAGGGGGGATCTTTTCTTAACCGAAAAGTATTGTTGCCCACCCTACTCACTTTGACGACTTGATTGCAACATCTATAAGGGCGGGTTTATCAATGTCTTCAGTTAAATTCAGCGATTTTTGATAAACACGCCCCTACAAACTGACCGCTATTTAATTCCAAATTCCGAATTTATTTCTTTGCTTCGGCTGCCTTAGCCGCTGCCGCTGCCGCTGCTGCTGCTTCCTCTGGAGATACGGGAATCAGTGCCTGTAATTTAAAGGAAGTATCGATATTTGGCGCACCGCCAGCACGTTTTCCATCCTTATCGGTAGCAGCTACCATTGTCGATTGATAGTCTCTCACGATTAATAATGGTTGCAATCGTTCAATACTTCGGAAAATCTCTTGAGTTTGGTCAAATGTTCCAGAGATATTAATATCAACTATTCGACGTTTGAGTTTGCCGTTGACATCAGAGCCAAGCGAACCATCTGAAATCGTTTCGGCTGATTGATTGGCGGGAGTAAATTTTTTCAATTTAGCAGTAGCGTTTTGCTTGCCATTAACCGACTGTACGAGTCGATTTAAATCGATTAGTAGCGTATCGAGCGTACTTTCATTAGCAAATAAAGTTAAAACATCTGCTTTTTGCTGTTTCGCTTTCGTTAATTCTGTTTCTACTTGCTGCTTCTGCGCCATGCTAGCGGATTTTTGCTGCACCAAGTTTTGCTTTTCATTTTGTTTTGCTGTTAGCTCGTCATGCTTTTGCATTGCTGGCGTGACGAACGAAGTAAACAAGTAACCCCCCAAACCAAGACCAACAACTGCTAGCAGCGCGCCGCTAATCGTTGGAGTTAGAGTCACGCCAAAAACAGTAGGATAGGACGGTGCAGCCTCAAAATCTTCTTCTACAGAAATAAATTCTTCACTAATAGTCATGGTTGAATGACTCCTTTTTGTTGCAGGGTGCGAATCCGAGTCACCAGTCCTAATGTCCCTTTACGCTCTAACTCTTGGAGCAGATCGGCGGCTGGGACATTACTTAAGTTAGATTGAATTGTATATCTCACAAGTGACGGTGGTTTTACGGCTGATTTTTCATTCGATGCCGCAGCCTCGGCTAGTTCTGCTGAAATAATTCGCGTGTCAGTCGCTTGGAAGAATGCTGACTGTTTCAGAGTTAATAGGAAATCGTTCACGTCGCTAAACGATCGCGCTTTGCCAGTAATTTCAATTCCACCCGCTGGGTTTGCAGATGGTGGTGGAGCTGCATTACCCGCTGCCGCAGGCGGTGGCGCTGCGCCAGATGAGGCGATCGCCGGAATTTGCTTGATCGATTCAATTTGCACTGCTCTGGGAATGCGATCGCGCAAGTCTTGTAACATTGCCGACCAAGGGCGAATTTGATTGAAAACAGTAGCTAATGCTTTCGTATCCGTTTGCAATGTGCTAGTTTCAGCCTGAATTTTTTTCAATTCTTCTTCTTGCAAGCCCAAGCGGTTTAACTCTGCGTCTAACGCCGCTAGTTTGTTTTCCATCTGGGTGTTTTGCGTTTGTAACAACAACCACCAAGCCCCAACCACCACTGGAATCACCGCCGCTACAGCCGCTCCGACAAATAGAGGTGTTTGACCGACCGCTGACATCCGCGTTTTGCTTCCACCAGTCGCAAACCCTGACTTCTGGGGGGCGCGGTCTTTGAGAAAATTGACATCTAAACTATACATTGCCCCATGCACCTCTGAGTCCTAAACCGATCGCCGTTCCCAATCCCGGTCTTTGCATTGGAGTAATTTTCTCCTCGTCTACATCTAAAGACAGTGCTGCTACTGGATCGATTGGCGCTGTGGGAATGTTTAACTTTTGTTGGAAAAATTCACTCAAGTTGCCCAAACCACCGCCAGGTCCGCACAAAAGAACCTGTACCATTTCCAAATTCTCACTTTGACTGAGGTAAAAATCAATCGAGCGACGCAATTCGTCTGCTAATTCGGCTAAAACCCGCATCACTGCCAAAGTGCCAGAATCTACATCTGGCATATCTTCTGGTTCGTCATCATCATCTCCACTAGTCAGTGGTAGATTGAATGACTCCAACATTTGAGTATCCCTAGATGCAGGTAAATTCATCGATCGCAGGAGAGCGCTCTGCATTTGATACGTCCCAATCGGAATAGTACGGGAAAATTGCGGCACTCCATCAACAATAATGGCAATTTCTGTATTATCAAATTGAACATCGACCAGCGCTACGCCTTCATTCGAGTTATATGCCCGTAATTGCTCCCGAATCGTGCGAATTAAAGCAAAACTGTTAATTTCTATGACATTAACTTTTAACCCTGCATATTGGAAGGTATCCATATAGGTGTCTGTAACTTGCTTGCGAGTCGCCACCAGCAATACTTGTACCTTCTCAATTCCATCTTCATCGACGAAGTAGCCTAGCTTTTGATAGTCAACATCAGCTTCTTCGCGCGGGTAGGGTAAGTACAAACCAGCTTCATGATTCAGTACCATTTCCCTTAGTTCTTGGTCATTTAGCTCTGCTGGCAAGGGAATTAGCCGCACGATTGACTCTCGCCCAGGCACGGCTGTCGCTACCCATTGGGCTTTGATTTTAGTGTCAGTTAGTGCCTTTTGAATTAATTCTGCCAGGGCTGGAGGGTCAGCAATTTGACCATCTTGAAACAGCCCTTCTGGAACCGGGGTGGAGGAAAAAGCTGTCAGTTTGTAACCCTGTCGCTGCTTTTTCAGTTGAGCTATATTAATTCGTTCAGGAGCTAGTTCAATGCCAACTCCACATCCACGCTTTGTCAGTAAACTTTTGAGACGGTCAATCACTGTTTTACTACTTGTCTATGAAGTAAAGAATTAGTCTAGCTGAAAGACTTGATACTCATTACAGCTACTCAATTTAACCTAGAATCACCAAGCTTGTTCAATGAATACATACGATCTTAAAAATGTCAATGACCAAAAGACTTGTAAATAGATTACAACCATCGAAGTTAATAATTCTTACCTTATTAGGTTTTGTTCTGAGTTGGGTAGTCAGTTGCGGTAGTGGGAACGTCGCTACTCAAGCACCTCAATCTAACTCTAACAGCCAAGAAATTGAGTTTTGGACGATGCAGTTGCAACCGGAATTCACCGATTTTTTCAACCAGAAGATTCAAGCTTTTGAAAAAGAAAATCCTGGGATGAAAGTCAACTGGGTAGACGTGCCTTGGTCGGCAATGGAGAGCAAAATTTTAACATCTGTCGCAGCAAAAACAGCTCCAGATGTCGTTAACTTAAATCCAGATTTTGCTTCTGTGTTAGCTGGTCGCAATGCTTGGCTGACATTGGATAATAAAATTTCGCCCGAGGTACGTTCCACTTATTTACCTAACATTTGGCAAGCAAGTACGCTCGACGGCAAAAGTTTCGGCATTCCCTGGTATCTCACCACGCGAGTTACGATTTATAACAGCGATTTACTCAAACAAGCAGGTGTTGCCAAGCCGCCAGCAACTTATGCGGAATTAGCGCAGGTGGCGAAGCAAGTTAAAGAAAAGACGGGCAAGTACGCCTTTTTTGCCACGTTTGTCCCAGAAGATTCATCGGAAGTGCTGCAATCTTTTGTTCAGATGGGGGTAACGTTGGTAGATGACCAAGGCAAAGCAGCATTTAATACAGCCGCAGGCAAAGCTGCTTTTCAGTACTGGGTAGATTTGTATAAACAAGAACTCTTACCTCAAGAATCTTTAACCCAAGGGCATCGCCACGGAATTGAGATGTATCAAGCAGGAGAAACAGCTTTATTAGGGACGGGAGCAGAATTTCTCAAAACAATTTCAACTAATGCCCCAGAAATTGCCAAAGTTTCTGCTGTTGCACCAGAAATTACCGGAACCACAGGTAAAAAGAATGTTGCCGTGATGAATTTAGTGATTCCTAAAGATAGCGATCGCCCCGACGCAGCGATAAAATTTGCTTTATTTGTGACCAACAGCGATAATCAACTCGCCTTTGCCAAAGCCGCCAACGTCCTCCCTTCAACAATTCCCGCCTTGGCTGATAGCTATTTCAAATCCGTGCCTACAGGGGATAAATCTGAAATGGATCGGGCGCGGGTGGTGAGTGCTAGCCAGTTAAAACAAGCAGAGGTGCTAATTCCCGCAATGGAGAATATCAACGTCCTCAAACGCGCCATTTACGAAAACCTCCAAGCCGCCATGCTGGGAGAAAAAACAGTCGATGTGGCGATCGCCGATGCTGCGAAAGAATGGGATGCTAAGGCTGGAAAATAACGGTTCTATGTAGTGGCGCACAGATGTGCGCCCCTACCCAGCAATGCGTAAAAAATATCCAACCAAATACAACGAACCACAGAGAATCATTAAATTTGATGATTTTGTCGCGGCTTCTAATCCAGCGAAGAGATCTGAGTAGGTGTGACACGTAGCTAGTTGGGGACATTCACGGGCTAGCTTTGCTAGTGTCTCAGGATCGGCAGTACTATGATCTGGAACAGGGACGAGATGTAACTCATCCTTGGGGCGCAATAGGGCGCGTAAAATATCTGCGTGGTCTTTGGTAGATAGCATCCCCATCACCCAACAAACAGGCTGTTCGAGGGTATCGACATATTGACGTAAAGCTTGCGCCGCTGCTGGATTGTGCGCCCCATCAATCAAGAGTTTACGTCCTTGCCAAGTCGTCCATTGCAAACGCCCCAACCATTTTGCTTTTCCCATCCCATTTGCGATCGCCTCAGCCGAAATTTTCCACCCTTGTTGCTGCAAAATTCGTAAAGCTGCAATTGCCAAAGCGGAATTCATCAACTGGATGTCTCCTAACAGAGGTAGAGGATATTTGATGTCGTTGGTTGTTGGTTGTTGGTGCATCTTCAATTCCGAATTCCGAATTCCGAATTCCGAATTCCGAAATTCTGCCCAACCTGGTTCAATTTGACGCGAGGGTAGGGGAAAGACAGCGGGACATCCAAGTTCTTCGATCCGCGATCGCACGACGGTTTCTGCTTCTGGGGGTAATTGTCCGATGACTGCGGGACAGTTGGGCTTGAGAATTCCTGCTTTTTCTCGGGCAATATCTGCTACGGTTGGTCCTAGCTGCTGCCAGTGTTCGCGACTGATGGAAGTAATCACCGTGACTAAGGGGCGATCGCAAACGTTGGTAGCATCTAATCTTCCCCCTAAACCAACTTCTATGACTGCGATATCTACCTGAACTTGGGCAAAGTACAACCAAGCCGCAGCAGTAATAATTTCAAATTGAGTTGGGGTTTCCTCGTCTGGCGGAATTGCTTGCTGGACTTGTAGCAATATTTGCTGTAGGGTTTCTGGTGCGATCGGTTGTTCGTCTAGACAAATGCGTTCCGTCCAATCTACCAAATGAGGAGAAGTATAGCGCCCAACTCGGTAACCTGCTTCTTTAAGTACGGCAGACAGGTAAGCGCAGACAGATCCTTTGCCGTTTGTCCCCGCTACGTGAATGACTGGAACTTGCTGCTGAGGATTGCCCAAATTAGCCAGCAGTTTTTGAATTCGTTCTAAACCAAGATGTACGCCGAAGCGCTGATATGGTTTCAGGATAGAGTCAATGTTTTTGTCGGTCATTGGTCAATGGTCATTTGTCATTGGTTAATTGCAGCCATTCTCCCTTGTCCCCCTTGTCCCCCTTCGCCCCCTAATCCCCACTCCCTTCGGTCGTGGGGAAGAGCGAGTTTCCCCCTTGTCCCCCTTGTCCCCTTGTCCCCTCACTCCTCACTCCTCACTCCTCACTCCTCGTGCATCCACTTTTTGACAGATGCAGTTCCTATTTGGGTAAGTAAGGTGGTTATTAGTTACGATTTTGAATTTCGGAGGGTAAATCTATGACTGCTACTGGAAGTGAAAGAGCAATGAGCAATTTAGAATATGATTTGCTCACAGCGTTACATCATAAGGCTGAAGCTGTCAAAGCATATGAAACATACATCAATGACGCTCAGTCAATGGATTCTCAACCTTGTGTAGAGTTGTTCCAAAAATTACGCGAACAAGATAAACAGCAAGCGCAAGAGATCCGGCAACATTTACAAGAAGTGATGCAAAAAGGCAAGATGTAGAATAGTCATTGGTCATTGGTCATTGGTCAAAAAGGTGCGTGTAAAACACTTATGTAAGGGCGGGTTTTGACCAAAAATTTATAACTCAGGTTGTCAATCTCTTTGCTAAACTCGCCCCTACTGACTTCGCTAGTTGCTTAATGCATCAGATAGATAATCAGCAGCAGCTTCGACTATGGCGATCGCAGTTTCGTAATCTAAACGAGTTGGTCCTAAGACTCCTACACTACCAACGGGAACTGTACCGCGGCGATAGGTGGATGAAATTAGGGTACAACCACGAATAGGTTCGAGCGTATTTTCTGATCCGATGCGAATTGTGACTCGCCGCCTGGAGTTAGAATCTAATTCCGGTTCTTCAAAAATAAAAGGTAGTAGCTGCTGCTGTTCTTCTTCTAATAGATGTAGAATCGTTTGAACTTGCTGTAACTCGGCAAATTCAGGCTGACGCAAAACTTCGGATACGCCTCGGATGGCAATTTGCGTGCTAGCCGGGAGTGGCTGAGTTCGCCGACAAATATCCGCAAATACAGTTTTTAAGCGATCGCCATATTGTTGAAATTCGCGGTCTAATTGATTCCAGTCAAGTGATGCTAATTCATACAGCGATCGCCCGCGCAGTTGGCTATTGAGGAAGTTGGAGAGTATTTGTAGCTCTCTTTCTATAACTTCTGGTTCTGATTCTAAGACTGTTTCCGCTTCTGAAGTCGGCAAATCTAACAAGACTGATTGGGTTTCATAAGTATCGGTTACCACAATCAACATTATCCGCCCTGACTCAATTTGAATCAGTTGAATGTGGCGTAACCGTGCCATATTAGCGCTAGGCATGGTAATTAAAGTAATGCACCCACTCACCTTGGCTAAAATCTGCGCTGCGCCTCTTAATAAAGCTTCCAAGCTCCAATCTTCCCACTTTAATTGCTCTTGGAGTAGCTGTTCTACCTGTCGTCCCCAGACATCGGAAGGAGTTATGAGGCGATCGACATAAATTCGATAGCCAGAGTCAGATGGAATTCTTCCCGCCGAGGTGTGAGGTTGATAAAGTAAACCAGCTTTTTCTAGCACTCCCATCGCGTTACGAATGGTTGCAGAACTCACGCCGAGGTTATATTCTTCCAATAAAGCTTTGGAACCCACGGGTTCGGCAGTGGCGATGTAATGTCGTACCGTTGCCCAAAGTATATGCTGTTGGCGATCGTTTAGCTGCACTTGCATAGGTGAAATGAGAATAGTGAGATGAGAAGCGAATTTAAGAAATGTAAATGTAATCTCTAGATTTTTTTAATTTTTAGTTATTCAAGATAGCAAAAAAGATAGACCGTGTTAAATAAATACAAAGTTATATTTCGATTGTGCCTCAACTCCTGCACGGTTTTAGCTATTTCTCAAGAAATATACCCTGAGTCTACATAAAACTTACTGTCTGTCAATATATACATGTTAAATCTTATGACCTATATCCGGCAGAGTTAAAACTTCTACCTAGACAAATTCGACCGGAGCTATACTCTGTGTAACTTCGGCAACCCTAAATCTAATATAGACTGTACTTTTGCTTAAAATTAAAAACTGTTTGGTAGCAATTATTACTGAAAGCGATTGGAATGGGGAACGGGAAACAGTGAGTAGTGAAGGGTTTGACGGTTGATGGTTGGTAGTAAACGCTACGCTACACTGCGTGAAGACAGTTGTTGCTCCTCTGCTCACTGCTCGTGCGCTCCCTGATAACTATCCTAGTATCTAGGAACAGATGGATCGATCGCAGTGGAGTAAGCATCAATTCCCCCTGCTAAATTTCTAAGATTTGTAAAACCTTGACGGCTCAACCACTGGCACATTTGAGCCGAACGAATACCGTGGTGGCACATAACTACGGTTTCTGCTTGAGGATCGAAGCGTGCGGGGATAGAATCAGCCCAATCAGCAAATTGACTCAAGGGCAGAACTTCAAACCCATCAATACGAGCGATCGCGACTTCATCCGGTTCGCGCACGTCGATCAATTGCAGTTGCTCTCTAGCATCAGAACTTAACATCTGAGCCAGTTCTTCTACACTAATTTGGCTAAAAGGATTCATAATGAGGGGCTGTGGGTTAGGGACAGTGACCAGTGACCAGTGACCGATGACGATTAGCAAGACAGTTGTAAATTATCATGAAGCGAAGCTTATTTTTTTCTGCCATAGCAACTGTTGTGGTGGTGCTGCTACTAATTGGCGTTGGCGGTTTTTATTGGATTAATAGCCAAAGTCCTCTCAGCTTACTACGAGGTGGTACGACAAATACACCAGAAGCAGCGATATTTGTGCCTAAGCAAGCACCTGCAATGGTATCTTTGCTAGTCAATCCAGAAAAACTAGAGTCTTTGCGGCAGTTGGCAGCGCGTCCGAGCGATCGCAGGCAGTCGCGTCAGGAACTAGAACGCTTTAAGTCTAGTTTACTAGCTAGTAGCAGTCTCGACTATCGCCAAGATATTCAACCTTGGTTGGGGGAAGAAGTTACTTTGGCTTTGACGAGTCCAGATATCGATCGCGATGCGACAAATGGCAATCAGCCAGGATATTTAATGGTATTAACTAGCAGAAATCCAGCTAAAAGTAGAGAATTTTTACAATTATTATTTTCCCAACGAGCGATCGCGGGTAGAGATTTAGTTTCAGAAACTTATCAAGGTGTTAATATTTTCTCCGATCGCGATCGGGTAAATGCAGGGGCGCACAGCCGTGCGCCCCTACAAGAACGAATCTCTCTTGTCGGCGCAGCAGTGGGCGATCGCTTTATTTTATTTGCCAATCATCCTAAAGTATTGCGAGAAGCAATTAATAACGTCCAAGCACCCGATCTGAGTTTGAATGATTCTGCTCAATATCAACACGCATTAAGTTTATTACCGACTGAGCGAATTGGCATAATTTTCCTCAATTTGCCTCAAGTGACAACTTTGTTGGGGAAAGAACCGCAAGAGCAAATTTATGATAGTCAAATTATTGGCTTAAAATTAAATCCACAAGGAATTGTCGCAGAAATTTCAATTGCTGCTGCTAATCAGATAGAACTCGCTCCCACTGGCAAGATGCTATCTGAACCCGTGCAAGCATTACAATATTTACCTACTACAACCAATTTAGCGATCGCGGGTTTAGATTTAAGCTATTTACAAAATACCAACTTAAATCAGTTGTGGAGACAAATTACAACTGTCTTATCTGGTTCTAGTAATGATGCAATTTCGCGCTTAATCGCTCAACCTTTAGCTAAATTACAAGATAGCTGGGGTATAAATATCTCGCAAGATATTTTTAGCTGGGTGCAAGGGGAATATGCTTTAGGAATGCTACCCCAAAAAGATGCTAGTACGAGTGCTGATTGGATTTTTGTTGCCGAGAAGTCTGAAGGAACAGATTTAGCGATCGAGCGCTTTAATGCAATTGCTGAAAATAGAGGTTTAAGTATTACACCTCTATTTTCTGGAGAGCAAAAAATCTATGCTTGGACGCAGTTAAATACAGTTCCATCTAGTCCATCCGAGTTAGGCGATCGCTCGTTACTCACTCTTAAAGCTAAAGTTCAAGGTGTTTATACTACCATAGATAAATACGAAATTTTCACGTCTTCAGTTGCAGCAATGGATGCAGCTTTAAAAGCAGCAGAAACCGATTCTTTATTGAAGAGTTCTCAGTTCCAATCTGCCATAAAAGCTATTCCTCAGCCGAATCAGGGTTATCTATATTTGGATTTACCTAGAAGTCGAGAAATTTTAGAACGTCAATTACCTTTAGTCAAACTATTAGAAGTGGCAGCAAAACCATTTTTTGACAAAACACAATCGATTACTGTAAGTAGTTATGGCGATCGCACCGACGTGCTTCAGGGTAGTATTGTTTTGCGCTTAGGCTCGAATTAATGTCTTATCTTGTTTGCAGCAAGGAATTACTGAGGCAAAAGAACTATGCAGATTCCTACTTAGCACTACAATGACTTACAACAACTTGGGGTTGATTGTGAAGATCTCGCGGATGATTTTGAAACGCACGTTCGGGAAGAATACAGCACTTTTACTTGGATTATAGAAGGAATGCTGGCTCGGGTTGGATTTGAATTTGAATCAAACTATCTTTCACCAACTATGGCTGAATATATCTGTCGGAAAAGATGAAAGAGCAAAATGCGATCGCGATTTAATTTTCTCCTTCCTTAGCATCAAATTTGACTTGGCGATAAAGTGCAGTTACAGGTAAAGATAACCCTACACTTGTCAAAGTTATCGTATCTTCTGTCGCGTAAGGATAAAGCACCCACAAACCTTGTTCGTTGCGCCGAAAACACTCTACACCAATTTGTTCGGAATCGATTAAAACATATTCCTGCAAAGTTTCCAACTGACGATATCGAGCAAACTTACCACCGCGATCGTATGCTTCTGTAGAAGGGGAAAGAACTTCGACAATTAGGCAAGGATGTTGAACGATTGAATTAGATTCCCGATCTCTCAGATCGTAGGTAACGATAACATCGGGATAACAATAACTATTAGCAGTAGTAACTTGTACTTTCACATCTGAAATGTACACTTCGCAACTGCTTTGAGCCAGATGGCTATCTAAAGCAGTATAAAGATTTCCAGCAATACGATTATGGGGTTTTGTTCCCCCAGTCATGGCAAAAACTTCACCCTCGATATACTCGTGGCGTAGTTGTTGCATGGGTTCCCATTCTAAATACTCTTGCGGCGACATCCATTGTAATTGTGGACTAGCAACCATAAGCTTTACTCCGTTAATCAGTTACCCATTACCCATTACCCATTACCTATTACCAAAATGCTGTTTTACCACATCTAATCGCGAACAGTTCCAGTAATCGATATGGGAATCAATTAATCCTTGGGGATTGAGGTGTAACTCACTCCAGCCAGGAATAGCAATGCGGGGTTTCCAGGGGAGGGGAGTATTCCAACTCAGCGTCCACTCTGTCTTGATGGTATCCCCTTCTTGGCGAATATCATGTAAATCCATCTTGACTGCAATAAACCAGGTGTTGATGAAATTAATCATCTGTTTGTATCGCTCGACACCACGAAAACGGTTGAGGGGATCTTGAAAAAAGACATCTGAAGCATAGATGCTATATGTCTGGTTGTCTGGGAATCTTTGGTAATCTTGCCGGAGGATTTGAATAATATCCATTATGGTTCTACTTCCAACCACAACCTTTCTAGCTGATATTTCCATGCTGCCATGACTTGCTCCCGCGACTCCGCTCCTTGTTGTAAGTCGCCTAGCAATCCCTCGTCGTACATTCTGCTCAGATTTTGCAGAGTAGCTTCTAGAGATTGTCCTTGCTGCTTTTGCGCTGTGACGATTTGCCGTAGTTTCGTTTCTACCAATTGGCTAAATGCATTTGTTAACCCCGCTTGATTTAAGGAAATTAAGCGCGCGATCGCCTCGGTAAAATCTGTCGTACTCAAACTTTCACGACTGTGCTGAAAGACTCCCCACACGACTCCTTGATGTAAGGCGTAGCGCACTTCCTGAGTTTCGTCAAAGTTAGCTTCGAGTAACTGTTCCAAAAACGGTTGAGCTGCCTGCGCCGATAAAATTGGTAACAATACTCGCAGCCAAGAGCGATCGTCTGATAGCAGTACTAACAAGCGAAATTCCGGTGTTTCGATTTGCCAGGAACCAGGAGCGATCGCTTGTACGGGTGCAGAATGAAATAAATCTGTTAGGGTGTTGGCAATTTCTTCGGGTGTCATGAATTGCTAATACTATCGTTCTTATACGAGTAGTCTAGCTAATCAGTTGTCAGTGTAGAGACGTTACATGTAACGTCTCTACAAAGTTGTCAGTCCATTTCCGATTTCCAATAGCTCATACAGCCTGGATCTGTGACGGTGATTTTTGAGCGATGCCAGCACGTTGACTCAGTTCTTCAGTCACAAAGCTAGGAACTTTTACTGTTGCTTGTAAAGCCATGCAGCAGTCTCGTACAGATAATAAAAATCTCTTCATCGCCACGCAATCGGGAACGGTGTCTACTCGCGCCAAGAACTTGCGCCAGTTGTTTTCATTGTCGCAGCATAATTCTACGAGATATTGGCTAGCTAGATATTCTGCTAACAGATCGTGAGTAAAGCGCACTTTATCTTGTGCCTTACCGATCGCTTGCAGCAAACCGAGATTCTGTTCTAAATGTTCTAGGTAAATTTTAGCGGTATCGTATCCCGCGATCGCCCCAATCTCACTGAGTAATTGTTCGCGTTTGACTGCGGCTGGCTGAAATGTCTGCTTGATACATTCCCAGGCGATCGCTTTGGCATATTTTTGCACGCTGTCTGCTTCTAACAACGGCACATCAGTAGGTTTGCTTGCAGAATTAGATTGAGCGAGTGCCTGCTGTGTCTGAGGATCGAGCGTTTGGGTAGCAAACCAAGCATTCAGCACTCTGGGATGATAGTGGAAAAAACCAACTAAAACTAACCAGTTAATTGGCAATTTCATTCTGCCGGAAAAACCAGGTAACCCAATGCTAGAGTATCGTTGTAATGCATTGTTGATACCTAAAATCCACAGCGGACGCTGCCAGAGGAGTAGCGACCAAAATAATGTCAGCGTAGCGATATATACTATGCCAATGGGTAGCCATCGATACTGTGAAAGCAATTTCAGTCCGTTCTCGCTCCAATTGGGGTATCGATGCGATTTGAGTATTTGCGATGACTGACGTAAGAGCGCTACCTCTGCTTCTGGAAATAACTCTTGACTGGTTTCAATAATTTTCAGCGCCGTTTCCAATTCTCGAATGTCTCGTTCTAATTGGAGATGGGAAAGCGTTGCGGCTTTTTGCTGCCAGCCAGTTGCAATTTTAGCCCAAGCATAGATAGCGTTCGATCGCACGGTGCGATCGGGATCGCGGAGCGTCTGGCTCAGTGCGGGAACGGCACTTTCTGCTGCTGCTCCCATGCTACCAATTGCAGATACGACCATCGATCGCACCGATCTATCTTCATCTTGTAGTGCGACTGTGAGCGCGGGGACGGCACTTTCTGCTGCTACTCCCATACTACCAAGCGCGTATGCTGCACTAGAACGTACTACGGGACTTTTATCTGCTAAAGCTGTAACGCTCAAAGTCGGAATTGCGGAGTGCGCCGCTGCTCCCAGACTTCCCAAAGCGGCAACCGCATTAATTCTAATGTTTTCGTCCTTTTGTTGTAATTCTTGACTCAATGCTTTTACTGCGCGATCGCCACACTTTTTCAGCGCTGCTACAGTAAATATCCATTCGTTAGTGTTGCCTAGTTTTGTTATATAAGAATTAATTTCCCGATCGGAACATGCTTCTGCTCTTACTATATCGATTGAAAGGAAATTGAAACAGAAGCAAAAACTAGATATAGGTAACCACAGAATTATTAATTGCAACTTGCGGCTTTTCTTCATACATTATTTCGGTAAATCTGCTAGCACTCAACCTATAAATTGCCGATTGGCTGTTGGTTATTAAGCTAGCTTTTACTAGTAGTGCGCGTCTCAAGACTGTAACGTTTTTTCTCTGACAACTGCATATTATATAAACGATCTTGATAGCGTTGTAAATTATTATACAGCCAATTCACTTCTAGTAAAGACTTTTTTAATGGAAGAACTTCTCTGAACGCAACACTCATCAAAAAGAGGCTAGAGGCAAGTTGCCAATCGAACTGCAAATTTTGAGCAGCTATCAATGCTACACTTTCCCCTATACGTACAGAGAAGATTTGAGGGCTAGCCGCAATTATCTGGAGTATAAAACCGATCAATCGCTCTTGAGTTCTGTGGTTTTTGCTCCTTTCAACTTCTGATTTTCTTGAGAAGAATTTAAGGTTTTTTTGGCTAAGGTGCGAATTTGTGGTTTCAGAGCATCTGGAGCTGCTTCTTCTGCTTGCTCAAATAACTGAGCCGCACCTTGACTATCTTTCTGAATTTGACGCAGCACGGCTTTGCGTACTAAAGCTTTAAGGTTATTGTTTTGTCTTGCCAAAATTTGGTCGTAAGTTTTTTCTGCACCAGCAGCATTACCTGTTAGCTCGTATTGCTCTGCTAAACGCAAACGCAAATCTATATTATCGGGATTGTTTTGCACTAGTTGTTCTAACGAAGCGATCGCTTTATCTAGTTTTCCAGCTTGTTGTAAAGCTTCAACATCGTACAATGCTTCACCCGTGCGAATCTGTGAAGTAGACCGTTGGTAACCGAGTAGGGACAATAGGGCTATTCCAACTATACCAATGCCAAGGAACCACCAGAGTTTCGACCCCATTTTCTCTCTAACAGAGGAGCGGCGATCGCTTTGAGTACTCGGTTTGCGGTTAGAATCGAATAAAGATTGCATCACTCCGTTAGGGTTCTTCGAGCGAGCGTTGGCATCGCCAGGAATAATGCGATGAATTAATCCCAAAAGCTGATTCTCTGCACTGGAGCTATGTATTTTGTTTAGCTCCCATACTAACCAAAGAAAAGCGATGGCTGTTCCTTTGGGTTTGAGAGTTACTGTGTTGTTTTCTCGCACTAGAGGTATAGAGGAATGAAAAATCTCGTAGCGCGCTTTGACGGTATTGAGATGAGCGATCAAAGGTTCTAATTTATTTTTTATGACTTTTTGAGTTGTTGCATTAGATTCTAATAGATCGTACTTAGTTAGCACTATAGCTAATGGATAATTTAATCCATTGAGATAAACTAAGCTCGTCAATGCCATGACTTGCTCAAAGATATTTTCCAATACTT
This sequence comes from Chroococcidiopsis thermalis PCC 7203, assembly GCF_000317125.1. Classification (GTDB taxonomy): domain Bacteria; phylum Cyanobacteriota; class Cyanobacteriia; order Cyanobacteriales; family Chroococcidiopsidaceae; genus Chroococcidiopsis; species Chroococcidiopsis thermalis. The sequence goes on from NC_019695.1 coordinate 3,837,622, forward strand.
GAATGTAAGCATCGCTGTGCCTGAGAGCGTAGGCATCAATAAACACGCAGCAGCCATGCGAGTTAAACACGAGTTCGCGAAAATCAGAGTTGTGAACGTCGCAGATTTCGCCAGGGATATCATTCCAGCGGAAATGGCATACTGTTTTTTCACCCCAAAAGCTTTGTCGTTTTAGGTTAAAGCTGAAGTTGACGACTTTCATCGTCGGTGGTGGATACTGATCCGTCTGGTCTATATATTTAAGAATTTTATCTACGTTTTCCTTTACCTGGTTGTCTTGGCATTCAAACCATAATTTGTGCGGCTGCTTTTTGGAATTTTCAGTCTGTAGCTCCGTATAGCTACCGACGAGGAAAACCGTTTTTCCTACGCCTCTTTGCCCAATGCTTAAAAGATTAAATGTTCTGTTTTTTGGTAAGTTTTGAGGTAACACGGTTAGATGCTGCTTGCGAAGTTTCACTGACATAGTTGGTTTGGCTCTATAGTTTTTGTAACATTAGCTTAAGTGCTAGGTGAGATTGATTAGCAGCAGCATACCACTAAGTTATTATTCCTGAAAGTTAAATACCATACATCACTATTCACTGCATCGCTAGCAAATAACTCCAAGGATTACACTTGATTTTGCTGCGGCAGCAGAATAAATATATTTGCGGTCAATCTACCTGCAATTCTGACGCTACTCCTAAAAACGCACATTTAGACTCTAAAGAGATTGCATATAGCGCGTTCTAGTTGAACGAGGCGTGCAACTCCGTGAAGTTCGCAGCCGTGTATCTCCATAATGTCTTGCATTTGAATAAAACAGTTGTTGGCGGTTATTAGGCTGACAAACCCTCTCTTCCGAGCATAGTGGCAAGTCATCAGCTAGTCCACTGTTTTAAAGAAAAAACTTAGAGTCTTCATTGAGCATTAGAGGCAGGCTAGACAATTCGTAAAAGCCAATATATTTAGATAAAAAAAGATTATCCGATAAAAGAAATCTCCAGACGTAAAAAAATAGATTTTTTTCACTTTTGCGAGTATTTAAAAGGTAAGATCTCAGCGTAGGCGCAAGGGGGCAAAACCAGCTTGCTCCACGAGTTGCTGTCCTTCTTCAGAAAACAATAAATTTGTGTAGGCAATCCCAGCGCGTTCGTCAACGCTGCCATCTCGCTTGACGATGATGTAAAGGCGACGAGTTAAGGGATAAGTACCGTTAGCAAAAGCTGTAGTATTAGCGACATTTTTGCGTTGCAGATCGAAAGGAGAAACAAAGCCACCGTTACTCGCAGCCAGTGGCAAGGGAGAGATGGTTGCTAAAGAAATAGGATCTATGCTCTGCTGGCGAACTGCTTCTGAGGCAGTAGCGTAGCTGATTCCGCCTGGAGTTTTGGCGACGGTACGGATAGCATCGGTTGTCGTGTTAACTAATCGCACGTTGGAGCCAAAGTTTTCTTCTGCTAGAACTTTTTCTTGCAGAAAATTAGCAGTACCGCTGACTTGAGGATCGCGGCTAATGGGTACGATCGGTAAATCCGAACCACCGAGTTGTTTCCAGTTAACGATCTTCCCAGTGAAAATATCTTTAACTTGGGACAGAGTTAACCCGGTAACGGCAACTTGAGGATTGGCATATAGAGCAATGCCATCAATCGCCACGGGAATTTGTTCTAAAGTAAAACCGAGTTGTTGGGCTTGTCTTAATTCTGCCGATCGAATCGGGCGAGAAGATTGTGCGAAGCTGAGTTTACCTGTTAGCAACATTTGGATGCCTACGGTAGAGCCATGTCTATTTTGATAAGGATCGGTGTAGAGTAGTTCAAATTGTGGCTGAGCTTGGGCAATCGTCGCGACAGTTGTGGGCGATCGCAGTGGCGCAAAAGTGGTAGAGCCACCATATCGAAACGTGCCTAAAGGGACGTTAGGAACTGCTGCCAAAGCTTTGTAGTTTCGATCGCGCTTGACTTGCGATGCTACGTAGACTCGCGAATCGGTATTAGACATACCCGAATGCATCAGACCGTATAGCGAAAACCCGAGCGCTACCGCACTTGCTAAAATGCCAACTTTGAGCCAAAGTTGAGAGTTTTTATAACCCCAAGTCAGGCGTTCGGCGTTATTATCAACTGTTTGTCCTAATGCTACCGGCTTCAAATCGACTGGGGAGAAGTTATTTCCTGCTAATGCCCAGCGACCGGAGTTAGAATTTGCTGACACAGAGTGGCGATCGCGGCTGGCAGTCGAAATTTTTTTGTATTTAGATAATAAATTTGTCGAACCGTTCTGAATCAAACTTTTTGACTCTCGATCTTTTCCTAATGTCTGTTTGTAGAACTGATACAACGGTAACTTGGGTTTTGACTGACTCTTAGAGGCGATCGGATCGACTGCAATAGTCGCAGCATCTGCTGTAATAACATGCCCCGGTTCAAGCCCTAAGCCATCAATTGCATAACTAGTATAAATAGAGAGATGCGCCATTTGCTGCTCGTAAGTTCTTTCTGGGAAATCGACGGCACTTTCCTGTGCGTCAATCGGTACAAATAGCTCCAACAAATTTCCTTGGCGCAAGTCTGTATAGCTTTGCTGTCGTAGGTACAGAGGAGTTGACACCCCTGCTTTTGCTGGTTGGTAGTCCCACAAATTTGATAAAACCTTGGTTTTTATATATGCGCGAGGCTGATGTCGATCTAAGATTGTTACTGGTCCTCGCTCCAAACAAGTAAATATATTTGCTAGTTGAAAATCAAACAGTGGTTCTGAAATGTAATAACAAATAAAATATGGTACGTTGCCGCGTCCTAGCTCGTCCACGCCATCGTTGTATAACCAGCCAAACAAAGTTTGCTCTGAGTCGATTTGATATATGTAAGCCGCACGATATTTGGGTTCTGGAGGATTGTAAGAATCCCAATGTTGGGAAACTACATGTTGCAAGAAAGCTTGCTGAATTTCTGGCGAAACCTGCGGACTGCAAACAGTTTTGAATCCTTTGCCTGCAAAGCTGGTATAAACAAGTTGACCGAGAAGTAAGTACATATGTCTAAATTTAAAAAGCTAAATGCGGCTACCTATGTTGAAAAGTATTGCAAAAATTTAAAAATGACCTCAATATGCTAAATGTGAAAGTTTTTCGGCAGTAGTTTTCAGAGTATTAGCCAAGCGAGCGCACAATGAGTCAAATCCCTTTCCATTTTGCCGAGCAGTATTCCACCCGTAGACGTACCCCTACCTCTCAATGTATCCAAATTAATAATTTTAGCAGTATAAAAATTCACGACTCTAGAGATAATTATCCGCCATCTTGCCGGAATAATCCAGACCCAGGGACTAAGCTTTCCAAGCATCGCCTTTGGTGGCAAAAAAGCAGTTTTAGAACCAAGCTCGTAGCGTTAATTATTGCTGTTGGAATTTTGCCAGTTTTGACTGACAAAACCCTTGCGCAAGCCGACGATCGCCTAGTCCCGCAGTTTAATGCCCAAGCTGAAGCCCGCGTGGACAATCCAGACCTGGCTGATTCTCCCACTCAGCTACCAGTGACTCTTTTAATTGAAACTGTTGTCGCATCGCTGCTACTAATTGGTTTGTTGACTGCTTTTTTTGCTAATCGAGCTATGCGTCCAGCAAAATCTGCTGTCGATGCAGGTGAAAAGCCAAAATTAGAACCGGATGAATCTTACTCTCCGCTAGCAATTCTCAATAGTGCAGCACTGGAAAAGGTGGATGTTAGCCATCAACAAATTGCCACGATTGAGTCAGCTAAAATAGCGACGGAAATTTCGCTCAAATTTCGACAAGCACAATATCTCAACGAGTTATTAAAAACCGCTACGAAGGAACTACGTCGCGCTCTCAGTGCCGATCGAGTTTTCGTGTATCAATTTAATCCTGACTGGAGTGGTAATGTTGTCGCTGAATCTGTTTTACCTGGCTTACCTTCCTGCTTAAAGATTAAAATTACCGACACATATTTTTCTGAATCGAACGAGGGCGTAGAAAAGTATATCAATGGTCGAATTTGCGTAACTCACGATATTTATGGGGGAGAACTGACTGATTGTCATATTAAATTGTTAGAACAGTTTGCGATCAAAGCGCAGATGGTAGCGCCAATTACCAAAAACGGTCAACTATTTGGTTTATTGATTGTTAATCAATGTTCTGAACCTAGAGTTTGGCTACCTCATGAAGTTGAGTTATTCTCCCATTTGGCAAAACAGGTAGGAGTAGCATCCGAACAAGTTACATTTTTAGAAAAGCAGGAAGCCGATGCCGAACGTGCCGATTTACTCACAGAAATTACTTTGCGAATTCAGCAAGCTCAATTTTTAGAAGAGTTACTGAAAACTGCTGTGAAAGAAGTCAGGCGTGCGATCAAAACCGATCGCGTAGTCGTTTACGGTCTAGATTCTAGTAATTGGGATGGCATTGTCGTGGCAGAGTCTGTTGCCCCAGGCTGGCCCCAAACTTTAAGAGTGAGAATTGACGATCCTTGCATGAGAGAAAAGTATGCCGAAATCTACAAGCAAGGTCATGTCACAGTCATTGATGATATTTACCAAGCGGGACGAGTTGAAGACTGCTATCGCCGATTATTAGAGCAGTTTGCAGTTAAAGCTAATTTGGTAGCACCAATCTTGAAAAACAATGAGTTACTGGGATTATTAATTGCCCATCACTGTTCCGAACCGAGAAATTGGCAACAGGAAGAAATTGACTTATTTGTTCAGTTAGCGACGCAAATAGGATTTGCGATCGATCGAGTCAGCTTGATGGAAGAAATGGAGACAGACGAGGAGTAGGCAGTTATTAGGGAGCAGGGAGCGCACGAGCAGGGAAGAAGGGGACAAGGGGGACAAGGGGGACAAGGGGGACAAGGGGGAACTCGCTCTTCCCCGCCACCGAAGGGAGTGGGGATAAGGGGGAGAAGGGGGCAAGGGAGCGGTCAACCAACAACCAACAACCAACAATTACCCATTACCCATTACCCATTACCAACAACTATCAACTAGTCTTTAATTTATCGATCGCCGCGATGAGTTCTGCTGGTTGGTGAATGAGAAAATCGGGCTGATATTGTTCCAGGGCTGCGGCGGAGTTGAAACCCCAACTAACGGCGATCGCAGTGACTTTACTTCTTTTTGCTGCTTCTATGTCTCTGGTTTCATCTCCGATATAGACGCTCTCTGACGGTGCAATCTTCTCTTGCTTCAAAATCTTTTTGATGACTCTACTTTTACTGAAGAGAGCGGCTTCTGTATAAATAAAATCAAATAAATAATCCATATCATTGAGTTCCAAAAAAGCAAAAATATTATCTTTAGAGTTAGAACTCAGGATGCCGACTTTATCGACTCGTTTTCTCAATTCGAGTAAAGTTTCTTTAATCTCGGGAAAAGGTTGAATTTTAGAAATTTCTGCATTCAGCTCTGATTTGACTTTAGCAACTAACAAGGGAAATTTGAGAATTGAAATTCCTGATTGTTTGATAATTTGACGCGAACTCAGGTTTTTAATCTGAGCAATTTCTGCAGTGCTAATGGGTTTATGTCCGAATTCTACAGCTAAGCGATTAGTAATACCGACAATGGAGTGAAGTGTATCGGCAATAGTACCGTCAAAATCAAAAAAGATCACCTTAATGGTCATTACAGTGAATCGGAATAAACAATCGTAGCCGACGATTCAAGATTAGCACGGGCGTTCCTTCTCAGCATTTCGGGTTTGACCCGCCGCAAGGCTGAACCTGTAAAGCGCCGATCCCACTCGCCGTCTTCTATTGTTGCTAGTTCTGTGAGTTTTGGTGCGAGATTGTGTGCATAAGGATGAAATTCATTGATATCTGTCGTGCGAGCAAAACGCTGGTTCCAAGGACAAACATCTTGACAAATATCGCAACCAGCTACCCAACCGTCAAGACGGGAAGCGATCGCTTCAGGTAGCTTTTCGGCACGATTTTCGATTGTATGATAAGCAATGCAGCGATTGGCATCGACAACAAAAGGCTGCGTAATTGCTTGTGTGGGACATGCCTCTATGCAGCGAGTACAATTACCGCAATGTTGCGTATGGGGTCGATCTGGGGTCAAAACTAGGTCAGTCAACACTTCACCCAAAAATACCCAAGAACCATATTCTCGTGTAATCACATTACCATTTTTAGCAATCCAACCGATACCTGCCTGTTGCGCCCACGCTTTATCTTGAATTGGACCCGTATCAGCATAGAACCGCGTTTGGATATCTGCTGCTTGCGATCGCAACCACTGACTCAAGGCTTTGAGCTTTTTATGCAATACTTTGTGATAATCTCTACCCCAGCCATAACGAGAAATTTTTGCATTTGTTGGATCTGTAGAATGCTGGTGAGGAGTGTAATAGTTGAGCGCCACGCAAATTAGCGATCGCACTTCTGGCATGACTAAACGAATATCCTCGCGCTTGGGGTTTGCCATCCATGCCATATCTGCTTGGTATCCCAGTTGCAGCCAAGCTTGCAACCTCTGCCGCTCCGCAGTTCCTACTGCTTCCACTGCGGCAATGCCGACTTTGTGAAACCCCAATTCTAAGGCTTTTTGTTTGATTTGGTCGCTGGTTAAGTTAGTCATTGGTTGATGGTTGTTGGTTGACAGTTCTTGCTCCCTCAGCTCCCTCAGCTCCCTACTGATAACTGATAACTGTTTCATTGATTTGTTAATTTTATTTGCTTTTCGTAAATAAGTGTTGCAGTATATGAAATAGGAGGAGAGATTTGAGCATTTTTTCACCACTTTGTCAAGAATCTCTAGTGCAGACATGACGTATACAACCGAATCAGCTTTTTCTTTTGCTTCCAATCGCCTTAACTCTGATTTTCAGCTAGCTGATGCCGTGCCTGCTACCATTTCTTTGGTGAAGCGCCTCAGCACCGACGACCAATTAGCGCTGCTATGGTACGCTTACACGGAAATGGGTCGTTCTATCACGCCTGCGGCTCCTGGGGCAGCTCGATTGCAACTTGCAGAAGGTTTGCTCAATTCTTTGAAACAAATGTCTCACGCTCAGCAGTTAGAGGCAATGCGCGACTTGGTAGAGCGAAAAAACACTCCAATTAGCCGCAGCTACGGTATTTTAAGCAATAACACTAAATTAGCTTTTTGGTATGAGTTATCAGAGCTAATGGTTCAAGGTTTTGTCGTTCCTATGCCTACAGGATACCAGCCTTCTCGCGATGTGAATGAAACACTGGCAACGATTAAACAGCTCGATTTCGGTCAACAAATTACCGTTTTGCGGAAACTTGTCGCTGATATGGGTGTCGATCCTTTAGCAGATTAGTTGTTCGTTATTTGTCATTGGTCGTTTGTCATTCGGATAGTACCCACAAATAACTGATAACGAATGACAATTCCTAGAATCCTTCTATAGGGGCAGGTTTTGACCTGCTCTTATATGCGATCGTGAGCGTTAAGAGCAGGCTGTTTTTGTCAAGAGGGATGAATGAATCGCATGGAAGCATCAACGCGATCGCCGCAGGATACGGTACAACAAATAGCAGGAATTACAGAATCTACCATTATTCGTTACTTTGACACATTAAACACAGAAAATTATCAAGCCTGTGCAAATTTATTCGCTACAGATGGAGTGATGTATCCTCCTTTTGAAGAAGGAATTGTGGGACGAGAGGCGATCGCTTCCTTCTTGCAACGGGAAGCCCAGGGGATGAAGTTGGAGCCAGAGCGAGGAATTTCCCAGGTTGTGGAAGGCGATTTAGAGGTGCAAGTCGTGGGGAAAGTGCAAACCCCTCTGTTTGGCGTGAACGTTTCTTGGTTCTTTTTACTCAATTCTCAGCAAGAAATTGCTGCCACCAAAATCAAACTCTTAGCCTCACCGCAGGAGTTGTTGAGTTTGAAGCGGTAGAAAGTTGTATATCTTAGGTACTTTAAGCCAACACTTAGGTACTTTAAGCCAACACTTGCTGAAAAGATTTTGCTAGGAGTTGGCGACCCATTTCGATATCTTTAGGACTGCATTGCCAGTCTGGATATGCAGTCATTAGCAGACTTTCTAAAGTTTCATAATCGAATAAGTGCCATACAGTAGCACCATTCACCTTTGCGGAGATGGCATAACAGTTAGAGCTGATGCAGTAAATAGTAGAAGTACTGGCTGCCCGCGCTACAGTCATTTGTTCCCCTGCTTGCAAGGCTCTAAATTGACGAATTGCTTGCTTGAACTCGTCAAAAGAGGAGACTGTTAGCCCTGGAATTGCTACGATCGCGCTGCGATCGCCATTAACAGCAATCCAGTAGTGATGGCTAGGATCGATTGCTTCCAACCAGGGTAGTTCATCATCAAGACGGTAGCGCGGAGACAAAGCAAATAACTGTGTCATGGGTATATCTGGGTTCTGAATCTTACGCCCAATTTCAAGCGATCGCATAGCTTGCCTCGTTTGACCTTGCCATGCAACCCTTTACCCTACTATTAGACATTCACTACCGATTGATAAACCTAACTTAACAAAATTTATAGTAATACTCGCTATAAGTTTAACTTTTGCAAATATCTATCTGTAGAGACGCGATGTATCGCGTCTCTACAAAAACCTAACCAACCAATCCAGATCTGAGAGCGCGGACTGCGGCTTGAGTGCGGTCATCGGCACAGAGCTTATTCAGAATGTTACGGACGTGAGTTTTTACCGTACCGACGGTGATGTATAGTTTTTCCGCAATTACGGCATTACTACAACCTTCTACAATTAGTTGCAATACCTCTAATTCTCTTTCGGTGAGGGGGTAAGCAGCTAACATTTGGTCGTAGTCTTCATCAGCTGCGTGGATAGCAACAGTTTTGTTGTCTTTGTCTTCTTTACTAACTTCGGCGACTACAGCAGCAGGAACTTCGGCAGGTGCGGGTTTGACTTGCTGTAAAACAATGCGGGCGATCGCGGGATCGATCCAAGCATTACCGCTGTGGGTGACGCGCAATGCTTCTAGTAAGTTATCGAAACTAATATCCTTCATGCAATAAGAATCAGCCCCCGCCGCAAAAGCAGCTAACACTGCTTCTCGATTGTCTCGCAAAGTCAAGATCAAAACTTTGGTAGTGAATCCTTCTCCCTCGCTTGCGGCTGCCTTAATCTCCCTAGTTAGTTCAATGCCATCTTTATCAGGTAAACCGATATCCACGATCGCAATATCGGGATGGACTGTCTGCAATAACTGCAAACCCTCGCTAGCGTTGGCAGCTTCGCCTACCACTTCAAGTTCTTGCCGCTGTTGTAGTGCTGTTCTGATCCCGACGCGAGTGAGGTCGTGGTCTTCAATTAAAGCAACGCGAATTTTACTCATGTTTTTTACATTGTTCATTTGTCATTGGTCATTTGTCATTGGTCTGGTACTAAATGACAGATGATGCTTTGGCTGCATGTCCTACAACTGAAAGTCAAGTGGGATTCAAAGCGAGGTAGACGCAGCCCTTACTCACTGCTCTAGCCATTCCATAAACTCTTGTAGGAGTGCTATATGAAGTAAGTTTTTAACTCTAGCTTTGTTCAACAATTCAATCTTAGTACTTTTATTTACATTGCCATCCTCATCAGCTTTCATGCTCCATCATTGCCTAGACAATCTTTTGCTATCCTGCAAAAACCTCTACTTATGGCTTTAATACTTTTGCCCGGGTTTTTTCATCCCCCTCAAGAGAGAACTTTTGACTCTTCTCTTATTTTAAATTTTTTTAAATTTAAGGTATTTTAGCTTAAATTTATCATAAAACTTAATTCGATAATGGTTGTAAATTTTTTGGCATAAAGGACAACAATTTTTATTAAAAACTGCCGAAAAGGCTATATGTAAAGACTTTTTGAAAATTCTAATATTTAGATTTTACCCTTCCATACCACTCTAGTAAGTTAATATTTTAGCTGAGATACTGGTAGGATAAATTTTATGAATCGAGCAGTGTCATAAAATTTTCTCTAGCATAAAAATAAAGTTGCTAATACAGTCAAAAACTAAATGAGCCAAATAGAAACAGTTCCTGGGGAACTTTGGCAGACCATCCATCCTGAAGATCGCGATCGCTATTACCAGCAACGGCAGCAAGCGATCGCTTGCCAGCAGGCTTACACTGTCTCCTACAGAGTTTTGGCAGCAGATGGAAACTATTATTGGTGGCAAGAACAAGTTATCCCAGAAGCGAGTGACGTACCGGATCGGCAAGTCACTTGTATCGATCGAACCGAAGTAAACTCGACCGAACCGGAATCGGCAAAGACACCAATAAAAACAGCACAACTAGAAGCCGTACAACAGAGATTTCAAGATTTAGTCAACGGGCTGGAAGACACAATCGTTTGGGAATACGATGCAGCAACGGCGCGATTTACCTTCGTCAGTCAAAGTGCAGCAGAAATTTTAGGCTATCCTGTGGAGCAGTGGTTAGAGCAGCCGAACTTTTGGCAGAATCTCGTTCACCCTGAAGATCGGGCAAATGTAGTACATTTTTACCACCAGGAAAAGCGAGAGCGCGATTGTAGTTTGGAATACCGATGCATAGCCGCAGATGGACGTGTGGTGTGGTTGCGCGATCGCCTGCACTTTGCCCGCGATCGCGAGGAAAAATCTAAACTGCGGGGATTGATGTTGGATATCACCGCAGCCAAGCAAACAGAAGCAGAATTACGGGAAAGCGAAGCTCGATTTCGCACGATGGCAGACGGCGCACCCGTGATGATCTGGATGGCTGGGACTGATAGTTTGTGGGAGTTTGCCAATCAGTCTTGGTTAAATTTTACCGGACGCAGCTTAAAACAGGAATTGGGAGAAGGTTGGACGGAAGCAGTACACCCGCAAGATGTCTCTCGTTGCGTGAAAACTTATTTATCAGCTTTTCACAGTCGGCAAGAGTTCGCGCAAGAATTTCGCCTGCGACGGGCGGATGGTAAGTACCGTTGGATCTTTGAAAAAGGCAGTCCTCGGTTTACCCCCGACGGAAGTTTTGCCGGATATATTGGCTGCTGTTTGGATATTAGCGATCGCAAAGTTTCGGAAGACGCACTCAAAACGCGGGCAGAGGAATTAACTTATCTCACAACCGTACTAGCGCAAACTAACGCGACGTTAGAAAAGCGCAATCAAGAATTAGATCAGTTTGCTTATGTTGCTTCTCACGATCTCAAAGCACCATTGAGAGCGATCGCCAATTTATCAGGATGGATTGAAGAAGATCTATCAGACAAACTGACAGCAGACACGCGCCACCAAATGAACTTACTACGGGGGCGCGTCCATCGCATGGAAGCCTTAATTAACGGATTACTGCAATATTCCCGCGTCGGACGAATGGACACGCCAAAATTTGAAGTTTCTGTAGGAGATTTGTTAGCAGAGGTCGTTGACTCCCTCTCTCCACCTGAAACGTTCTCAATTGAGATTGCACCCATGCCGACAATCGTGACTGAAAAATTACCTTTACAACAAGTCTTTACTAATTTAATTAGCAACGCCATTAAATACCACCCCAGGCAGGATGGCAGAGTCAGTATTTCCGTGCAAGAGTATGCCTCAAATTATGAATTTGTCGTAGCCGATGATGGGGACGGAATTGCGCCCGAGTACCACGACAAGGTATTTGGTATTTTCCAGACCCTGTCGCCCCGTGACACAATCGAAAGCACGGGAATCGGCTTAGCGATCGTCAAAAAAATTGTCGAACAACAAGGAGGTACTATTCGGCTAAAATCACAGCCAGGACAAGGAGCAGCTTTTTATTTTACTTGGAAGAAGTGAGCAGTTATCAGTGACTAGTGGCTGGTGGCTAGTGACTAGAGAAAAGTCCAGCCACTAGCCACCAGCCACTAACTACTCAATACTCCCTGCTCCCTCAAAAATACTACAAACGATTGAGGTGTATATGCTCCAATTTTAGTCAAGATGGAATATATAAAACTTCATAATGAAAGACAAAATGATTCATATTCTACTTGTCGAGGATGACGAAGTGGATGTCATGAACGTAAAAAGAGCGTTTAAGAAAAATAACATTACCAATTCACTCTACACAGCTAGTGATGGGATAGAAGCATTGTCAATCTTGCGAGGAAGTGAAGGCGAACCATCGCCAATCCCGCAAGAGCGGCGATTGATTTTATTAGATTTAAACATGCCCAGAATGAATGGAATTGAATTTTTACGAGAATTGCGAGGTGATGACAATCTCAAGCAGATCCCTGTCGTTATGTTGACGACATCTAACGAAGACAGAGATAAAGTTGAGGCTTACAACCTGAATGTTGCTGGATATATTCTCAAACCAGTCACGTTTGATAACTTTGTCCAAGTCATGGCAACGCTGAATAATTATTGGACCTTAAGTGAAATGCCTTAAATGAGTGGTGCGTGGTGCGTGGTGCGTGGTGCGTGAAAACTACCACTCCCGGCTCCAGACTCTCGATTCCTGATTTTTATGGAAGAACCAGTCAAAATTCTAGTTGTAGATGATGATGAAGTCGATCGCATGGCAGTGAGGCGAACGCTAGTTACTGCTGGGGTGAAGATGGATTTGTCAGAAGCAAATGGCTGTGCTGAAGCGATCGCCCAGTTGCAACAGCAGCAGTTTGACTGCGTATTTTTAGATTATCGCTTGCCTGATGGCGATGGCTTGAGTTTAGTACAACAAATTCGCTCTTTGGGCTTTACCGTTCCTTTGGTGGTATTGACAGGGCAAGGAGATGAGCAAATCGCCGTCCAGCTAATGAAAGCGGGGGCATATGACTATTTGTCGAAATCTAAACTGTCGGTAGAGGGACTAAGCCAGACTCTCCGCAATGCTATTCGCTTGCATAAAGCAGAATTGGCAGCTCAAGAGGCAAGCAATCTTTTAAGAGAAAGCGAGGAACGCTATCGATTAGTACTAGAAGCTGCTAATGATGGGGTGTGGGATTGGTACTGTACCACCGATGAAGTTTATTGTAACGATCGGTTATTAGAAATTATTGGGGTCGAGCGGGCAGAATTTACTCACACCCCCACAGCACTATTAGATTTAATTCATCCAGAAGATTTACCCGAGATCAAAACTGTAGTTAGAAATCACCTGCTACACGGAGAAAAATGCGAAGCTGAGTTTCGGATTCTGCATTCCTCTGGGGAATATCGTCATTGCGTGGCTAGGGGAAAAGCTCAAAGAGATGCTCGCGGCTATCCGTACCGAATGTCGGGAATTGTGAGCGACATCACGGAGAGTAGAAGGCTGGATGCTGCGCTTAAAGCTAGCGAATCTCGGTTCCAGCGCTTGGCGGAAACAAATATCGTAGGTGTGATATTAACAAAGTTGAGTGGAGAAATTCTTGAGGCAAATCAAGCTTTTCTACAAATGGTGGGTTACACTGAGCAGGACTTAAAAGCGGGAAAGTTGCACTGGCAAAAAATGACCCCACCAGAATATGCCGAGCAGAATCGACTTGTCATCGAACAACTGCGCACGGCTGGTAGTTTTAATTATTATGAAAAAGAGTATATCCGTAAAGACGGAACGCGAGTGCCAATACTATTAGGTGCGGCAGTTGTAGAGCAGTCACCCGACACGGCAATTTGTTTTACTGTCGATTTGAGCGATCGCAAGCGTTCGGAAGCCGAAATTATTAGCCTCAACCGAGATTTGGCGCGACGAGTCAATGAGTTGGAAACGCTGCTCGACGTGATTCCCCTGGGAATTGCGATCGCCCAAGATCCGAAATGCCAGTATATTCGCGTCAACTCAGCAATGGCAAAGCTAATGGGGCTATCATCAACTGCTAACGCTTCTAAAAGCGCGCCATTAGAAGAACGACCGACATACAAAGTCTTCCGTCAAAGTCAAGAAATTCCTGCTTCCGAGTTACCCATGCAACAAGCAGCAAGCAGCGGTAAACCAGTGCTGGATGTGGAGTTAGACTTAGTAACCAAAGAAGGTACGCCCCCAGTCAAATTACTTGGCAACGCCGCACCTTTGTTTGACGAGCAAGGTCAATGCCGAGGCAGTATCGGAGCGTTTGTTGATATTACAGAGCGCAAACGGATTGAAGATCAAGAACGATTCCTAGTTGAAGCTAGCAACATTCTGGCTGCTTCTCTGGACTATCAAACTATTTTGAATAACCTAGCTCAATCGATCGTACCGCAGCTAGCAGATTGGTGTAGCATTCACATTCTCGAAGCAGACGGCTCGATCCGGCAAGTGAGCGTGGCTCATTCCGCATTATCTCAGGTACGGTGGCTAGAAGCCTTAGCTTGTCACTATCCTGTTAGTTCAAATAGTACGTTGGGCGTATCCCAGGTGATCCATACTGGGGAGTCAGTTTTATACCCAGAGATCGACGATCGCTTACTCCAAAATCTCGCCCGCGATCGCGACCATTTGCAGAGTTTACGTCAAATTCAGATGAAATCGGCGCTGTGCGTCCCAATTCAAGCGCGCGGTAGGACGCTTGGAGCAATTAGTTTTGTGGCAGCTGAGTCACAGCGAGTCTATACTAATGCCGACTTAATATTTGCCGAGGATCTCGGTCGTCGAGCTGGGTTAGCAGTAGATAACGGGCGGCTTTACCAAGAGGCGAATGAAATTGGCGAAAATCTGCGTCAGGCGATCGTAATTTTAGGCGAACAGCAGCAACAACTGCGCGTCTTGCAGCGGATTGGCAACCTGCTCAACCAACGCTTAACCGACGTATCCGAGCTACTACACGTTATCGTCGGAGCTGTCTGTGATGGAATCCCCGATGCAGATTTTGCCGCGATCGCCACTTACAATTCTGCGACTGACGAATTAGAAACTTCTGCCACAGCAGGTATTGGCAAGGAAAGATTGCTCTTAACCGAAATTCTCGATCCCGACTTGGGAGTCTTGAGGCAGGTATTTGAGACTGGGAAAGCGCGGTTGATTAGAGGGCGAAGGGCGCAGGGCGCAGGGAGTAGGGAAGAGGGACAAGGGAGACAAGGGGGACAAGGAGGACAAGGGGGAAGAGGAGAATTTAATTCCGAATTCCGAATTCCGAATTCCGAATTCTCTTTGGCTCCTAGTTCCTTGTATGCAGTGCCGATCGCTTCGGTGAATGGAGAGCGTTTGGGTGTATTGGTGGTGGGAAATTGGCAAAATCTTGATGCTTTCGATCCTGAAGACCAAAATTTAATGGCAGCGGTAGGAGAACAAGCGGCGATCGCGATCGGAAATGCCCGTTTAATCCAGGCTTTAGAGGAACGGGAAGAACGCCTAGCTGCTCAAAATTTGACTTTAGCCCAGCAAAATCGAGAATTAGAGTTAACTCGACAACGGATCGAGCAGCAAAATCTCCAGTTGATCGAAGCAGCACGGCTGAAATCTCAGTTTCTCGCCACCATGTCTCACGAACTACGCACGCCCTTGAATGCCGTGATTGGTTTTGCGCAAGTTTTGTTACGTCAGCGTTCTGCGGCTTTGTCTGCAACTCAATCTGGCATGATCGATCGCATTTTGAGTAATGGCAAACATCTCCTTGCTTTAATTAACGATATTCTCGATCTATCTAAAATTGAATCAGGTCGGCTAGAACTGCAATTAGAATTAATTAGCTTAGATCGTCTGGTCTCATCAACTATTGACGAACTTAGACCTCTAGCGGAGCAGAAGCAGTTACCTATACATGTCGATTTGCAAACAGAAAATGTGACAATTGTTAATGATAGTAACCGCCTGCGTCAAGTATTAGTCAACTTACTTTCTAATGCAATTAAATTTACTGAATCTGGTTGTATAGAAATCAAAACTTGCGAACTTTCAAATACGCAATTTATGCTGAGTGTCAAGGATACTGGTATAGGCATTGCTACATCGGAACTAGATCATATTTTTGAAGAATTTCGTCAAGTCGATCAAACGATAACCCGTAAACATGGTGGAACTGGCTTAGGTTTAGCAATTACCAAATCGCTAGTCCACATGATGCAAGGCAAAATTTCAGTTGAAAGTCAATTAGGTAAAGGTTCGACATTTAACGTTGAGTTACCGAAGACAGTGACTGGTGAGTAGGAAGCAGGGGACAAAATTCAAAATTCAAAATTCAAAATTGATTCACGCACCACGCACCACTTATTCCAGACTCCCGACTCCCGACTCTCTAAAGAATGAAGCTATTAGTTCAATATTCTGTTAGCGTGAACTTAGTTCGATCGCTCCCTTGTCCCCCTTGTCCCCCTTGTCCCCCTTGTCCCCACTCCCTTCGGTCGTGGGGAAGAGCGAGTTCCCCCTTGTCCCCCTTGTCCCCCTTGTCCCCCTTGTCCCCCTTGTCCCCCTTGTCCCCCTTGTCCCTCTTCCCTGCTCCCTAATTAATCAATGCCTGGACACGACATAATTGTAATCGGTGCTTCTGCTGGTGGGGTAGAAGCGCTGTCTCAACTGCTGAGCCTTTTATCGGCGGATATACCAGCGGCAATTTTTGTCGTGCTGCACATTCCTTCTGAAGGTTATAGCATTCTCCCGAAAATTCTCAATCGGGCGATCGCTAAGCGTCAGCAACAATCTTCACTCAAGGCATTACATCCTGAAGATGGCGAGCCGATCGAATATGGCAAAATTTATGTCGCACCACCCGATCGCCACTTGCTCATCAAACGCGGCTCGATTACTGTAGCTCGCGGTCCCAAAGAAAACGGTCATCGCCCTGCGGTAGACCCACTGTTTCGCTCGGCAGCACGGGCATACGGACAACGGGTTGTGGGTGTGGTCTTGTCGGGGACGCTAGATGACGGCACAGCAGGACTAATGGCGGTGAAGCAACGAGACGGCGTGGCGATCGTCCAAGACCCTGAAGAGGCAATGTATTCGGGAATGCCCCGCAGTGCAATTGAAAATGTAGAAGTCGATCGCATTTTACCTGTGGTAAATATAGCAGCCTCGATCGCAGAGCTAGCTCGCCAACCTGTAGCAACAGAAACAACAGGTGTATCTGATGATATGGAGATGGAGGCTGACATGGCAGAACTAGAGTTAAATGCGATGCAGAACCCCGATCGCCCTGGCAGACCCTCCCCATATGGTTGTCCAGATTGCGGTGGCGTGCTGTGGGAACTGGATGAAGGCAAGCTCGTCCGATTCCGCTGTCGCACGGGTCACGCTTACTCTACAGATAGTTTGCTTGCCGCTCAGTCAGAGTCATTGGAAGAGGCACTGTGGAACGCACTGCGGGCATTAGAAGAAAAAGCTGCCCTGACAGAGCGATTGGGAAACCGCGCCCGCGATCGCCAGCAAACTTATTCTTCTAGACGGTTTGAAGAACAAGCGCGAATCGCACATCAACAGGCGACTTTAGTGCGTCAACTGATCTTGAGAAACGGAAGTAATGGCAGCGACACATCAACAGCGAATGGACAGGTGGTAGGATCGCAGAGTATTACAGCCTCGGGAGGTACTCCTGAAGCAGAAATGAAACATCCTGCCGTGGAAGACTCCTCCTCGCTGCCTCAGAAAGTTGTAGCAATCTGTGCCTCTGCTGGAGGATTGAATGCTCTGAGCCAAGTTCTATCGGCATTACCAACAGAATTTCCAGCTGCTATTACTGTAGTTCAGCACGTCAGCCCTCACTACCCTAGCATGATGGCAGATATTCTCAGCCGTCGCACAAAAATGCCCGTCGTACAAGTTCGACCGGGAGATTATTTGCGTACGGGAAAAGTTTACATTGCGCCGCCAGACCATCACCTACTGGTCAATGCAGATGGTAGCTTGTCGTTGACTCATTCAGAACTCGTACATTTTGTCCGTCCTTCAGCAGATTTACTCTTTGAATCGGTAGCCGCTAGTTTTAAACAGCAGGCGATCGCAGTTGTCTTGACGGGTACGGGTAGCGATGGTGCAATGGGAGTCAGGGCAATTGCAGAAATGGGCGGAACTGTAATTGTTCAAGACTACAAAAGTGCTGAATTTGGGGGAATGCCAGAAGCAGCCATTAATACTGGCGTTGTCGATCTGGTTTTACCTTTAAACGAGATTGCCCCTACCTTAGTAAAACTAGTTGCAGTTGAGGTGAAGGGATGAGGGATGAGGAATGACGGATGAGGCTAATGCTGAGTTTGAAGCATTAATTAACTACATTAAACGCAATCGCGGATTTGATTTTACAGGTTACAAGCGTTCTAGTTTGATGCGGCGAGTGCGCAAACGAATGCAGGCACTCGACCTTGAGAACTTCAGCGATTACATGGATCGCCTAGAGGTAGCGCCAGAGGAATTCGTCCTTTTGTTCAACACAATTTTGATCAATGTCACGTCCTTTTTTCGCGATCGCGCTACCTGGGACTACGTGACGACAGAAATTGTGCCTCGAATTACTGCCCGCAAGGAACCTACAGAACCAATTCGGATTTGGAGTGCTGGCTGTGCTTCGGGACAAGAGGCTTACACTTTAGCAATGGTGATGGCTGAAGCAGTGGGAGTCGAGCAGTTGCGTCAGCGCGTCAAAATTTATGCGACAGATGTGGATGAAGAAGCGCTCAACCAAGCCCGCCACGCTACTTTCAACGAACGAGAGGTGAGTTCCGTTCCGCCGGAAATGTTAGAACTTTATTTTGAGAATTCCAATGGTGTTTATACTTTTCGTAAAGACCTCCGCCGTTCGGTGATTTTCGGTCGTCATGACTTGTTACAAGATGCACCTATTTCCCGCATTGACTTGTTGTTATGCCGCAACACGTTGATGTATTTCAATGCTGAAGCTCAATCGAGAATTATTGCCCGCTTTCACTTTGCTTTAAATGATGCTGGCTTCTTATTTTTAGGTAAAGCGGAAATGTTGCTCAGTCATGGTGATTCTTTCACGCCAGTCGATTTGAAGCGCCGAATTTTTATTAAAGTTCCTAAAGGAAATACGCGCGATCGCTTGTTGCTTATGGGTAACAATCACGTCGATGACGAAGCCAATTATTTAGCTAGCCACGTCCGCATTCGGGACACGGCATTTGACCTCAATCCCACCGCACAGATAGCGATCGATGTCAATGGACTACTCACATTAGCTAACGAACGCGCCCGCAACTTATTTAACATTCACCCTAGAGATTTGGGTCGTCCCCTGCAAGACCTGGAAATTTCTTATCGCCCTCTAGAACTGCGCTCTCGGATCGAGCAAGCCTATGCCGAACGGCGTGCTGTCAACCAAACAGAGGTAGAGTGGATTTCTGCCTCTGGAGAGACTTTGTATTTTGACGTACAAATATCGCTCCTGCAAGATATTAACGGGAGAATGCTGGGATGCAGCATTGTTTTTATCGATGTCAGTCGCTCTCGGCGGTTGCAAGAGGAACTAGAACATTCCAATCAAGAATTGGAAATGGCTTATGAAGAATTACAGTCAACCAATGAAGAATTAGAGACAACCAACGAAGAATTGCAATCTTCTAATGAAGAACTGGAGACAACGAACGAGGAACTGCAATCGACTAATGAAGAATTGGAAACCATGAATGAAGAACTGCAATCTTCCAACGAAGAATTGCAGACAATTAATGAAGAACTGCGATTGCGCAGCGAGGAACTGAATCAAGTCAACGCCTTTCTAGAGTCGATCCTCACCAGTCTTCGCGGTGGAGTGGTAGTCGTGAATCGCGAACTGCAAGTCCAAGTTTGGAATAATAAAGCTGAAGATCTATGGGGCTTGCGCAGTAACGAAGTTGAAGGACAACATTTTTTAAACTTGGATATCGGTCTACCAGTCGGGCAGATGCGACAGCAAATTCGCTCTTGCCTAGCGGGAGAATCTCGCTCTATTGAAGTGTTTCTAGATGCAATCAATCGGCGCGGTAAGGCGATCCAATGTAAAGTCACTCTCACCCCTTTAATGGATTATCGGCAAGGAATTCACGGGGTCATCATGTTGATGGAAGAACAAGGGTCAGTGACCAGTGACTCCTCGATAACTGATAACTGACAACTGATAACTGTTTATAGCGATTCTCGTTATGATGCGATACATTCGTAGGGGCGCACAGCTGTGCGCCCCTACAGATCTTGTATTTCATCGAATTGAAAAAGGCTATAAATAAAGCTTTTGACTGAGTTATTCTCTTCCTTTCAGTAGGTTTGAGAGAATCACTTTATTAGCTATTTTTTTAGTGAATAGCAGTATAAAAGTGAAAAGAAAATAATGTTGGCTAGCGTACATACATTCCTTTACTTATATTAATGTTATTGCTGAAATATTGCATTTGCCTCAAAACCTTCGCGTTAAAAATAATACCTGATTTCACCAATTCAAGCCAGTCGATTAGCTAAAATTACCAAAAAACAGCAATTTTGACAGAATTTTTTAAAAACCATGTGTATATTGTTGCCCGCTGTTTTATTTCACACCACCGTTAATCTCAAGTCAAATCACTACCTTGTTTCTACCCTTAGAGGAATAGGTTTAGCTCAAAGGTCGATCGCCATACAATATATGGTCAACCCGCTGCTGCAATCTCGATTGGTGGAGGTGTAAAATGGACGCGAGGCTATTTAATCAAAAAATAGAAACCACATATAAACAGGCAGCCCAACTATACAAGCGCACTAAAGTAGCATCGCCAGAGCAACGGGCAGAATTGCTAGAACAATCGCTAGAAGAACTACGGATAACTCTAGAGGAATTGCATGTAGCAGAAGAAGAAATATTAGCCCAAAATCAAGAATTGGCGATCGCTCAGAATCAAATTGAGATCGAGCGCCAGCGTTATCTAGACTTATTCGAGTTTGCTCCCGATGGCTACATTGTGACAGATGCAACGGGAAAAATTCGCGAAGCTAACCGCGCTGCTGCAAAGCTACTCAACGTACCACAGCAATTCTTAGTCGGTAAACCTCTGATTAGCTACGTTCCCTACGACCAACGACAAGTTTTTCGCACTCAGTTGCAAAAAATGTCTCAAATGCAACAGATGCAAGAATGGGAACTGACAATTTGTCCGCGCCATGCTGTAGCTTTTGATGCTGCCGTGACGGTATCAAGCATGTACAATGCAAGTGGTATTCCTATGGGATGGCGGTGGCTGATCCGAGATATCACTGCCCGCAAACAGGCGGAAGCAACGATTCGCACCATTCAACTGCAAAACTTGCAATTACAAGAAGCCGCAAAGCTGAGAGCACATTTTTTGGCAATTATGTCTCACGAGCTACGCAGTCCCTTAAATGCGATCGTGGGGTTTTCTCAGTTATTACTGCGTCAGACTCAAAGTGCCTTGCCTCACAACCAAGAAAATATGGTGTCGCGTATCCTTAGTAGTGGAAGGCATTTGTTAGTTTTAATTGAGGATATTCTCGACTTTTCTAAAGTTGAGGCTGGCAAGCTGACTCTAAAATTAGAGCCTTTAAATGTCGTCGATTTAGTTATAGCAACAACAGAAGAAATGCACTGTTTAGCCGAGCAGAAGCATTTGGAGTTACAGAGATCGTTTGCTATTCAATCCTCCATAATTACTAATGACAGCGTTCGCCTGCGGCAAATCTTACTCAATTTGCTATCGAATGCCATCAAGTTTACTGAAGTGGGTAAGGTTGAAGTTAGGGTGTGGGAATTAGGTTCAGACCGAATTGCGATCGCGGTAGAAGATACGGGAATTGGTATTGCTCCAGAAGACTTGCAATCGATTTTTCAACCATTCCGCCAAGGGAACCAAACTCTAACCCGCCAGCATGGAGGTACGGGACTGGGATTAGCAATTACAGATTCCCTAGTCAAGATGATGGGAGGAAAAATTTCGGTTGAAAGTCAACTAGGTGAAGGCACGACATTTTACGTCGAGTTACCCCGTCAGGTTGGACAGCAATAGACATCGGGTAAAATGCACAGTCCTTGGGAGATCCCCCAACCCCCTTCAAAAGGGGGCTATTGGTTCCCCCCTTGTTAAGGGGGGCTAGGGGGGATCGAGATCTTCAACTTCAAACACAAGGGGGCTATGATTTCCCCCCTTCAAAAGGGGAGCTAGGGGGGATCGAGATCTTCAACTTCAAACGCAGAACTCCCACCGACTCTTGTACGGGCGGGTTTTTAAACCCGCCCCTACGACTCCCGACTCCCTTAATTAACAGAACTCAACTCTTTACCCACAACAGCCTCCGGCGTATCAACTTCAGAAGGTGGTACGACTTGCCAGAATTTAGGCAAATATTCCGACCAATTCGCTAGAATAGCTTGCGCTTTTGCAGAGTTTGTGCGTTCGGCGTGCGTTTGAATCAGCTGGCGTAACTGTCGTTCTCCCGCAGGCGAGCTGACTTTTTGCAGCTTGACAATTTCGTGGTTGACTAACTCCGAGAAATTCCCCTCTTCGTCAAGGAAGTAAGCTAATCCACCCGTCATCCCCGCACCGACGTTTCTGCCAACTTTGCCCAAGACGACAATCGTACCACCAGTCATGTACTCGCAACAGTGATCGCCCGCACCCTCAATGACTGCAACGCCTTTGGAGTTACGGACTGCAAAACGCTCGCCTGCGATTCCGTTAGCAAAAAGTACTCCACCCGTCGCCCCATACAAGCAAGTGTTACCGACGATAACGTTATCAGCCGCTGCATAGTTAGCTTCTGGAGGAGGCGTGATGACAATTTCGCCACCATGCATCCCTTTACCTACGTAGTCGTTGGCTTCCCCGACGAGTTTCAAAGTCATTCCCGATAAGTTGAATGCACCGAAACTTTGTCCGATCGCACCCGTAAAGTTAAGGTCGAGTTGTCCTTCAAAACCATCATCGCCATAAAGGGAAGCGATCGCCCCTGCAATTCTCGCGCCTACGGTACGGTCGGTGTTGACGACATTATAGGTTTTGCTAACGGCAGATTGATTTTGAATTGCGGCTTGGATTTCTGGATCGGCAAGAATTTCATCATCCAATACGTGTCCGTTGCTGTGGACGTTTTCATGCGACAACCAAGCGCGATCGCTTTTCGTATCGGGTAACTTGGTAATGCAGTCGAGGTTGAGAGTTTTTGTCTTCGTCAAGCGCACTTCTTCCCTAACTTTCAGCAAGTCAGCGCGACCGACAATTTCATCGATAGAACGATATCCCAACCGTGCCAATAAGCTACGTGTTTCTTCCGCGATAAATAAGAAGAAGTTGACAACGTGTTCTGGAATCCCTGGGAAACGCTGGCGCAAGTCTTCCCGTTGGGAAGCAACACCCACAGGACAATTGTTGGTATGGCAGATTCTCGCCATAATACAACCTTCGGCAATCATGGCGATCGAACCGAAGCCGAATTCTTCTGCTCCCATTAACGCACCCATTAACACGTCCCAACCGCTCTTAATTCCGCCATCAACGCGCAGAATTACGCGATCGCGCAGACTGTTTTGCATTAGCGATCGATGCACCTCCGTCAGTCCCAATTCCCACGGCGTACCCGCGTGTTTGATCGAACTTAAGGGTGACGCACCCGTACCACCATCGTGACCGGATATTTGAATGATATCGGCGTTAGCTTTAGCTACCCCCGCCGCGATCGTCCCAATGCCAATTTCTGCGACCAATTTCACCGAAACTTGAGCTTTGGGATTAATTTGGTGCAAGTCAAAAATTAGCTGCGCCAAATCTTCAATCGAATAAATATCGTGGTGGGGTGGCGGCGAAATTAAAGTGACTCCTGGTTTAGAACGGCGCAGCATGGCAATGTAGGGGCTGACTTTTTTGCCTGGAAGTTGTCCGCCTTCCCCTGGTTTTGCCCCTTGAGCGATTTTAATTTCGATCTGCTTGGCGTTCATCAGATATTCTGGTGTCACGCCAAATCGACCGGAAGCAACCTGTTTGATCGCGCTGGATGCTGTGTCACCATTTTTCAAACCCTTGAGATGCGGTAGCAGCGAGGAACGCCCTTCGCTCACATCTTCTAGAACCTTGAACCGAACTGGATCTTCTCCGCCTTCACCAGAGTTAGATTTACCACCAATCCGGTTCATGGCGATCGCTAATACTTCGTGCGCTTCCCGCGATAATGCACCTAGAGACATGCCACCCGTACAGAAGCGCTTGACAATAGCGCTAGCTGGTTCGACTTCCTCAATCGAGATGGGACTGCGATCGGATTGGAAGTCGAGTAAGTCCCGCAAAGCAGTTAACGGACGGTTTTGCAAGTGTTTTTTGTAAATATTGTAATGATCCTGATTCTCTGGACTAGCAACGGCTTTGTGCAATGCTTTTGCCAGTTCGGGGCTATTCATGTGATATTCGCCCCCTGGACGGTACTGGACGAAACCGAAGTTTTCCAGCTTCTTCACCGTCACTTCTGGGAAGGCGCGAGTATGGAAGGATAGCACTTCGCTTGCCAATTCCTCAACGCTCAAACCGCCCAAACGTGATGTCGTGCCGTAAAATCCAATCGCGAGTAGATCGTGTCCGATGCCGATCGCCTCAAAGATTTGCGCTCCTTGGTAGCTCGATAGCAGCGAGATCCCCATCTTGGAAAGAATCTTCAAAATACCTGCTTCCACCGCTTTCTGGTAGTTAGCCAGAGCTTGCTGTAACGCCAAGCTCGTCATCTTACCCCGTTCCATCATCTGCTGGGTCTTCGGGTCGCCATGCCAACTTTCCACTGCGGCTAAGGTGAGATAAGGACATACAGCAGATGCACCGTAGCCAATCAGACAGGCAAAGTGATGGGTACTCCAACATTGTGCCGTATCGACGACTAGCGAAGCTTTCATCCTCATTCCAGCTCCGATCAGGTGGTGGTGTACTGCTCCTACGGCTAGCAGGGGCGGAATATAGCTAGTTTCGGCGCTAATTGGATTGGGCGTGCGATCGCTGAGGATTAAAATTTGCTTGCCAGTTTTGACGGCTGCAACTGCATCAGCTTGTAGCTTTTCTACAGCTTTTGCCAGTCCTGCGGGACCCGTAGTAATGTCGTATTGCGTCGAAAGCGTGGCGCACTCAAAACCTGATTGGGTAATTGCCTCTAAATCTGCTTGCTGTAATACGGGAGAATTTAACAGCAAGCGTCGGGCATCTTCCGCTTGCGGGTCGAGCAAGTTACCACGAGCGCCCAATTCTACTTTTAATGACATGACTAAGCTTTCCCGCAACGGATCGATCGCGGGGTTAGTCACTTGGGCAAACCGCTGTTTGAAATAGTTGTAAAGCAGGTGCGGCTTGCCTGAAAGGATGGCTAAGGGAATATCATCACCCATACAAAATGTCGGTTCTTTCCCTTCCGCCGCCATCGGCTGAATTGTCATTTCTACGTCTTCGCTGCTAAAACCGAAGGCGATTTGGTGACGCAGGAGAGTTTGTCTGTCGTTGTAGGGGTGAGGAGTGAGGAGTGAGGAGTGAGGGGAAGAACCGTTACCGTTGTCCTGGTTTGCGGTTTCTGTAGGGGCGCACAGCTGTGCGCCCTTACCTAGTTCCACGCGATATTGTTTCAGCCACTCGCCGTAGGGATGTGCTTTGGCAACGCGCTGTTTGACTTCCCAGTTTTTGAGGATGCTACCTTTGTTTAAGTCTAGAGCAATGGTTTGTCCTGGTCCGAGTCTACCTTTTTCCAGAATTTCGCTTTCTTTGAGATCTACCACTCCAGCTTCGGAAGCAACCACCAGCATTCCATCTTTAGTCACGACATATCGCGCCGGACGCAAGCCGTTGCGGTCTAGCGTAGCTCCTATAGTTTTGCCATCGCTGAATACGAGTAAGGCGGGACCATCCCAAGCTTCTTGGATACCGCTGAAGTATTCGTAAAAGTCTACAATTTCAGGATATTGTGCTAGTTCTGGTTGATTTTGGTAAGCTTCGGGAACCATCAACATCAAGGCTTCCGAGGGGCTGCGACCGGAACGCACCAGCAATTCAAATACGTTGTCTAAGGTAGCAGAATCGCTATTATCAAGCTGTACGATTGGATTCAAGGCATCCAAATTCCCTTGCCATACAGGGTGGTTCAAGTCAGCTTGTCTCGCCCGCATCCAGTTGATATTACCCAGTAGCGTATTAATTTCGCCGTTATGTCCCAACAAGCGCATCGGTTGGGCGAGGGGCCATTTGGGTAAGGTATTGGTGCTGAAGCGGCGATGATAGACGCAGAAAGCACTTTGATAAGCAGGGTTCGTTAAGTCTTGGTAAAATTCGCCCAAGACCTCGGCGCGTACCATACCTTTATAGACGATGGTACGGCAGGAGAAGGAACAGATATAACAGTGTTCCGACCATTGAAGTTGAGTTTGTTGCGCGATCGCCTTACCGATGCGACGGCGGGTAATATAGAGTTGTCGTTCCAGTTCTTCGCCTGTTAGCTCGGAACTGACAATTATTTGCTCGATTTGCGGTTGGTTTTCCCGTGCTTGAATACCTAAAATTTCTGGTTTTACGGGGACGACTCGCCAACCCAAGACTGTTAGTCCAGCAGCAGTAGCAACTTGTTCGATGACTTCTCTAACAGTTTGGGCTTGTTGTGGTTCTTGGGGTAAAAATACCATTCCAATTCCCGTGTTTTCCTGCGGTGGAATGGCAATATTTTGCTCTTTCATCCAAGCATGAAACAGTTCCCACGGGATAGCGCTTAAAATTCCCGAACCATCACCGGAGTCGTTATCGGCGCTGCATCCACCTCGGTGTTCCAAGCATCCCAGTGCTTTGAGTGCTGCACTTACGATACCGTGGCTGGGAATATTTTGCTGCTGGGCAATCAGTCCAACTCCACACGCATCTCTTTCTTCTACTAGCCATCTAGGTTCCACGTAGGAATTCACTGATTCAATAGTATTTGTATTATGTAGATCTCGATTCATACGCTTGCCATCCATAGACTAGTCCTAAAATGATGTTTTTATTGGTAATGGGTAATGGGTAATTGGTAGTTGGTAGTTGCTTCCTCAGTTTTCTTCTCCCCGACTCCCGTACGGGCGGGTTTGGAAACCCGCCCCTACTACGACTGCTGCATTTTCTCTCGTGCTGTT
The DNA here is from genome assembly GCF_000317125.1 of Chroococcidiopsis thermalis PCC 7203. Taxonomy (GTDB): domain Bacteria; phylum Cyanobacteriota; class Cyanobacteriia; order Cyanobacteriales; family Chroococcidiopsidaceae; genus Chroococcidiopsis; species Chroococcidiopsis thermalis. The sequence goes on from NC_019695.1 coordinate 3,864,515, forward strand.
GCTAATGCTTTTCGTACTTGCTCGAATCCCGTACCTCCGTAACTATTACGGGCAGCAACGACTTGATGAGGAGCGATCGCCTGGTATATATCAGTATCAAATGCTGGATGTAATTCTTGCCATTCTGCTAAAGTTAAATCCTTTAAAAGTTTGCCTGTGGCGATACAGGTTTTGACGACCTTACCTACCAAGTTATAAGCTTCTCGAAATGGTACGCCTTTTGTAGCTAAATAATCGGCGACATCTGTAGCATTAGAAAAGTCTTCTGCTACTGCTTGAGCGAGGCGCGGAGTCCGAAACTCCAATCCTTCAGCAAACAAAATTGTCATTGCTTCCAGACTTGCTCTAACGGTACGAACGGCATCAAATAACGCTTCTTTATCTTCTTGTAAATCCTTATTGTAAGCTAAAGGTAAACCTTTCATCAGTACCAATAATGCCTGTAAATGTCCGCAAACTCTCCCAGTTTTACCCCGTACTAATTCCGGCACGTCAGGGTTTTTCTTTTGCGGCATGATACTAGAACCAGTCGCGCAGCTATCTTTGAGTTTGACAAAACTAAATTCTTCTGATGCCCACAAAATTACTTCTTCAGATAGTCGCGACAAATGCACCATAATGATGCTTGCTGCTGCTAAGAATTCTATGGCAAAATCGCGATCGCTTACACCATCTAAGCTGTTAGCATAAACTCCATCAAATTCTAATAATTTCGCCGTGTAATGGCGATCGATAGGGAAGGTAGTTCCAGCTAACGCACCGCTACCTAAAGGAGAAATATTCACTCGCTTATAGACATCACCAAGTCTTTCTTTATCCCGTTGTAGCATCTCGAAATATGCTAGCAAATGGTGAGCTAAACTTAGAGGCTGAGCGCGTTGTAAGTGAGTATAGCCAGGAATCAGCGTTTCTATATTCTGTTCTGCTAAATCGAGCAAAACCGTTTGCATTTGCTCAATTTGAGCTTGAATTTCTTGAATTCGGTGACGCAGGTAAAGGCGAATGTCCGTACCGACTTGATCGTTGCGCGATCGCGCTGTATGCAGTTTTTTCCCCGCATCGCCTACAATTTCTGTCAAGCGTCGTTCTACCGCAAAATGCACGTCCTCTGCTTCAATTCCAGGCGTAAACTGTCCGTTACGATATTCTTGGCGAATTTGTTCTAAACCCGATACCAGTTGTTGCGCTTCCTCTTGGGTAATAATACCTGTATGCGCCAGCATTTGAGCATGAGCGATCGAACCTGTCAGGTCGTATTCAATCAATTCGATGTCAAAGCCAATGCTAGCGTTAAAACGGGCGATCGCGGGATGCAAAGCCGTTTCAAATCGCTGACTCCAAGTTTGGTTGGTTGCTGCTGATTTCGGGAGGTGCGTATTCAACTTTCCTTGACCCTGTGTTACCTAAGTGTGAAGATGTATTGCAATCGTTACAGAATTACTTCCGACTCTAAAAAAAAGCTGTGAATATTTTGTGAATGAACCCTAACATTGCCAGTTTTGGATTTTAGATTTTGGGTTTTAGAAGGATTATTAGTTAATAGTTTTGTCGTTTCAGCTAACGCATAATTAAAACTGAAAAACTGTATTTAAAAATACAGTTTTTCCAAACAAGACAGAAAAACTGAAAATTTAGTTTGCAGTTCTTCATAAATATATTTTGCAGCTAATACCTGAAACTGTGTGCTTTGTCACAGGCAAGTCACTCTCTAGAGGTGTTCCATGTTTGGGGCAAAAATCAAAAGTTATATAACCCGACTGGATTGATGCGTTGAATTTCTCTATTCATCCTTTTGACTCCGAATAACAGATGGAATACATATGGTTCGTAGGAGCGCACAGAGAAAGCGCCCCTACCATCTGAATTGCGATCGCCAGCAATTTTATTTGGCAAAATCTTTTAAAATCACGTAAATCATGCAATACGAAATCCGTACTTGCCTTCACTTTCTAAAGATATTTCGTTATAAACTAGAGTTTAAAAGACAAAGCCAACTTTGTAAAGACTTTTCTTTACTTTCTGCCTCCTGCCCTTATCCCCATGAAAACCGAGTCACAAAATCAAAACATTCGTACAAGACGAGCGATTGTTAAGCTACTAAAACAAGAGGGGGCAATGGATGCGGCGGCGCTTGCCTCTCATTTTGGCATCTCAGCAATGGCAGTGCGTCAACATTTATATGCATTACAAAAAGAGCAACTAGTTACCTATCAGGAAGAACAACGGGCGATGGGTCGTCCGGCAAAATTGTGGCAACTCACACCCGCAGCAGACCGCTTTTTCCCGCACGGATATGCCGAGTTAACGTTGAGTTTAATCAATTCAGTCACAGAAGCTTTTGGATCGGAGGGATTAGAACGGTTGCTAGAAATTAGAACTCGCCAACAAATTGAGGCATATCGAGAGCAGATTCATACCACTAGCAGTATTCAGCAGCGGCTAGAAACCCTAGCGAACCTACGCACCGACGAGGGGTACATGGCAGACGTTGAATCTCTCTCAGACGGCTCATTTCTCTTAATTGAAAATCACTGTCCGATCTGCGCCGCCGCCACAGCTTGCACGGGACTGTGCAGCCAAGAACTAGAAGTCTTTCAATCGACTCTAGGTGAAGACGTGGCGATCGCCCGTACCGAACATTTAATTGCAGGCGGACGGCGTTGTGTATATCGAATCAAACAAATGTAGAGACATGACATGTAACGTCTCTACATGTAACGTCTCTACATTTTGAGCGCAAAAATCTTCTCTACCACGTCAGCCACAACTTTATCGGGTGTGGAAGCACCAGAGGTAATACCTACGGTAATTTTGCCACTGGGCAACCAATTTTCTGTAGCGACAATCTCGCCACTAAGTAAGCGATGCTCGATCTGATTTGCTGTACCGATTCGGTTGGCACTGTCGATGTGATACGAGGGAATTTGATGCTCGATCGCGATTTCTTGTAAATGAGTCGTGTTAGAAGAGTTGAAACCACCAATGACGACCATCAGGTCTAACTTTTCTTCAACTAACTGAAACATCGCGTCTTGCCGTTCTTGAGTAGCATCGCAGATGGTGTTAAAGCTGATAAAGTGTTGGTTGAGTGTATCGGGACCGTACTTTCGCATCATCGTGCGCTCGAATAGTTTACCGATTTGCTCAGTTTCGCTTTTGAGCATGGTGGTTTGGTTGGCAATCCCAACTTTTTCGAGATCTGTATCGGGATTGAATCCTGCCGAACAAGCACGGCTGAATTTTGCCATAAATTCGTCGCGATTACCACCATTCAAGATGTAATTGCACACGTATTCGGCTTGTGCCATGTTTAGCACGACTAAATACTTATTTGCAAAAGAACTGGTGGCAATTGTTTCTTCGTGATTGTACTTGCCGTGAATAATCGAGGTATACTCGCTTTTCTTGTGCTTTTCGACAGTATTCCAGACTTTAGCAACCCAAGGGCAAGTCGTATCGACAATCTTGCAATTTTTCTCTTGAAGCAGCTGCATTTCCTGCACGCTAGCCCCAAAAGCAGGTAGGATCGCCACATCTCCCGATTCTACAACTGAAAAGTCTTTGACTCCGGCAATAACTGGAATGAACCCAACCTGCATTTCCTGCAATCGCTGGTTAACAGAGGGATTGTGGATGATTTCGTTGGTAATCCAGATCCGCTGCGTGGGGAAATGTTGGCGCGTCTCGTATGCCATTGCTACAGCTCGTTCTACCCCCCAGCAAAAACCAAATGCCTCTGCTAAGCGGATCGTTACGTCACCTTGTTGCAGAGTATAGCCATTATCTCGGATTTGCTGCACCAGATTGCTTTGATATTCCGACTGCAACATCCCAGAAACTTCAGCTTCATGACCGAACCCTTTACGATGGTAGTTTTCCGAGTGTTGGAGCGATCGTTTAAAAGCTTTCGTATCCATGCAGTGTTTCCCCATAAGCGTCTCTATTCTCGATCGTAAGCTGTTTAGCTACCTTTCTCAAAGCGCGATCGCTCTAATGTACCAATCGGACTGCTACATCAACTCATCGTAATTGCCGCGTTGTTTATCATCTAATCGATCGCATCCGTGTAGAAGAGAATTTACCCACGCTCTTTGTGAAGTTTATTACTAGTTTAAAGCGGATGAAAATCTGAAGCAATCCATTATAGCACCTGACCTGCTAATAGATTTGGACTGTCTATCCATTACTCAAAAAGTTAGCTTAGTAAAATTTAGGTATAATATGATACTGTAGGACAATAGTTATAGCGTTACAAAGTTGTAAAAACAAGTCCGTAATTACTACGAACTACTGGGGATTGCAGTCAAAATCTCCAAATTAGTTAGGGCAAATACTAATTCTGTTCTGAAATGAAGTTTATCGCGAGATAGCAGTGAGGAAAATTCTAGTAATTGATAATGATGCATATTCTCTACTATTAATTTCTGACTTTCTCGCCTTGAATAACTTTCAGGTTTTGACCGCAGATAATAGTCGCTCGGGCTTACAATTAGCCAGAGGAGAACAGCCAGACTTAATTATTTGCGAACTGGAGCTGCCAGAACAAAATGGATACGAAATTTTAAGACAGTTGCGTGATGAACCGATTACAGCTAGTATACCTATTTGGTTTCTTTCATTTGAAGCAGATATGGCAACTCGTCGCCGTGCTTTACAACAAGGGGCTGACGGTTACTTTCATAAACCAGTAAACTTAAACGAATTGCTCTTGGCAATTAACAATCTCTTAAGTGAGTAATGGGTAATTGGTAGTTGGTAATTAGTGGCTGGAATTACTCCCTTGTCCCCCTTGTCTCCCTTGTCCCCCTTCGCCCCCTTGTCCCCCTTGTCCCCCTTGTCCCCCTTGTCTCCCTTGTCCCCCGTGTCCCCCTTGTCCTTCCCTGCTCGTGCGCTCGATCGCTCCCCATGATCTGGAATCGCCATCACATTTTGTCTCTAGAAGATTTTACGCCGGAAGAATACAACACGGTGTTGCAGACCGCTGCAAGTTTTCGAGAGGTGTTGACGCGGCGGACGAAGAAAGTCCCAACCTTACAAGGACAGGTGGTAACGAATTTATTTTTTGAATCTTCGACTCGTACCCGCAGCAGTTTTGAATTAGCAGCCAAACGTTTATCGGCAGATACGCTAAACTTTACCGCCTCTACCTCTTCTTTGACGAAGGGGGAAACAATATTAGACACGGCAAAAACCTACTTGGCAATGGGAACCGATATGATGGTGATCCGCCATCGAGAAGCGGGAGTTCCTCAAGCGATCGCATCTGAAATGGATCGCTTGAATGTCCGCGTCGGAGTCTTGAATGCTGGGGACGGACAGCACGAACATCCTTCTCAAGCTTTACTCGATCTATTTACAATTTGCACTCTGCTCGATCCCGATCGTCCGCGCTTGGAACTGTTACAGGGGAAAAAAATTGCGATCGTCGGGGATATCCTTCATTCACGGGTAGCGCGATCGAATATCTGGAGCTTAACCGCTAGCGGGGCAGAAGTCCACCTTGCTGCACCACCGACATTGTTACCGCAGATGTTTGGGGAGTTCGTTGATACGAGGAGTGAGGAGCGAGGAGCGAGGAGTGAGGGAGATCGGGGAAACCATAATCAACCGTCAACTGTAAACTGTCAGCCAAATCGCAAATTATTTTTACATTGGCAAATCGAACCCGCATTACAAGATGCAGATTTTGTGATGACGCTGCGGTTGCAAAGGGAACGCATGGCGCAGCACCTCTTACCCAGTATTAGAGAGTACCATCAGTTATTTGGAATTACGCGCGATCGCCTACAACTTTGTAAACCTGATGTTAAAGTTTTACACCCAGGTCCTGTCAATCGTGGCGTAGAAATTAGTTCCGATCTGATGGACGATCCCCAGTTCAGTCTAATTTCCCAGCAGGTGACGAGTGGGGTAGCGGTGCGGATGGCGCTGTTATATCTCATGGGTGGTGGTAAGGTTTAGATCCCTCAACCCCCTTAAAAAGGGGGCTAAGTAGTTTGGTCGAATCTATTGACATTCTTTTTATTTCGATTAAACTAGAAATATGAAAAACAAAGATACGGCTCAGTACGCAGATATTTTTGCGGCGCTGGGATCGGAACCTCGGTTGGAAATTATGCGGCTGCTGTTTGCTGCTTATCCAGAAGGGAAAACGGTAGGGGAAGTTCAAGCCGTGCTGAATATTCCTAATTCCACCTTGTCGCACCATTTGGAAAAGTTACGACATGAGGGTTTAGTAACTTCCAGACGCGATAAACAGTTTCTCTGGTATTCAGCCAATGCCGCAACGATGGAAGATTTATTGTCCTTTTTGTACAACGGTTGCAGTATTCGCCCACAGGCTTTATCTACAAATAAGGCTTACGAGACTGCGGAATTAATTCACAATGAATCTATTCAGGCAGGATTTATGTTTGAAGGATTTTTGCGATCGCTAGAAAGTTTTTTCGGCAGTGTCTTTCATAAAATTGCTCTACCTATAGGATTTGAAAGATTTACCCAACAGTCAATTCAAGCGATTATTTTGGCTCAGTACGAATCGAAGCGTTTAAAACATCATTATATCGGTACAGAGCAGTTATTACTCGGTATAATCGGCGAACAAAGTGGAATGACTACAAGAGTTCTGACTGCAATGGGAGTCAATTTTGAGAATACTAGAGCTGAAGTAGAAAAAAGAATTGGTAGAGGCACGGGTTCGCCGCCAGAAATTCCCTTTACCCCAAGGGCAAGACAATGCTTAGAACTCGCCCTAACAGAGGCACGAGAATTCAAACATCGTCATATTGGTACGGAACACTTATTACTAGGAATTCTCCGTGAAGGGCAAGGAATGGCGGTAATAGTGCTGGGAAATTTAGGCGTAGATCTGCAAAATTTGGAACAGCAGTTGAGAACGGAAATGGGCAATTGAGAGAGACTAGAGGCTAGGGGAAGAATTACCAATTCACAATTCACAATTAATAAACCTCTTGCCTCTCGCCAACTACTAACTACCAACTACCAATTACCTATTGCGATCGCTCTTGAGTGACGGCGGCGAGTTTTGTTAAAGACTCTGCCATTGCCATTGCTTGGGCTGAAGTTTTGGTAGCGATGCTTGCTGCTTCGACAATAGCTCGCTCGGCTGAAGTTGAAACTTCTGACTGGTTAGCTGCAACTTGAGAAACTTGTTCAAAAAAGGCAATCATCTGTAGGCTGAAGGCAACAATTCGATCTAGCTTTTGCTGAGTTTCTGCCCTTAATTGCGGATTGAAAATTGCTTCCGAACCGTCAATTGCGATCGCGGCTTCTTTTGTTTCCGCTTGAATGTTGGCAACCAAAAGTTTAATTTGGCTAAATTCTGTCTCCAATTGCTGAAGTGAAGAGAGTATCTTCTCTGACATAGAAGTAAATTCTTCACCTCTGCCGTTGCTAGTGCGGGAGACAGCAAACTTAATATTCATCGTCTGCAACTGAAGTTGATACATCACCTGAGCGATCGTCTCCATCATCCTCGGTAGCTTTTGAGTGGCGCGATCGAGGCGATCTAACTTCTGGGTAACGTCTATAATTGCCGATTGGGCAGCAACAATCGTATCTACAGCTTGACTGACAACCCGATCGCCAGTTTCTACTGTTGGCTTGGCTTGCTCAACCTGCCGTTCTGTTTGTTGAACGGTAGCAACGATTTTTTCCGTGACTTGAGCCACAGCCTGGACGCGATCGTAGGCAAGTGTAACCGAATCCATTTGAGCGATCGCTTCTTGGGAAAGAGTTTTGACAGAGGTTTGGCTACTTCGCAGCAGTTCTGATATCTGACGCTGAAGTCCCTCTTTTTGCTGGCGTTCCTCTTGAGATGTCGCTGTAGCCGTTTGATAGGCTCGATCGATTTGGTTGAGCAACCTAGCATGGTCGAGGGCAAATCCGACTTGAGTAGCTAACTGGGTAAATAGATCGATCTCCCATTGCTGCCAATGGCGCGGCTTGGCACACTCATGAGCGATTAACAGACCAAATAAGCGATCGTCCTTCAAAATCGGGGCAACTAAATTCGCTCTGACGGCAAACGGTTCTAGCTGTTGCAAATAGCATTCGCTCAAATCCGCAGCATAGATATCATCGATCGCGTTTACCCTTCCCTGCTGATATTTTTCAACATAACCATGTGCAAAACACGGGTCTTGAATTTGCGCCCACATAGCTTTGGGAAATCCTGGTAAGACCGATTCGGCGATGACCGTACCGTACCAGTCAGCGTCAAAACCATACACCAGCACGCGATCTGTTTTTATCGCTTTACGGGCTTCTTCAACGGTAGTTTTGAGAATATCCTCTTCGTTGAGCGAGGCTCGAATTCGGCGCGTTACCTGTGCGAGTAATTGGCTGCGAGAACCCTCAGCATCGATACGTTGTAACAACCTAGCATGGTCGAGGGCAAATCCGACTTGAGCGGCTAACTGGGTAAATAAATCGATCTCCCATTGCTGCCAATGACGGGTTTTAGCACACTCATGGGCAATCAATAAACCAAATAAGCGATCGTCTTTGAGTATGGGTGCAACTAAATTTGCCTTGACTGCAAATGGTTCGAGTTGTTGTAAATAACACTCGCTTAAATTAGCAGCATAGATATCTTCGATCGCGTTTATCCTACCCTGCTGATACTTATCTACATAATCTTCAGCAAAGCACGGGTCTTGAATTTGCGCCCACATAGCTTTGGGAAACCCTGGTACGACTGATTCAGCGATAACCGTACCGTACCAATTGAAGTCAAAGCCATAAACGATGACCCGATCTGTTTTCATCGCTTTACGGACTTCTTCAACGGTAGTTTTAAGCATATCCTCTTCGTTGAGCGAAGCTCGAATGCGACGGGTAATATCGATCGATAGCTTGGCTTGCTTGGCTTTCGTATCTATTTGTTCGAGCAAATCAGCGTGTTTGAGCGCAAACCCGACTTGTGTTGCTACATGGGCAATTAAATCGATTTCCGAGTGCTGCCAGGAGCGTGACTGCTTACACTGATTGGCGATTAATAAGCCATATAGCCGATTGTCTTTGATGATTGGAGCGCTCAATTGTGACGCGATCGCGAATCTCTCTAGTAGTCCAATCCGAGCATCAGGCAGATCCGCTTGATAAATATTATCAATTGCCTGCACGCGACCGTGGCGATATAACTCGATGTTTTCTCCTTGGAAAAAGTTTGTATCGATTGTCGCCCACAGCATTTTGGGATAGCTCGATGCTACCGATTCTTCTACAAAAGTTCCATCCCATAAAGAGTCATTATGACAGCGAAAGATCGCGACGCGATCGACTTTAAAGGCTTTACGGACTTCTTCTACAGTCGTTCTAAGGACATCTGCTTCCGATAGCGATTCCCCGATCTGGTGCGCGATCTTCATCAAGATTCTGGCACGTTCGGCTTCAGCTTCTTGCTGCCATAACAGTTTTGGCAATTGTTGTTCGATCGCACTGATATTTGACTCTAGGGCAACTAATTCGTCTTGACCAGCAACGCGATCGCGAGCATCTAGATCTTCTTGACTCAATCTATTGACTAATTTAGTAGAAACTGCTGTAGCATCTAATACTGGACGAATGGCACGATGCACTAAAAAAAATGCGATCGCCGCCGCCCAAGCTGCGATTAATCCAGTTTCCAGGACTTGCGATTGTAGTTGCCGTTGCAGGGCATTTTCTGTTGTGGTTAACTCAGTGACATTTTGCTCTCTGGCTTGAGTAACTTGTTTGTGAATTGCCTGAGTTCCCAAGTAATTCGTCGTACCAACTACTAGTGCTGGAAGGGCGCTAGCAACAACAGCCGCGATCGTTGCTTTCAATTTCAAATTCCACGATCGCATCTGCTGAATTGGTCGTACCGTGTTACTTTTCTTCAAGTCCCCTTGATGAGATTCTGTCCCCAGAGTGTTACTAGAATTTGCCTTACCATTTTTGGACTGAGGAAAGGGATCTTGAGTCTTAGGCATATTCTTTCAGTTGTCAGTTACCAGTTATCAGTACAGACGTTACATGTAACGTCTGTACAAAGTTGTCAGGTGTCAGTTATCAGTTGGGATAATTCATGCTCAGTTGTTAACAGTCTTGACTTTTAACTTTTGACTTTTAACTTTTGACTTAAAAATAGCCTATCGCTTTAATCGGTCGCTGGTTATCAATATGGTTGTCGATTCTTTATTTGTTTGTTGGCAATTTTTTAGGTTAAACGACCGTCTTCCATATCGACAATGCGATCGGCAATATCGAGAATTCTGTTGTCGTGAGTCACCATCAAAATAGTACATCCTTGTTCTTTAGCTAGAGATTGCATGAGTTCGACGACATCGCGTCCCGATTGCTTGTCCAATGCGGCTGTAGGTTCGTCTGCTAGGACGATTTTTGGATGGTTTACCAAAGCACGCGCGATCGCAACTCGTTGTTTTTGTCCTCCAGAAAGATTGTCTGGATAGTAATCAATTCGATGACCCAAACCTACAGTCTGTAATATAGTTGTCGATCTAGCCTCAGCAGATGATGGAGATAGATCGCGGTTTAATTCCACTGACATTTGTACGTTTTGTTTTGCTGTTAAAAATCCTAATAAATTGTGAGCTTGAAAGATATAACCAATTTGCCGACGAAATTTTACTAGCTGCTTTTCACTCGTACCAAAAAGTTCTTTGCCTAAAATTTTTAAACTTCCTTCTTGCACGGAACGCAAACAGCCAATTAAAGTTAGTAATGTCGTCTTACCCGATCCTGATGCTCCAGTTACAAGGGTAATTTCTCCAGGGTTAATTTCTAAATTAATATCAAATAATATCTGTTTTCTAAGCGCCCCTTTACCGTAGTAGTGATTGAGATTATGGATAGCGATCGCAGGTTCTTTTTTCATTTGCTTAGAAAATATCTGCTGGGTCGGCAGAACGTAGTTTACGCACCGCAATAAAACCAGAAATAAAACACATGAGAACCGTTAATAGAAATACCATGACTGCTCGACTAGCAGTCATAAAAATTGGCAGCAAAGTTGCGTTTCTAGCTAAATTGTATTGTAAAATTGCAAAAGCGAACCCAGGTACATAACCCAAACTGGCTAAAATCAAAGCTTCTTGAAAAACGACTAACAATAAATAGGTTTGCGTATATCCCATTGCTTTCAAAGTGGCGTATTCAGATAAATGATCGGAAACTTCACTATAAAGAATTTGATAAACGATGACGGTTCCGACAATGAAACCCATAATTGTTCCCAAGGTAAATATAAAGCCAATTGGAGTACTGCGCGCCCAGTAGTCTTTTTCGTAATCGATAAATTCTTGTTTAGAAAAAACTTTGACATCATCAGGTAAATATTGCCTTAGCTTTTCTAAAACTATCTCAGCATTTGCCGCTGGTTTTAATTTAATGACACCTAGATCGATTAAGCCATACTTTCGATCTTTGAATAAGCGCAAAAAATTTTGGTCGCTGGTAATCAAATTTCCATCAGAACCAAAAGATGCTCCTAATTCAGCTATTCCTCCTACCTTAATTCGTCTTCCGCCTACCTCGGCTGTAATCTTTTTCCCTTGCTCGAACTCAGAAGCGATCGCGCCAAACTCCGGTCGAGAACCGCGATCGAAGAGGACGACATCGGGCAATTTAATTTTTTCTATATTTTGTTGTACCCCTGGTAAATTGAAAACTTTATCTCTGGGATTAGTTCCAATAACTAAAACCTCAGCTAGCGCTCTAGTCTCGGGGTTTTTCCATTCAGTCAAGCCTAAATATATAGGATGTACGGATGCAACTTCTGAAAGTGCTAAAGTTTGATATAAGCGTCTTTGAGAGAAGCTTTCTAAAAAATTGATGGCGTTAGATTGAGGGTTGATTAAGACAATTTCGCCATCTAAACTAGAATGCAAACGCACGTTACTATCAAATAAAGCTTGCTGAAAAGCCAGTTGCATAAACATGAGAATATCAGCAAAGGCAATTCCAGCTAGTGCAACTAGCAGCCGAGGCTTTTCCCTAGTCAATTGCAACCACGCTAACGGAATTTTGCGTTGAATGAATTTTCTCATTGGTAATTGGTAATTGGTAATTGGTAATTGGTAAAATTCTGATGATTTGGGTATGAAAGGGTTTAAGTGCAAAACTCTTTGTTTTTTCAGGGATATTCGAGAAACTCGCTCCTACTTGGATAGGGTGGATTTACCACGCCTAATTCGCTATGAAAAGAGATTTTAGGTGAACCCGCCCCTAAGATTTCTTTCCCATTACCCATTACCTATTACCCATTTCCAAATCAAATATTAATTTTGACGATAACTTTGGCGTAGGTAAGACCGGAAACTCGTTGGCTGGCTTCTGGGGGTAGACCGACTTTGATTTCTACAACTCTGGCATCGACATCGGCGGCGGGATCGCTGTCGAGTGCATCTTGTTTACCGATCTGCCTGCCAACGTCAATGACTGTGCCTCTCAGTTCACCAGCGAAGGCGAGATTCTCGCTACTAATAGCGGCTTTTTGACCGAGGCGGATTTTGCCAATGTCTTCTTCTAAGACTTCGGCAATGGCGATCATTTGCTCGGTGCGTCCCATTTCTGCAATGCCTGCGGAACTGATTTTTTCTCCGGCGCGAGTGTGAATTTTGAGAATTTCGCCGCCAGTTGGCGCGCGCACGTAGGCGAGTGCCAAGTCTGCTTGAGCTTGTTTCATCGCCGCGATCGCTCTGTCAACTTCAGATTGTGCCAGTTGTACGTCCACTGGACGAACTTCCTGAATTTTATTTAAAGTTGCTTTTGCTGCTTCAATTTGCCTTTGCAACGTCGCGATCGTCTGTTGGCGAGTCGATTGAGTTTCGTTTAATTGTTCGGTAGCAGATTTAGCATTCAAACTGCGGCGATCGAGTTCTTGAGAGGAGATCGCACCGTTTTGATACAACTGCTGGTATCGTTGCAAATCGATCGCGGCGTTACGCTGCTCGGCTTCTAGGCGGGCGATCGCTGCTCGTAAGATTTGCTGTTGTCCGGCGAGTTCGGCTTGCAGACGGGCGATTGTTGCTTGCTGTGCCTCAATTTCTCCAGTTTGCGCCCCTGCTTTGACTTTGGCTAAATTTGCTTGAGAGACTTTGACATCTTCCTTGGCTTTGGCTAAAGCTGCCAAAGCGCGATCGCGGTTATCTAAAACGGCTATAACATCACCGCTACGTACTCTTTCACCCTCTCTTACCATCAACTGAAGTACTCTAGCTCCTTCCAGAGCAAAGGAAGAACTAGGGGCAGATAATTGAATCACATCTCCACGCGGCTCTAAACGTCCCAAGGCACTAACAGCATTTATCTTTGGGGGTTTTTGAGTTACGGGTACAGGTGCGGGGGTTTGACTCTGCTGCAATTTACTCAGCGCCAAAGCTCCCGTTGCTATTCCCAGAATTAGAGCTAAGGCAATCCGCCACCAACCCTTGGGTTTCGCACCTGATTCCTCCTCGAACTGAGTTTTCTTTTCCCTAACGGTTGACATGATGGATCGATTGTTACGCTCGGATATTGTTTTCCCGCGCCACAAAGCTAAGATGAAGCAGGCTGCGATCGCTTCTGTCTCATCGTAGGGAATGTCTGACTACAGTAACTATGCAAATTTTTCTACCTTATTTGATATTTTTTTCGCTGTTGCGGAGGAACGCAGATAAATCCAGAGCCAATTACCAATTACCAATTACCCGTTAAGTGATAAGAACTAGAAAACAATTTGCCCAGCACTGGCTTAAGAGCGAGAAAGCTTTGGATCGGATCGTACAGGCGGCGGAGATTCAACAAAGCGATCGCATTTTAGAAATTGGTCCTGGTACAGGTGTTTTAACTCGGCGGCTTTTACCCCTCGCCTCATCTGTAGTAGCGGTGGAGATTGACCGCGATCTCTGTCAGTTGCTAACACAAAAATTAAAGAAAGTAGAAAATTTTTTACTATTGCAAGGTGACTTTCTAAATTTAGATTTAGCGACTTTATTAGCTCCACTGCCAAATTTTCAAAAGCCAAATAAAGTTGTTGCTAATATTCCGTACAACATTACTGGTCCAATTCTAGAAAAACTCCTGGGTACAATTGCCGAACCTAACCCAGAGCCATATGAATCAATTGTATTGTTGGTTCAAAAAGAAGTGGCAGATAGACTATATGCTAAACCTGAATCGAAAGCATTTGGGGCTTTGTCTGTCAGAGTGCAGTATTTAGCAGCCTGCGAACAGATTTGTATTGTCCCAGCAGGAGCTTTTCAACCACCACCAAAAGTAGATTCTGCCGTGGTACGGTTGCGTCCGCGAACGTTGTCAACTGTAGCCAACAATCCGAAGCAATTGGAAGCTTTAGTCAAAATCGGTTTTAGTGCCAAGCGGAAAATGTTACGAAATAATCTAAAAGCAATAGTCGATAGCGATCGCCTCAACCATTTACTGCAAGAATTGAATATAAACCCCCAAGCCCGCGCTGAGGATTTAAGCGTGACTCAATGGGTAAATTTGAGTAATGGGTTAGGTGATGGGTAGTTGGTAGTTGGTGGTTGGTAGTTGGTTGATGGTGAGTGGGCTTGTGGCTGGTGACTAGTGGAACCAGACTCAATTCTTGTCACTAGTTCCACTAGTCACTGATAACTGAATAACTGATAACTGATAACTGATAACTGAATGCGTTCCTATTCTCTGATTGCTCCGGCAAAAATAAATTTGTATCTGGAAATCTTAGGCGATCGCCCAGACGGATATCACGAATTGGTCATGATCCTACAAAGTATCGATCTGGCTGACAAAATCGATCTGCGGGCAATTAGTACCGATACAATCCGCGTTCACTGCGATAATGCCCAAGTTCCAGCAGATAAGAGCAATCTCGCTTATCGCGCCGCCGAACTGATGGCGAAACAATTTCCAGAAAGTTTTGCTCAATATGGCGGGGTAGAAATTACGATTCACAAAAAGATCCCAATTGCTGCTGGATTAGCAGGAGGATCTAGCAATGCTGCTGCCGTTTTGGTCGGCATAGATTTATTGTGGAAACTGGGACTCACGCAATCGGAATTGCAGGAACTCGCAGCCCAAATTGGTTCTGACGTACCTTTTTGTATTGCAGGCGGAACAGCGATCGCCACAGGACGGGGAGAACAGCTTTCTCCTCTCCCCAGTCTCGATAATTTATACATCGTTCTCGGTAAACACCGTAGTTTGGCAGTCTCTACAGTTTGGGCGTATTCAACCTATCGCGCCACCTTCGGTCATACCTACACGAGAAATATTCAAAACTTAGAATCTCGCGCTCAAGCCGTCCACTCAGGTTCGATGGTGAAAGCGATTATTCATGAAGATGGGGCAGAAATTGCCCAAAAACTGCACAACGATTTAGAAAAAGTCGTGTTACCAGAATACCCAAAAGTTTCGCAACTGCGACAAGCATTTCAAGCCAGCGGCGCTAATGGTGCGATGATGTCTGGTTCTGGTCCCACAGTATTTGCTTTATGTACTTCTTTAGAACAAGCTCAGCAGGTACACCAGCAAGTCCGCCAAATCATCCCCGATCCCGATCTAGACTTATGGATTGCTCGAATGTGTAGTGGGGGAATTCAAGTCAGTTAATAGGGAGCAGGGGAGAAGGGGACAAGGGGGACAAGGGGGACAAGGGGGACAAGGGGGACAAGGGAGCGGTCAACCAACTACCAATTACCAATTACCAACTACCAACTACCAACTACCAACTACCAACTACCAATGTCAGACGATCGAACCACACAAACGCCAGAACCCACTCCATTACGCTGTCTGAGTGGGGCAGTTATTTCGGCAGGAATTGCTTTTGCAGCCTATTCTCTCACAGCCGCGATCGCGCAAACGTTTGCTCGCAAACCAATTCATTCTGATAATTTTACTGTTGTTAATATTGCCGCTGCCGTCCGTACTCTGGTTGTAGGAATCATGGCACTAGGTACGGGTATATTCGGTATTGTCGCTATTGGTTTAGTTGCACTTGCGATTCAACTTTCAATTCAAAAACTGACGAAAAAAGAAGAGTTGTAGAGGCGCGTGCGCCCCTACAAGATGTTACTTATCTCATGTGCGTCTTTGCTCTTAGCCCGCTTTATAAGGGGGTTGGGGGATCGCAGCACTGCGCCACTCACGGAAAGAAGATCCCCCCTGGCTCCCCCCTTTTTAAGGGGGGAACAAAAGAAAGATGCCGCGTTACTTCCGAAAAAGCCGCATAGCATGATAGCAAACTTTTTCGCGCAGACGATAAACATCTTTAGTCGTTAAATTTAACTGAGAAGCGATCGCTTGCTGCGATTGTCCTTGGAGGTATAAGCTTAACCACTCTACGGCTAAACGTCCTAACTTTTGCTCTAAGTATTTCGATAGCTGCTGTTTGATTTCATCTCGCTGCTGCTGTTGTTCGACTGCTTCTTGTTGCTCGCGATCTTGCTCGATTGCTTGGGCATCTAACAAACTGAAACTGCGATCGCTGTCTTCTGTGGGAATTTGGGCAAAGACAATCCGAATCTCTCCATGTTTTGGAACTTGCGTGACTCCTCCTGGCGAGAGGCGGCGCATGTAATTGATCAAGCGATAAACGATCAGCGGTTGATTGCGAACTGGTCGCAAGCAGTATTCTTCAATCGTCGTAAATAGTAAGGCATGTCGTAGGCAAATATCGTCCGTACATTTAGCGATCGCCGTCATTTGTTGTTGTAAGTAGCAATCGCGTTGCAGTAAATCTTGCAAAAATTCTTGTAGTACTTCCGTTACCTGACGGCGGCGATCGCGGCTGAGATCTACCATCATCCGAATCTTATTTTGCAGCACGGCTAGGCTACCTAAGCGAGTCATGAGACGACAATAGCCTTGTTTTGGCGCTTGTCCCAAATAACGATTCTGCAAAATCCGATAGCGATATGCCATCCCTTGCTGGATCAGTCGGATTTGCTCTGCATCAAGCTGGTCGAATTGCGCGAAATGGTTTCCGATTAGCCAGCAAACAATACTGTCTCTAGTAGCTACACGGCGATCGGGATAGTCGAATGCCAATTGCCAGTGCCAAGCTTGCAATATATTTTCAAATGTAGCGTTTTGGCTAGCTGTAAATTTTGATTCTAAAGGTAATGTGACAACCTGCATTTGCGACTCCTTACTTTACTCAATACTGCTGGGTCAATCGTGCTTAGTTGGACGAATAGCGCGATCGCAGCAGTTGTATTCTGGTTTTTACCCCTATCGGGAGCGCAACAATTGCAGTCTTGTCGTTCCTAGCAATCCTCCCAAGGGTGGTCAGTTAACAGTGTAGAGACGTTACATGTAACGTCTTTACAAAAATCATTACTTGAAACTTTTGGTAACTGCTTCAAGGCTGATGTGACCATGAATACAGATTAAAATACGGCTTCGATTTTGCCAGCATGAAAAAGTCAGAAATAGACAGCACTTCGCCAAACGACGCTAAATGGCTCCCTAATTGACTAGTGAGGAAAGGTCTGAAAAAGTCAGATTTGTTAGTTGCTAGTTGCTAGTGACTGGTGGCTAGATGTTTCTCTAGTCACTAGTCGCAAGTCACCAGCCACTATCATTCATCCACTTGACCGACGCGGCGCAGGTCGATAATGTCGCTCATTTTGCGGATTTGGTTGAAGATCTGTTCGAGTTGATGGCGATCGCGAATATCTAAGCCTAATTCAATGATTGCTGGCTGACCGTTGGCTGTTTTGACGGAAGCGTGACGAACGTTGATACTTTGGTCGCTCAGGCGCGATAGTATGTCTTTTAATACGCCGACGCGATCGATCGCTTCAATTTGGACGTTGACCTGGTAAGTCTGCGGACGGGGATTGCGATCGCCGTTAGCGTTCCAGCTGACGGGGACGAGGCGATCGTAAGGGATGTTATCGACGTTCTGACAGCCTTGACGGTGGATCGAGATCCCACGCTGAGAACGGGTGGTTACGACACCAATAATGGATTCTCCTGGGATTGGACTGCAACACTTTGCCAGGTGGTAAAGCAATCCTTCCACACCTGCGATCGGCGATTCGCTAGCGCGAGATTTAGGTGCAACTGCTGCTTCGCGGGGTGATTTTGCATTTGCAGGTATTAAACTGAGAGGAACTTCTGGTTCGGCAGGAATGAGTTGCTGCCCCTTCACGATCTCTCGCCAGCGGTTGAGAACGAGGTTTAACGTCAGTTCCCCGTAACCCAGGGCAGCAAGTAAGTCTTCGACGCTATGATAGTTGCAGCGTTCGGCTACAGCTTGCATCGGTTCTGACTTGAGTAAGGCTTCAAAACCTGTTTTCCCTAATTCTTTTTCTAACAATTCCCGTCCGCGGGCGACGTTTTCTTCCCGCCGCGATCGCTTGTACCACTGTCGAATCCTGTTTTTTGCTGCGGAAGTTCTGACAAAATTCAGCCAATCTAAGCTGGGATGGCTGTTTTTCTGAGTTAAAATGTCTACAATATCGCCATTTTTTAGGGCTGTATCCAGCGTCACCATTCTGCCGTTAACTTTCGCCCCCGCGCAGTGATTTCCCACCTCTGTATGAATCCGGTAAGCGAAATCTATTGCTGTCGAGCCGGGGGAGAGAGGCACGACATCACCCTTGGGAGTGAAGACATAAACTTCGTCTTCAAATAAATTATCCTTGATACTCTCTAAGTACTCTTGAGCATCTTTGAGGTCGTTCTGCCACTCCAAGAGTTGGCGCAACCAGGTGAACTTCTCATCTACAGGCGTAAACTTGGTATGGCTAGAGCCACCCGTTTCCTTATACTTCCAGTGCGCGGCAATCCCATACTCGGCAATGTGGTGCATATCGATCGTGCGGATTTGCACTTCCAAAGGACGACCTGTAAAGCCGACTACTGTAGTGTGTAGAGACTGGTAGCGATTGGGTTTGGGTAAGCCGATATAGTCTTTAAACCGACCAGGAATCGGTCTAAAAGCGTCGTGGACTACAGCTAAAGCGCGGTAGCATTCTTCGTTAGTTTTGACGATGATCCGAATTGCAGCTAGATCGTAGATTTCGTGGAATTCTTTTTGCTGCCGCTGCATTTTTTGGTAGATACCATATAGATGCTTGGGACGACCGCTAATATCGATACATTGAATGTGTGACTGCGCCATTCCCTGCTGCAAAACTTCAATCACCCGCGTCAGCCTTGCTTCTCGGTCTGTGCGCTTCTCCGCTACTAAGTCTTGAATTTGACGATATGCTTCTGGTTCGAGGTATTTAAAGGTTAAATCTTCTAATTCCCATTTAAATGTTCCAATACCTAGCCGATTTGCCAGTGGAGCGAAAATCTCTCTTGTTTCTAAAGCGATGCGACGGCGTTTTTCATCGGGTAAGTGTTCCAAAGTTCGCATATTGTGCAGGCGATCTGCAAGTTTCACGACAATGACGCGAATATCTTGCGCCATCGCCAAAAACATGCGTCGAAAATTCTCTGCTTGCCGTTCCGTTTTACTCGAAAAAGTTTCGGAAAACTTAGATAGTTTTGTAACACCTTCTACTAAATGCTTGACTTCTGCGCCAAATTGTTGCTCTATGTCCTCTAGGGTTACATCCGTATCTTCTACTACGTCATGAAGAAATCCGGCTGCAATCATCGCGCTACCACCTCCCAGATCTCTGAGCAAACCCGCTACAGCTACGGGGTGACAAATGTAAGGTTCTCCTGACTTGCGGTATTGCCCTTGATGCAGTTGGTAAGCAAAGTTAAAAGCACGACAAATTAGCTGATTATCTGTCGCAGTAGGTTGTGTCTCTAATTCCGAATTCTCTACAAGGCAGGTTTGTAACCAGTCAGGTATAGTACATTCGTAGGAATTACAAACAGTGGTGGCAGTAGCAGTCAGGGTGTTCATGGGGGCGGCTTCAAACACTCTTTAATTTTGGGGGATGAGTAAGCGTAGCATAAACTACAATCTTGTGGCTGAAATTATTGCCGAAGTGTACATATGGCAATAGATCTGTAGAAATCGGGGTATTGAGAAAATATCTTGCCAAATTGCACGCAATAAGACAAATTTCAAAGCGGTTGAATTTCAAGCTGGTTCAATCTCGAACTGGTTTAATCTCAAATTTATTCGCTCAGGTAGATTAATGGACTTTATGCTTTGAAAAATAATTCTTTACACTAATAATATCTTATTAATCCGCTCTATGTTGCCAGATCTTTATTATCAGTGCTATCAGAAACTGAGCGAACTGCTAAAGGGAATACAACAAGCAGCGACAGCACCAGAGGTGAACCCCCCCAGACTGCGCCAGAATGTATTAGCAGCACAACAATACTTTCAGCAACAGATTGCCAGTTTAGATAGTCAAGATATCGATCCAGCGGTAGAGTCGAGAGTGCGATCGCTGCAAACGGAAATTAGCAAGCAATTCAACTTGTTAATCATGGATGTGACATTTTTGCAAGCTGCTAGACAACCTCAGACCTTACAAACCCGCCAGCAGCAGATTACCCAACGCCTTCAGACTCTACTGAGTTATTGTGAGGCGATTTTAAGTTTGGACAAGGTAGACAAGGGAGACAAGGGAGACAAGGGAGACTAAATACTATATTCTTCCCCTACTTACGACTTATGACTTGCTCATGAAAAGTAGGTGGCAACCCCAGTTAAGAATCGGTGACGAAATGGAAGCAGAACAACGTCGTGTGACATGGATGGAACTGTTTTACGACTTAGTGTATGTTGTCGCGGTAGCTCAACTGGCTCACAATCTCTACGAAAATACTATTGAATCCGTAGAAAAAAATAGATGTGAATTAGTAATCTTAAGCTCTAGGTGCGTACGCGATATAAGAAAGATAAAAATTCCCCCGCAAGCAGCATAGACGCACAGACAGCTATCAGGTTGTAATGTGGGAATGATTTAGGATGAGGTAGGGTGGTTTTTGGCAGTAACAAAAGCGTGAGTGGCTATAAGTTTACCTGGTTCGATCGGTTTTGCCTTTGGTATCCTCCCGGCTGGCTGATCCTATTTAACCGTCACTGGCAACACTATCACGCCGATCCTGATGGTTGGAATTGGTTAGAGTATGGATTATTTCTACTCCCAGGTGGATTTTACATCGCCTTGTTACTGCGGTGGTTGCGCTTGGGTTGTCGATTTCCGCGTCAACAAGCGGTGCAATTCGACCGCAACTATCAACAGGCTTTTCGCGATGAAGTCTTAGCGCCAATTGCCAAATATTACTACCGCGGCGAACTGAGGCAAATCGAAAACTTGCCGGAAACAGAATCGATGATTGTGGCGATGAACCACGCCGGAATGTCTTTTCCGTGGGATTTTATCGTACTAGCTTATCTACTAGGTACGGCACGGGAATGGAACGTTAAACCATTAGCCGGAGTTTCTTTATTCGATCATCCTTGGATGATTTGGTGGTTACCCCCTGGATGGTCGCAAGTTTTAGGCGGCGTGAGGGCAGAAAAAGAGGAATTTGAGACAGCGATCGCCCAAAAAACTGTATTATTATACGCACCTGAAGGACTGCGGGGACCTAGTAAAGGCTGGCAGCAAAGGTATCAATTGGCAAGTTTCGATCCGAGTTTTATTCGTTTGAGCGATCGCCACCAAATCCCAATTCTGCCAGTTGTTTGTCTTGGCAATGAACTTTTACATCCATTTGCCATTAATTTGAATTTGCAACACATTGGTAAGATATTCGGCTTACCTTTCTTACCTCTATCGCCTTTAATGCCGTTGTTCGCATTATTTCCTTCTATGGGAGTATGGGCAATGCGATCGCGTTTGCGTTACTTTATCCAACCTGTATATCGAGTAGACCTCAAAGATCGTACCTCTCGTCGCGAGAGAGTTGCAGCATATCAAGAAGCTCAAGCATTCAGAGATAAGTTGCAAAATGCGATTAATTGTATATTAAGCAGCAGTGATGACAAGTAAAGATTCGAGCTTTTCTACCTTTTGCCTGTTTATACTAAGTTATCTGACGGGAGAAGAGTATCTGCGTGAAACATCCCAAAACTAAAGCTCATGATTTTACCTGGCAGTCCACGTTTTCGGTACTGATGTATTTATTCATGTACCTGCCGATCTTCGTTCTTGCTTTCTATAGTTTCAATACTTCTCCCTACAGTGCTGGCTGGCAAGGGTTCACACTCAAATGGTATCAACAGTTGCTTCAAGATAGTCGCATCCTGACAGCACTACAAAATAGTTTGGTTGTGGCTGTATGTGCTGTCATCATTTCGGCTGTTTTGGGAACCCTGATGGCAGTGGGGTTAGGACGATATCGATTTCCTGGGAAGACGATCTATCGCGGTATTTCATACTTACCAATGATTGTTCCCGATATTGCGATCGCCGTAGCTACTCTCGTCTTTCTGGCTACGTTTGCCATTCCATTAAGCTTGTGGACGATTGTAGCCGCTCATATTGTCTTTTGCCTTGCCTACGTGGGAATTGTGGTGACAGCGCGACTAGCAAAGTTAGATCCCCACCTAGAAGAAGCCGCACTCGATCTCGGTGCTACACCATTGCAAGCTTTTGTCAAGGTTTTGTTACCGCAGTTAATGCCTGGAATTGTTGCTGGTTGTTTGCTGGCTTTTGTTCTGAGTCTAGATGATTTTCTCATCTCTAGTTTTACGTCTGGAAGCGGCATCAATACTTTACCGATGGAAATTTTTAGTCGCATTCGCACGGGAGTTAAACCCGATATTAATGCCTTGAGCGTCATCCTAATTATTATTTCTGGGTGCGTTGCTTTCTTGGCAGAATATATTCGCGATCGCGGTGAGAAAGAGAATTCGTAAGAAAGTCAAAAGTCAAAAGTTAAAAGTCAAAATTTAGGGTACAAGCTCTGAAGAAATGACTTTTATGCAGGGTTTTCAGAGTTCCTACTCATTTCTATAATCGCAGATATTTGCGATACAGCGACGATGGGAGCGGTAACTGCGCGTAAGAGCCGTTTACCCAAGGAGACGGGTTGAAATCCTGCCGCGATCGCATTTTCGACTTCGTTTGTCGTCCAGCCGCCTTCTGCACCTGTGGCAATGACGATAGATCCCCCCAACCCCCCTTGTAAAGGGGGGCTAGAGTTGCCTTGCGAAGGAGGGCTAGAATTTTCTTGTAAAGGGGGGTGAGAACTGTCTAATTCCCCTGATAAAGCGGGGAGAGAATCCTGCAACCCCCCTTTTGAAGGGGGGCTAGGGGGGATCGATTGCAAACTTGTAAATAAATGAGGCGAATTTCCCCGCGCCACACAGATATACTTGCGATCGCCTGTCACCGACAACAATCCCGTACTAAACGGGACGGGATCTAAAATCGTCGGTACGATTTGTCGTTCCGATTGTTCCGCCGCCTCAATTGCAATTCGCCGCCAACGGTCTAGTTTTTGCGGGCTGGGATGGAGTAAAGTGCGATCGCTGGTTACTGGAGCAAAACAATTGACTCCTAATTCAGTACAAGCGCGTACCACTTCATCAAATCCATTCCCTTTGGGTAGTGCCACCATCAGAGTTATCTCTACAGGTAACTCAGTTTGCACCTGCATTTGTTCTAAAATTTGTGCTGTTGTCTCTGCTATTACCGCTAGCCACCATTGACCTTTGCCATCCATCGCAATAAAGCGATCGCCCTGCCGCAGCCGCAAGACTCGCGTGAGATAATGCTGTTGCTGCGATGTGAGGGCAATTTGCTGCTGTTGCAGTTGTGCGGGAGCGATGACGATTCGTTGCAGTTGAGACATGAAGTATATTTACAGTTTGACAGAATACTCGATTCCATCATCTATTGGCAGCGCCACCGAGATAAAGCCATTGGCAGGGTTACGCACGTACTCTAAATATGGTGCCATCTGCTCTGGAGTAATGTTCAAATCGTCCGCTAGAATGACCGCACCCGATCGCAGGTTGTTCGATACTAGCTGTAAAACATCTAAATAAAGGTTGTTCCAACCATCTAAAAAGAGTAAATCGATCGTGCCACCAGGATCGCGTAATGTCTCCAGCGCATCGCCAGCTCGAATTTCTACAAACGGTAATAGTCCTGCTGCGGCAATGTTTTCAGTTGCTTGCATCACTTTACTGCTTTCCATTTCCGAGCCAATAACTAACCCACCATTGCGATCGCGCATAGCTGCTGCTAAATATATTGTGGAGATACCATAAGATGTCCCAAATTCTACAATCCGTTGAGCGGAAATAGACCGAGCGACTCCATAGAGAAATCTACCAACATCAGGTGCAATAGGCAACAGTGCCTCGCGAAATGTGGCTGCATTCTGTGCGGGACTAGCAGATTTCCAATCGTAACCGCTACTGAGAACTTGTTGAATAATTGAATTATCGTTGCGATCGGCTAGATCGTGCAATCGTTCTAGTACTGCCCGTACCTCTGGAAGCTGTAATGTAGAGCCAGCAAGAATTGATGTCATAATATTCTCCTATAGACAAATGAAACACATCAGAACCTTATAGGTTGTTCTTCAGATTGGCAGAAGAAGGCTAAACATTAGCTAGCTAACTTTCTTTGCCTTCTAGGAGTCACTAAACGCAGCACCATAACCCCGATTAACAAGACAACAAAGGGTGAATAAATCAGTGGTGAATTGGCAATTTTGAAGCTGAATTCAACCGTAAAAGCCAGCCAGAAAAAGTGCATCCCTGTAGTATGTAAAACTTTCCATCTTCTCTGTCCCAACAAAGCAGCTGGGCGATCGAAAGATGTTATCGTCATGGCAATTAGAAAGACATAGCCTAGTATGGCGAGCGCTGTGAAAGACTCAAACTTAGGCGCAGTTCCAGCAGTGACATACCATAAGCCAAAAATTGCGATCGCGTGATAGGTATGAGAAACTGCCATTGATACCCCAAAATAACGCCGATTTTTCAGCAGCCAGACTGAAAGAGGAGTAGATCGCATTCGATGCAGTGCCGAAGCGACAAACGCGCAGAGAAACAGAAGGCAAGAAGTACGAGCAGTGGCTCTAATTGCCATCCGCATCCCTTGTTCGTCTAATCCATCGATCAGCCAGATGGTAGCAACCATCGTACCAACTACCAGCGCCGACCAACCGACAATACCCCATTTTTGTAATGGGAGTTTAGTATCTGTCATAGTTTACGACTCCAACTGAGGATACCAATTGGTAGTTAATTTAGCGATCGCCTTTAGGTACTGTCTTGTCTGTTGTTCCGAAAAATGTTCTATTCTTCCAAAAACTTTTCCCGTAATACTAATTCTTTCTGACTACGCTGCTAGAAGATCCCCCCAACCCCCCTTAAAAAGGGGGACTACAATGCTGAGTTTATTGCAAAGAAAAACAGAAAAAGCAAAACAGAATTGATGTAAAAAGCTTTTTAACTTTTAACTTTTAACTTTTAACTTTTGACTTATCTCTGCTTGTCTCGATAAATTTTTGGCGTAGTCTTGACGTGTTGGCGAAATATTCTCGTGAAGTGACTTTGATTTTGGAAACCTACTTGCTGAGAGATTTCTACGATTGTGAGTTCCTGCTTGGCGAGTAAATGCTTTGCTGTCTCAATCCGGCATTTCGTAATGTATTGATGCGGCGATTGTCCGGTAGATTGTTTGAATAAAGTCGCAAAATAATGGGGACTCATGTTAACGACATTACTGAGTTCTGTCAAAGTGATGTTGCGATCTAAATTTTCGTGAATGTAGGCGATCGCCCGGTCTTGCTTATACTTGGGTAATCCACCTCGATAATCTCTAATTGTCTGCTGGCGAGAAGTATAGCGGCGTAACAAGTGAGCCGAAAGCGCCGTCACCATCGATTCTGCATATAACCGACTCTCCGCACCTCCTACCGCTAACTCAGCTTTCAACGCTAACCCTATCTGCTGAATCAACGGATCGCGTAATTGCAACTGGGGTATGAGTTCGATACAATTTTCCTCGATAGATTCATCAACAGCACGGTATAGAGTGGCAGGAGCGAGAAATAGATCTAAAATAGGGACTTCGCGATCCACTTGCGTTCTGGGGAACAATTGGCTGGCTGGAAAAATGCCAATATCGCCTTGAGCGTAATCTATATGTTGCCAGCTGCCATTGAAATCGAAGCTTGCCCGAAAATTGTCTAAAGCAATAATCACGAGATGCTGACTCATGTAGCTCGCAGGCATTTCATCAGCGGGTTCTAACTCATAGATGAAATGAAAGCCATCCCATCCCGCCTCTAAAAGATGTAAATGCTCGGGATGTTCGCCATGAGACATAGTTTAGTATTGGCTCTACTGGTGTCTGCTATTAATGTATCAGGGGATGTCGTTCTAGGTAGCGCGGCTCGTCTCATACCTACCAGGAGAGCCTAAGTTTTTCATAGAAAGAGCAAGTCAGCAATTAAAGGGAAAGGGGAAAGGAGAAACAATCGTTCCCGTTTCCCAGGCAATCCCCTAAAGTGACTATCGTTGGTATAAAGGAACGCAACTGGACACAAGGTATCCTCTTTATTGCGATCGCTCCAAGCGCATTTTTACTGAGGAATTTATTTTATTTGTGAAGTCATGCCTAATGTCTCAGTAGTTTTACGTTAAGTTGGTCATTGGTCACTAGTCACTGGTCACTGCTCCCTGCTGCTTGATAACTGACAGCTTTGTGTCAAAAGCTACTTAATTTCTATATAAACCCAACATAGGGAGGAGTGTGAATTCAAGCTGTTTTTTGTAGAATTTTCTACAAGTCATCAAACAGACAAATACTCGTACTTACGTTCTCAGGTTTTTGCTTTTTGGAGTTTTTGTGTTGCAATTCATCTATTTTGTCATTCAGGCTATCCAACCAATTTTAGTTCCGGTTTGCTTTGTTAGTGCTTGGGCAATTGTAGCTCTCATCGTTTGGAGTCTCTATAGCGCCGTGCGAGACAGTGTAGCTACCAGTCAAAAATTGCACCAAATTCCCTGTACGAATTGTCAATTTTTTACAGGAGATTATCGACTGAAATGTACAGTACAACCTACGATTGCTAATACCGAGGCAGCAATTACTTGCATGGATTACCAAGCGAAAACCAATCCCTTGCTGTACTAAATTAGCTCAATCTCAATCCATTTCTAACAAGACCTTCATCACACCGCGTGTTTGAGCGCGTTCAAAGGCGGCTAGTCCTTGACTCAACGGATAACGAGCGTGAATTAGCGGTTGAACGTCTACTTTTTGAGTGGCGAGTAAATTTAGGGCAGCGGGGAAAGGTCCGCAACGGGAACCGATGAGGGTAATTTCGTCTACAACCAAAGCGGAAGCGTCAAAACTCAAGTTACCTGCATAGGTGCTTTTGAGTACTAGCGTACCGCGAGGACGCAACGCACGACGGGCGATCGCAAATCCTGCTGGATTGCCCGTACACTCGACGGAAAGATCGAAAGATCTGTCGGTTACGGTTTCAGCTAAGCCTGTTTTAATCCCTCTTGCTTCTAAGTTAGCCAGTTTTTCCTGATGTCTGCCTACAGCTAATAAATCGCAACCAGTTAAAGCTAAGGTTTGGGCGACTAGCTGCCCTAACTTACCATCTCCCACTACTAACACGCGATCTGCTGCCTGAATTTGCACCTGCTGCTGAATTTCTAATGCTGCGGCGATAGGTTCGGTAAATGTAGCAGCTTCCGTAGAAACGTTGTCTGGTACGGGATGTAGGTTTGTGGTTGGTAAGGTGAGATAGTCGGCAAAGGCTCCATCACGGTTGACGATTCCCAATACGGTGCGGTTTTCGCAGTGGGTTGGCTGTCCGTTGCGACAGAACCGACATTGACCGCAGGTAGCATTGATTTCTCCTACTACCCTTTGGTTAACTAGATGAGTGGGTCCTTGTTCGACTACGCCAACAAATTCATGACCTAGAATACCCGTGTAAGGATAGTAACCCCGGATCAGTTCTAAGTCGGTGTTACAAATACCCGCTCGTAGGACGCGCACTAAGGCTTCTCCTGGGGAAGGTTCGGGAGTGGGGATATCTGTACGCAGTTGTAATTGGTTGTTTTCGAGCCAGAGTCCTTTCATTTTGATAGCTGGTTGATAAAAGCTGAGATTTATTTTAATGTCACGCATAGACGCGCAGCGGCTTCTCGTAGAGTAGACGCGAAGACGCTAAGAAAGACCGCAAAAGGTTGTTTGCATGTTTTATAAATAGCTCAAAGAAGAAGATGCAGCAGTTAATCAAAAAGTGGAAATGGCGAAGTTCGATTTATTTATTAATTTGCGTGTTAAGTATTTTTTTGATTTGCAATTGGTCTGTAAATGCTCAAAAAACAGTCAACAATTGTCGTCCACAAATTATTGTACCAGACTTCTCTAAGGTAAATGTCTCTATTCAGAATCAAAGTTGTAGTATAGAGGACGTTACGATTACTCAGTCAAGGGCTTTACAAGAATTAGCAAAAGCACGTGTGCTGTATTTGGGAGAAACTCACGATCGCGACCGAGATCGCAAAATTCAGTTAAAAATAATTCAAGAGTTACAAAAAAGAAATCCTCAAGTTGCGATCGCGATGGAGATGTTTCAAATACCATATCAAGATGCGATCGATAGCTATTTAGCTGGTAAGTTGACTGAAAAAGACTTGCTAGAACAAACTGAATACGAGCAAAGATGGGGATATTCTTGGGAGTCTTATGCGCCTATACTCAGATTTGCGAAAGAGAAACAATTGTCAGTTTTAGCTGTGAACACGCCTTCTGAAATTACTCGTCAAGTTGCAAAAGCAGGTTTAGATAGTCTCACACCTCAACAGCGAAAAATTATTCCTCCTGCTTCAGAAATTCGGACTGATAATGCTGCTTACCGTCAGATGTTAGCTAAAACTTTTGCACAGCATCAACATTCCAATCGAGGTAATAGTAGCGGGTTCGATCGCTTTTTTTTAGCTCAGGTTTTATGGGATGAGACTATGGCAGCAGAAGTTGCTAAGTTTGTCAAAGCTAATCCTAAGCATCAAGTTGCCGTGATTGCTGGGCAAGGACATATTATTTATGGTTATGGTATTCTTAGCCGCGTAGCTAGAAGAATGCCTCCGCAATTCTCACAGGTTTCTGTGTTGTTAAGTCTTCCTCAAGATCCTGCTACTAATTCTAACCAGCCGATAGCAGATTATATTTGGCAGTAAGATTAAATTGTACTATCTCGGCTAGCCTCCCTTTTTAAGGGGGGTTGAGGGGATCGTCTTATCTGAATCAAACTGAATTATACGGTGCTAATTTAGGTTTTATGATTAGCAAAATTTAAGACTTTATTTCTCAACCAAAAAGGAATTTGCAACTTCAAAATTAAGGTTGTAGAGGCTGTCATCAGCATACCAAGTAAAATATTTGCTATTTCAAAGCTTCTACCACTACTCATTGCTAAGATTGTTTCTACAATCAGAGTTGGCAATAAAATACCAGCATAAAACAATGTATAACGGATGAATTGTTGTTTTGCTAGTGTAATAACAATTGCTAATAGCGCTCCTAAAGGAATGAATATCAAGCCATAGTAAAGAATTCGATCTTCTTTTGGTAATACTTCTAGAAGGTTAATATTGTATCGGTTTTGTAAGTTATCTACATAGACATGCAACCCTGAATTAGCATATGTTATAACTAGCTTGTGAAACTGTTTATCTGTAAAAAGGTTATGCACGTTTGTGTCTAAATACTGAGCATTAACACCGTTGATCGGTGTTCGCAGTCGCAGGTTTAAATTATTGCCTTGTTGTCCTAAAGTAAAATTGCGCCTACCATTACTATCTGAAATAGAAATAATTCGAGCTGGTCCTTTTTGTTGAAACTTAGCAGTTGCAATTGTTGTTATTATTGTAAACTTAGAGGTTTCTTGTAATCTTTGATTGAGTCGATTCACAGGAGTATCTGTTTGCAGCCAATGGCGATCGCTTAGAAAGACTCCTCGATCGTCTGTTATTTCTGGTAGTTGCCCTCGCCAGCTCAAATCGGGCAAGTTTCCCGCGCGATCGCTGTAATTTTGTCTGTCTAACTGATAGTTTCCTATCAAAGGTGTATCTACATTATTCCACCAGTTTTGGCTGGCAAACACGCGCTCTATTTCTGCTGAAGAGAATGCTTTATCTGCAAAAGCGACTTCTGAAATAAATCCTTCCCAAGGACGTTCGCCTGTACGTTCGTTGCCTAATATGAGAGGATAATTTAAATCCCAAGTACTTAAGTTATTTGCGGATTGTAACGGAACTGTAAACAGGATAGATGTAGCTAAATAACCTAAAAAAGCAATTGCTACTATAGGAAAACTAAACCGATTTTTGTTCTTTTCAATTAAAGTTAAAATATAACTAACAAATTTAAATTTCCAGATATAAAAACATAAAAACCCGATAAATCCACCTAAGCTATTAGTGAAGAGATCGGCAGGTGAGGTTTCTCTAGAAGGCAAGAAAATTTGGAGCGTTTCTACAACGAAAGATAGAATAAAACTAAGAAATATAACTGAAACTAGTTTTAATAATAAACTGAACTTTCTTACCTGCAAAAAACAGGTTAGACTAAAGCCAAATGGAATAAATAAAAATATATTCTTAATCTTATCGCCCAAATGACTAGAATGTTTGAAATTGCTAAAAAAATATCTCAGAGAGCCACCTTCATCCCTAGAGAAATTGAAAGGGAAAAGAGTGGCAATAACTACAAGAAGAATGCTAGCAATAACAATGTAGGGCGCACTTTTAACTAAGAATTGGCGCAGACTACGTATAGTTGAGTTGCTGGCAGACGGATGAACGTGCATATGTTAAGTAATGTACGGCTTCTGGTACATCTTAGCGCTTCATCCGTAGTTTGACGGAGTGTTTTTTTAAAGATTTCAAGTTGTCTGTAGTTAATTAGTGCTGCTATTTTAAAGATTCTAAGAAGGGTTGAAATACTGAAATCAGTTCGCGACGACTGACGACAAGAGAGGGGAAAGAGATATTGCTGTAATCGTTCCCAGGTAATAAAGGAAAAATAGATGGCGATCGCAGCTCTACCCAAGTTCCTCCAGCTGCATGTAAAATTACCCAAGCCCCTGCTAAATCCCAAATTTTCGGTGTCGCTTCTACCCCACCCAGTACAGCACCCGCAGCAACGGTGAGAAAGTTGTAACTGGCAACCCCCAGCATCCTAATTTTGCAGGGAAAGCCAGATTGCATGACAGCAGTGCTGCGGGAACAGAGATTGAAAAAGTGATTTTTGCTAACCACATCGGTACTAGCATGGATCGGATGATGGTTGAGAAATGCCCCTGTAGGTGTTGCTAGCCCCGAATCTCCTGCCCAAAAGCCGTGAAAACTTTGTCCTAGCGGTGGTAAGTGGACGTAGCCAAAAACAGGCGTACCTCGGTACAGCAGTCCTAAAGAAATACCCCAGATGGGAAGTCCCCGCGTAAAGTTTGTCGTTCCGTCAAGCGGATCGATAACCCAGCACCATTCAGCATCAGGAAAAATTGTCTCTCCTTCTTCGCTCAAAATACCATAGCCGTTGAAGTTGGAGGCGATCGCATCTTGAATTTCTCGATCTGCCCATTTATCTGCTTGGGTAACGAGGCTACCATCAGCTTTCTGAGAGGCTTGTACCTGCCCGAAATCCTGCATCAGTTGCGCCCCTACCCTCTGGGAGGTGGTAGCGGCAAAATCGAGAATCGTCGTCCAGAAATCAGTCATGAATGAGGGTGTGGGGTGTGGGGTGTAGGGTGTAGGGTGTGGGGACAAGGAGGACAAGGGGGCAAAGGGGGACAAGAAAGCAACTACCAATTACCAATTACCAATTACCCATTACCCATTAACCATTTATCAATCCAATTCGTTTTCAAATACTGAAGCGATCGCTTTTTTGGCGTTGCTGCGAAATTCGACTATATCTACGCGACTGAGTAACCAAATTGCTAACACCATTAACAACGCTTGAATGGTAAATACCAAACCGTAAGCTAGCACTGGGGCTGAAAATAGCTGTTTGCCTACGTCTAATATTGCCCCTCCACTAACTGTTGCCGTTGCCCGCGCTAATGCCTGCGCCAGCCCCCACGCGCCAATAAATGTCCCTGCTGTTTCTGCTGCCGTAAAGTCTAGCATTAAACTCAATGCACCCGTGGTGGTCACGCCAGAAGCCAAGCCAAATAGGACTAATGCTCCCTGCAAAACTTGGCGATTAGCAGTAAAACCCGATGCAATGACGAGTCCTACACTCAGAGCAACTAGGATACAACCGATTTGAGTCGTTTTTTGCTTGCCAATCCGTGGCACGATTAAAAAGCCCGTGCTACCAATTCCTAGTAACGTACCCGTACCCCAAAAAGCATTCAGCCTCGTAGTTTCCGCAACGCACATTCCGAAGACTTCCCCGCCATAAGGTTCCATCACTGCTTCTTGCATAAATAAGCTGAGTGTCATGGCGAGGAGAAAGGTGAAGAATAAACCCGTTTGACGGCTGGCGGTTAGGACTTTCAGCGCCCTAGATATGGTAATTTGGTCTTCTCTATCTGCGACTATCGATCGCGATGTGTAGCGAGAATACTTTTTTTCTACACCAAACGTTGATAGTAGAGCTAACCCAGTGACAACTCCCGGCAAAATGAAAAATAAGCGGTTAATCGAGCTTTGTAGGATAGCAAGTTGAGCGGGTTGACTGTAAAGCGATACTGTTCCTACAGCTGACTCTTGACAAGTGGAGGCAGCGGGCAGAAGTTTGGAGCTGATAATTGCCCCAATCACAATTCCTACCATGAGCATCGACCACACAACACCTACGAGTTTAGAGCGGTTGTCTTCATCGGAAACATCGACGAGCAAAGCAGCAAATGGGGTAGAACTAGAACTAAGTGCCAACCCGTACAAAGCAAAGATTCCCGCTAATAACGCTATCCAACCATAGGTAACGAAACTCCAGCCTTGGTTGTATATACTGCTGCCAAGTTGCCACATAACTTGGACTGCAAGAAAGGCAGCGATCGCAAATAATGCCGCACCAATCCAAATGTAACCCGTGCGGTGATTGCTCCACATCTTTTTGGCATCAGACATTTGCCCGAACCACAGGCGCGAGGGAGCCACAAACTGATGCATGGCGATCGTTCCTGCTGCTAGGGTAGCCGGAATTGCCAATTCTTTAATCGCAATCCGATTGAGGACTCCCAGGGTGAGAACGGACATCATCCCCAGTCCCATTTGAAATAAGCCTAACCGGAACATAGTCAGGATATTAATTTTAGGAGGTAACTGTTCTCGTTCGGACGAGCTACTTTTCGCCATATTTTTTATAAAAACAACTATTTATCGATACATTTTCTGCTTTCTTTAGGATAAACCTTAGCCAGAACTGCGATCGCGACGGCAACGCTACACTAAGAGTGTGTAAAGAAGTGTAAATAGGTACGATAAAATTGGAAACTATCAAATTAGGTCAGGATGGCGCTGCTGTTTGTCCTTTATGCATTGGAACGTGGGCGTGGGGCGACAAACTATTTTGGAACTATGGCAGCGATGAGGAGGATGCCAAGCAGCTACAGGTAGCCTTCCAAGCCGCACTAGATGCGGGTACGACATTTTTTGATACGGCAGAAGTCTACGGATTTGGATTATCGGAAAAGTATTTGGGGCAATTCATCCAACAAAGCGATCGCCCCATTCAGATTGCGACGAAATTCGGTCCCGCGCCTTGGCGGTTTACAGCTCAATCCGTCTCTGATGCGCTGACGGAAAGCCTCAAGCGTCTGGATTTGGAGCGAGTCAGCCTCTACCAAGTCCACTGGCCTTTCAGCTTTTTCATGAGTCAAGAAACGCTGATGAATGCCCTTGCCGATGAAGTGCAACGGGGCAGAATCGAGGCAGTAGGAGTCAGCAACTATTCCGCAGAACAAATGCAGCAAGCATACAAAATTTTGGCAGCCCGTGGAGTCAAGCTGGCTAGCAATCAAGTCCGCTACTCGCTTTTAACGCGGCAAATTGAAACAAACGGCATTCTCGACACGGCACGACAGCTAGGTGTAACAATCTTGGCTTACAGCCCTCTAGCACAAGGCTTGTTAACTGGAAAATACACGGCTAGTAGTGCCGAGAAGCCTACAGGCGCACGCCGGATCGATCCTCGTTTTAGCAAAGAAGGTTTGCAAAAAATCGAACCAGTGATTTCGATCTTGAAAAAAATTGGCGATCGCCACGGACGCACCCCCGCTCAAGTTGCCCTTAATTGGTTAATTGCTCAAGGTAACCTAGTTGCGATCGCGGGTGCAAAAAATGCCAACCAAGTCCAGCAAAATGCTGGCGCTCTCGGCTGGCAGATGACGGACGAAGAAATAACTCAGTTAGAGCAAGTAACTCGTCCGTGGCTTTATTAGGGAGTCGGGAGTCGGGGGTTGGGAAATTTTGGATAATGGAATTGAATTTCTCCCTTGTCCTCCTTGTCTCCCTTGTCCTCCTTGTCTCTCTTATCTTTAAAAACCCTATGCTCTAGTTTTCTCGTGCCGTGCGCAGTTTGGGTTTAGCAACTGAGCGCTTGTCTGAGCTGGAAAACTCTTTTTCTCCGTTGCGATCGCGTTTGGCTAAACGAGGCTTGGGAGTGGAGCGCTTTTCGTCTGCTATGTCGTCTTCAGCGGAGTCGAGCCACGCTGGACGGGTTTTGTCATAAGCCATTTGTAAAGCGGCTGCGGCGATCGCGTGTGCGTCGTATTCTTCACTCAGTTCGCGCACGATTGGCAAGAAGGAGGCTAATCTTTCCCCAGAGAGAACTTCCCGCAGTTGTTCTTGCAGTTTTTCAATTTGCCGCGCTTCGATTTGCGCTTTGGTGGGGACGTAGCTAACTTTCAAGCTTTGGCGAACGTGACGTTCGATCTGCTGCTGTTTGCGGCGATCGAACGGTTGGATGAGGGAAATTGCCGTGCCTTCTTTTCCGGCTCTACCCGTGCGTCCGATCCGATGAACGTAAGTTTCTACGCTGTCAGGTAAATCGTAGTTAATAACGTGAGTTAAATGATCTACGTCTAAACCGCGTGCGGCGATGTCTGTTGCAATCACCCACCGTACTTGCTTGTTGCGGAACCGCGATAGCAGGCGCTCCCGTGCTTGTTGGGTTAAATCGCCGTGATATTCGTCGGCGCTATAACCCGATGCTTGCAGTTGACTGGTGAGATCTGCTGCTGTTTTGCGAGTTTTGACAAATATGATTGCAGATTCTGGGTCTTCCAATTCTAAAATTGGCTGCAATGCTCTTGCTTTTGTCCAATGACGCGGTACGAGGTAAGCGACTTGACTAATTTTAGTAGGAGCAGCTTTTGGCTGGTCTACCGTAACTGTGACGGGCGAGTGTAAAAACTTCCCGACTAACATCTGAATTGCACTTGGCATTGTTGCCGAAAACAAAGCTGTTTGTCGCTCTTTTGGTGCGGAAGCAAGAATTTTTTCCACATCATCAATGAAACCCATGCTCAGCATTTCATCGGCTTCGTCAAGTACGACAAATTTCACTTTATCTAGCTTAAGATTGCCGCGATCGAGCAAGTCAATCACTCGCCCTGGCGTACCAACCACAATTTGTACGCCGCGATTGAGCTGCTGAATTTGGCGTTCAATTGATTGCCCGCCGTAGATAGCTAGAATGCGGCTTTCATTTCGATCTACAAAGCTTTTCATTGCTTGGCAGACTTGAACGGCTAATTCCCTCGTAGGAGTGAGAATCAGCGCTTGTACTGCCTTACTTTGATGGTCGATTTGCTCTAGAATCGGCAAAGAAAATGCGGCTGTTTTACCCGTACCTGTTTGAGATTTACCAACGACATCGCGCCCTGCTAATAATTGGGGGATTGCCTGTACTTGTATATTGGTTGGTGTAGTGAATCCAATTTTTTCTAATTGTTGAATACGGCTTTCTGAAAGACCTAAGCTTTCAAAGGATAAATTCATTTAAGCTCCTAAACTACTCTGTTTTTTCTACTTTTGTTATCGATTGTTATCGATCGATAGCTATGCGCTATTAGCTACTCACAACCTCACCCTTGAGATCGTATGGCTCAGCCTCGGTAATTT
Organism: Chroococcidiopsis thermalis PCC 7203; assembly: GCF_000317125.1. Lineage (GTDB taxonomy): Bacteria > Cyanobacteriota > Cyanobacteriia > Cyanobacteriales > Chroococcidiopsidaceae > Chroococcidiopsis > Chroococcidiopsis thermalis. Next base: position 3,900,507 of record NC_019695.1, read on the forward strand.
TGACTGGCACGATTGAACCTAACCTAGCTACACCTTTGACGTAGACTAAACCATCTACTTCTGGTGAAAACCGAGCTGAACGTCCGATATATTCTCCAGTTTCAGGATTTTCTTGCTCGATTAAAACATCCACAACTTTGCCTTCTTGCGCCTGATTTCTCTGCCAAGAAATCGGTTGCTGGAGTGCCATTAAAGCATCTCGTCTTGCATCCATAATTTCTTGAGGAATTTGATTCGGCAGGCTGTAAGCTGGAGTTTCCTCTTCTGGAGAAAATGTAAACACACCCACATGGTCAAATTCGTGGCGTTCGACAAACTGCATCAGATGCTCGAAGTGCGCGTCTGTCTCGCCAGGAAATCCTACTATAAATGTTGTCCGTACAACTGCCTCTGGGATTGCCGTTTTAATCCGTTCGATAATACTGTCATTGACCCGACCTTGCCAAGGGCGGTTCATCGCACGGAGAATTTCAGGATGGGAGTGTTGTAAGGGTAGGTCTAAATACGGTAAGACATTTGGCGTGGCTCGAATTGCCTCGATGACTTTCGGTGTCAACCCTGTTGGATAAGCATAATGCATCCGAATCCAAGGAACATCGACTTTACCTAAAGCAACTAACAGTTCCGCTAATTTTGGTTCGCCGTACAAGTCTACACCATAATTAGTGGTAATTTGGGAAATCAAGATAATTTCCTGTACCCCTTGAGCGGCGAGTTGCTTTGCTTCTGCCACAATCGATTCGATCGAGCGCGATCTTTGATTTCCCCTTAAGTGAGGAATAATGCAAAAAGCGCAACGGTAATCGCATCCTTCTGCCACCCGCAGGTATGCAACTCCTTCCGTCGTCGTGCGATAGCGAGGTGTAGTTTCGTCAGCGATATATGTTGGTTCGGGCGAGACAAGCTTTACTTTTTCTCCCTTTTCTACCCGCTCAATTACGTTTACAATTTGGTGATAGTCTCCCGTACCGATCGCGGCTACCGCTTCTGGGATCTCTTCTAGCAGTTGTTCCTGAAAGTGCTGCGCCATGCAGCCCATAATGACAATTTTTTTATTTGCTTCTGCTAGCTCGACTATAGTACGAACCGATTCTTGACGCGCTGCTTGAATAAAGCTACAAGTATTGACGACAACATAATCAGCTAGTTCTTCGTCGTTATCGACTTCGTATCCAGCTTGAACGAGGAGTCCGATCGTGTGTTCCGTATCTATTCGATTTTTCTCGCAGCCTAGATGAGAAAATGCAATTGTTGGCTTTTTGCCCATGAAATCAATTTAAGTGTAAGTAGAGACAGGGTTTTTCAGTCGTTCTATTGTAGCGATCGCTTCCAAAACGGCTTACCCGTTTGATGCTACACCCCTATGGCTCTCTGCTCACCGGATGCGGTCAATGCAATCGCTCAACCTATGCAATCTATATAGTAGCGTAATGAATGAAAATTTACAATATTTTACAAAAATTATGCGGTAACTAGTGACTAGTGACTAGTGACTAGATTCTTCAAATCACTAGCTACTAGTCACTAACCACTGATAACTGATAACTGAAAGAAGTTATGATTTGTCTTAGCCTACTTCTAAATAAGTGCGTCCGAAGTATTGTAAAGACGTGGATCTGAATCAGACATTTAAAACCGATCGCCCTATCATTGGAGTCGTACATTTATTACCCCTGCCTACCTCGGCTCGCTGGGGTGGAAGTTTAGCTGCTGTCATTGACAGGGCAGAACAGGAAGCTACAGCTTTAGCTTCTGGTGGAGTAGATGGAATTATTGTCGAAAATTTTTTTGACGCACCTTTCGTTAAAGAGCGAGTCGATCCAGCAGTCGTCAGCGCCATGACACTGATCGTACAGCGGCTCAAACAGCTAGTAACTCTACCGATCGGACTGAACGTATTGCGAAATGACGCTCATAGTGGATTAGCGATCGCCAGTTGCGTGCAGGCACAATTCATTCGCGTCAACGTTCTAACAGGCGTGATGGCAACAGATCAAGGCATTATTGAAGGACAAGCTCACAGCCTTTTGCGCTATCGGCGAGAACTTGGTAGCGATGTCAAAATCTTTGCGGACGTATTGGTAAAGCACGCTCGTCCTCTCAGTTCTACCAATTTAACCAATGCCGTACAAGACACGATCGAGCGGGGACTAGCCGACGCAGTGATTCTGTCTGGTTGGGCAACGGGTAACCCGCCCAACTTAGAAGACCTAGAACTGGCGACAGCAGCAGCCAACGGCACGCCAGTTTTTATTGGCAGTGGTGCGGATTGGGAAAATATTTCTACTTTAATGCCAGCCGCAGATGGAGTGATTGTTTCTAGTTCTCTCAAACGTCACGGACGACGGGAACAGCCAGTCGATCCGATTCGCGTCAGCCAGTTTGTCGAAGCCGCACGTCGTAGTTTTACAAAAGTAGCTAGTTTGAAGGGAGTCGGGAGTCGGTAGGGGCGGGTTTCTAAACCCGCCCGTACGGGAGTCGGGAATAAGTGGTGAGTGGGGAGAATTCGGAAGCGCGGAATTCGGAATTGGTGATTTGGAATTGGTGATTTGGTAATGGGTAATGGGTAATGGGTAATTGGTGGTTGTTGGTTGTTGCACCTGAAGCTCACCTGCACACAAAGCCCACCTGCCCCTCTGCCCCTCTGCTCCCTACTCCCTGCTCCCTACTATGTAACGGAGTTGTGATATTGCCCAAGGGTCGTAAAAAGGTTCCGTTATGATTGACAAAGCTAATAATTAGTTGTCATTTATTAATTATCATTTGTCATTTGTTTATGATACGCCGACGTTCTACACCTTGGATTCATCGCTGGTCTCGCCCCGCGATCGCTGCGATCGCCGGAGTGGGGGCGCTGGTCACGGCATACTTAACTATAGAAAAGTTGATGGGACGCACGCCTGGATGTCTCGCTAGCGCGGGTGCTGAGGCGAGTTCTAGCTGCGCGGATGTCCTTTCAAGTCCTTGGGCAACTGTATTTGGCTTACCTTTGGCTTTATTCGGTTGTTTGGCTTATACGAGTATGGTCGTGTTTGCCCTGACTCCCCTAGCAGTTAATCCAACTCAAAATAAAGCACTCCGCTCTCAGTTGGAGAATGTGACGTGGATGCTGCTATTAGCAGGGGCGATCGCCATGTCCGTTTTTAGCGGCTACTTAATGTACGTGTTATTTGCTAAAATCAACGCCTTTTGCTTGTACTGTATTGCCTCGGCGCTCTTCTCGGTTAGTATGCTAACCCTGACACTATTAGGTCGCTCCTGGGAAGACGTAGGGCAAATATTATTTACAGCATTGATAGTAGGAATGGTCACGCTAGTTGGTACGCTTGCCGTTTATGCGGATGTAGAAAAACCAAATGATACTACTACTGCACAACAAGTCCAGCTAGAGCCTGCTGGAGATCCCATCCCAGGAGTTGGTTGGCAGATTACAACGACTTCTGGAGAATCAGAAATCGCACTGGCAAAACATCTCAAAGAGATTGGAGCTAAAGAATACATCGCTTGGTGGTGTCCCCACTGTCACGAACAAAAGCAACTATTTGGCAAAGAAGCCTACAGTTATATCAACCATATTGAGTGCGCTCCCCCTAAAGCCAAGAAGCTAGCACCCGAATGCGAAGCAGCCAAGATTCAAAGTTTTCCCACTTGGGAGATTAACGGTAAACAATATGCAGGTGTGAAGTCTTTGAAGGAATTAGCAGAAATTTCTGGCTATAAAGGACAGACGAATTTCAAGAACTTTCCGAATGCATTTCAGTAGTTAGTTATTAGTGACTAGTGACTCGTGACTAGTCACTAGAACAAAACTCAGAATTTAGCCACTCACTCCTCACTCCTCACTCCTTAACCCTCCTTTGCTATCTCGTAAACAGCGAGTTTGGATTACAATTTTTAGCGCTGCTATTTGCTTGTTGCTACGCTTCAGTGGTTTACTACAGCCTTTGGAGTGGGCGGCTTTAGATCGGTTTTTTCGCCTGCGTCCTTGGGAAGCGCAAGACACTAGGATTGCAATTGTGGCGATCGATGAGGCAGATTTACAGCAAGTCGGGCAGTGGCCCTTACCAGATCGGGTAGTTGCCGAATTGTTGCAAAAAGTGAGTGTTGCCAAGCCTCGCGCTATAGGTTTAGATATCTATCGCGACTTGCCCGTACCTCCAGGTCAGCAGGAATTGCGCCAAGCTTTGACGATCGTTGACAATTTAGTCGGTATAGAACAACTGGGCGATCGCTCTAGAGTCGCCCCATCGCCCTTTTTGGATCGACTGGATCGCGTTGGTTTTAACAATGTTGTCTTAGATGCTGATGGTAGGGTGAGGCGAGGGTTGCTGTACTGGTCTACACCTACAAAACTACATGAAAGCTTCGATTTGAAATTAGCTTTAACGTACCTGCAAGCAGAAGCGATCGCGTCCCTATCAATCGATAAGAATTTTCAGGCGTTGCATTTGGGTCAAGCCGTGTTTCACCGCTTTCAGCCTCACGATGGCGGTTATGTCGGTGCTGATGCTGGTGGATATCAAATCCTCGCTAACTTTCGTCATCCCAGCACGAATTTTCTCCGAGTGTCGATGAGTGACGTACTGGCTGAGCGAGTACCAGCAGAAACATTTCGCGATCGCATTGTCATTATCGGTTCTACTGCCCCTAGCTTAAAGGATTTTTTCTATACTCCCGATAGCGCCAGTCCCCTATGGGGAGCAGCTCAACCGATTGCCGGAGTAGAACTACATGCTAATTTTGTTAGCCAAATTGTCAGCGCAGCTTTAGGAGAACGCCCCTTAATCCACGTCTGGTCGGATTTTTGGGAAAGTGCGTGGATAGTGGCTTGGATCGTGGTGGCAGCAAATCTCAGTTGCCGTTGGCAGATCGTCTATTCCACAATTTACGTGCTGCTGGCGGCTTTAGGCTTAATTAGTATTACTTATCTTGCTTTTTTTCAAGGTTGGTGGCTGCCTGTTATCCCACCTTTACTGGCGCTATTTGCTGTATCCGGTCTGATGACTGCCTGTAATGCTCAGTTACAAGAGGAGTTCAAGCGCTCCAAAGATTTTTTGCAGGGGCTAATCGATACGATTCCCGATCCGATTTTTGTCAAGAATAAAAAGTATCGTTGGATCGTATTGAATGAAGCTTACTGTCGCCTGATTGGTTATCCGTTAGCAGAATTAATTGACAAGTCGGAAGTCGATTTTTTTTCTCCCCAAGAAGCAGAAGTTTTTCGCCAGCAGGACGATCTGGTTTTTCGTAGTAACATGACTATGGAACACGAAGAAGAATTTAGCGATGCCAGCGGGACGACTCATTTAATTTCTACGAAGCGATCGCTCCATCGAGATGCGGCTGGCAATCTATATCTCGTGGGTGTCATCCGAGATATCACGGCACGCAAGCGGTTGGAAGAGGAACTGAAGCGTCAGACAGCGGATTTAGTCCAATATAATACCGAGCTACAGCTTTCCGAACAAAGACTCCGCCATCTGGCTTTACACGATCCACTGACGGGTTTACCAAATCGACAGCTATTCCTCGAACATCTGAACCAGTCAATTGCTTGGGCGCAAAGCCATCAGTTGTTGGTAGGACTATTGTATATCGATCTAGATGGCTTTAAACAGGTCAATGATACTTTAGGACATGACTGGGGCGATCGCTTGTTAGTTGCTGTTTCCCAAAGACTATCTGGGTGTTTGCGTCACAGCGATATTGTTTCTCGTTTGGGTGGTGACGAATTTACCGTTATCTTGCCTGCAATTCCAGAAGTCAGCGTTGCCGAAAAAGTAGCAAATAAGATTTTGGCAACTCTGTCCGAGGTTTTTGCGCTTAACGAACAGGCTCTTTCAATTACAGCTAGTGTGGGAATTGGCGTTTATCCCCTGCATTGCAATACTATTGATAGTCTGATTAAGCAGGCTGATACTGCAATGTACCGAGCAAAGCAGCTAGGAAAAAACTGCTATCAAATAGCAGTTGCTATCTCTAGTCAAACTAATTTGTAAAGCTAATTTGTATTAACGATCGCAACACGTAAATCCTGCTAAAGACGGATTAGCTTCAATTGCCACAGAACAAGCATTTTATTTATCTCTGCTGTGAGATAGATGCAAAACTACGTTACCTTTAGCTGAAAGGGCTTTCTAGCTCTAACAACTTAACTTGAACCATCAATTTTTACTTCTCTCTTTGGAGAGACTAGTTCTTCTATCTGTAGACAGAGTGAAATTTAATTTGCGGCTGAATAAAATCATGTCTGTTCCGTAAATTGTCTGATGTGATTGTAGTAACTATAAGAGATGTCTCTACATTCTGTTTATCAATGTATAAAAATTACATAAACCAAATTAAAAACTAGTAATACTACTGAGGAAGTCAGATAAAATACGAGGTATTTAAATGCGTAGTAGTTCAGCAACAGCCATGTCCGACAGCCTCAAGAATACTATTGTTACAGTCGTACTTGGCTTGCAATTGGTTGTTTTTTGGATTACTGGCAGTGTTGATACCTTAGTCAATTTTGTAACTAGTTTCTCGGATGCTCCTCCGGCGATCGCCCAAATCAGTCAGTACCAACCACCAATCTCAATCGGTAGTCCTAGTAGAACAATCGGATCTGGTACGAGGTAAGCAAATTGGTTGTTAAGTTGCGGTCGGTTCGGATTTCCACCACTGTTCGTACTGGATCAGAGTATGAGCTTGCCAGTGAGGATCGGTATGAGGATAATCTAAGCGGTAATGTCCGCCTCGGCTTTCGGTACGAAAGGCAGCACTTTTGAGAATTAAGTAAGCAATATCAAGAAGATTGCGGGTTTCGCTCCACAGACGCAAAGACTGCTCTATCTCAAGAGAATTTGCCGGAAGATTGGCTGAAAGATCGGAAACATTGATATGGGCTGGTTGTCCAGGCGGAAGTTGAAGCAAAAACTGACTCAAGGGCAGAGTAATAAATGCTTGTTGCCACAATTGTACCTGCGCGATCGCCCGCTCTAATCCTTGCTGTTCGCGGCAGATACCCGCACTCTGCCAGACCAAACGCGGCAGTTCGTAACGGATAGCTTCAATTGTGGTTTGCTGGCTCAGCCAATCAATCTCTGACAAACTAAACGACAAAGGGTAAAGACTAAAATCCGATCCGGTGTATTCATCCTTCCTCCCTTCTACTTCATCTTTCAATAGAGCCATCTGCGCCCCAAAGACGACACACTCCAGCAAAGAATTACTTGCTAAACGATTCGCGCCGTGAACTCCCGTACTAGCTGTTTCTCCGACAGCATACAAACCAGGGATTGAAGTGCGGTTTGTTAAATCTGCGGCAATTCCTCCCATCCAGTAGTGGGCGGCGGGAGCAACTGGAATTGGCTCCTGAAAAACATCGATGCCCCAGTGCTGACACACTTGAATGATATTGGGAAACCGCTGACGAATTTTTGCCTCTGGGATCGATCGCAAATCTAACCAGACGCAGGCAGTAGCAGGATCGGCTGAGGTACGCTGCAAATGGCTGTATATGGCACGACTAACAACGTCTCTGGGTGCTAGCTCTCCTGCTGGGTGATAGTCAAAAGCAAAGCGCTTACCCGTATCATCCATTAAATGCGCTCCTTCACCGCGTACCGCTTCGCTGATTAAGAATCGGTCTGCTCCAGGTTTGGTCAGAGCAGTCGGGTGAAACTGGACGAATTCTAAGTCTCGCAGCATGGCTCCAGCCCGCCAAGCGATCGCCACGCCATCACCCGTACTCAATTTGGGGTTGGTTGTCTGGGCAAACACTTGACCTCCGCCACCTGTTGCTAGGACGACAGCACGAGCGCGCAACCAGAGAATGCGATTGCTATCAAAGAGACTAATACCTTCACAGTGTCCAGTTTGGGGGTTCAGCCACAGACTTAAAACTATGGTTTGGGGAATAACTTGAATGTTCTGGCGTTCGAGAACCCGCGCTGTCAGGGTAGCAATGACCTGGCGACCAGTAGTATCGGCGGCGTGGAGGACGCGACGACGGGAGTGAGCAGCCTCTATGGTTAATGCTAATTCGCGATCGCGACGGTCAAAGGCAACCCCCATGCCTACCAAAGATTGAATGGATTCCGGTGCTTTGTGAGCCAGAAACTCTACAGATGCGCGATCGCACAACCCAGCCCCCGCTTGCAGCGTATCTTCTACATGCAACTGAGGAGAATCATCAGCCGCGATCGCCGCAGCAATCCCACCCTGCGCCCAATCACTTGCAGACAGATTTATCGTTTCTTTTGCAATTAAACCGACGCGAAAGTGGCTTGGTAGACACAGTGCCGTGTAGAGTCCAGCGGCTCCAGCTCCTACGACTATGACATCAAAATGGTTGAGGTTTTGTAGCAAGGGTTGTTGGTTGATAGTTGATAGTTGTTGGTTGACTGAATATCTTTGTAGAGACGTTACATGTAACGTCTCTACACAAATAACCAATAACCGAGTAAAAAATAACCCACTCTAGAAATAGGGTGGGCTGAGGCTAAATTGTCAATTCAAAAAGGATTTATCTGTAGATGCCGTTGTTATAGCGATCGTCACCCATTGTGTAGGCAGCTTCTACATCAGTAACGGTAAAGTTACCGATATTAGCTTCTAGAGTTTGTTTTTGACGCTCGGATAGTCCAGGTAATTCCATCACATCCTCTACGTTTTCGTAGGGAGCGTTTTGAACGATTTTACGAGCTAGAGTGGGATAAAGTCCTGGGTATCTCCGAAAAGCAGCAACGTTTGTGTTATTTAAATCGATTTTCTTGCCAAAGTCTGTTGCCAGCTTCGCATCTGCTCGATTGCTCGATCGAGCCGGAGACTCTACAGCTAGGATTGGTACGGTACGCAGGCTAAAATCGCTAAGATTAGTAGCGATCGCGGGTTGGGATATGCCCAGCCATCCCAAACAACCTACCAATACACTCAAAATTGTTAATAAACGGATCAATTTTTTCACAGTTTCTCTACCTCTTTGCATCCAACTGAAATCAGCACACAGCTAGTATCAGAAACTAATATATAGCTTATTGACTACCTGAGTATCAGACAAGGCGATCGCTATCTGCAAAAATTTAAGCTAGTGCCGCAGCTAGCCAGAATAAGCTATCTACTAAAATTGTACTCAACACTGCTCCACTAAATGCCCACCAGTGAGTCTGTCGAGCGCGCAAGGACAAGACTCCCCCTGCTAGCAACACCAACACTAAGACCGCTGCCCAACTCAACCCCCAGGGGGTATACACTTGTGCCAAGGCACTGCGAAGAATTGGTGCG